>DATMRF010000119.1:0-63540 GCA_035566435.1 Candidatus Acidiferrum sp.
CTGGCTCGGACGCTACCGCCGATTGAATCGAGACTACGAGCGCCAAGCCCAGACCGGCGAAACCATGGTCTACTTGGCCATGATTCGACTGATGATGGCGCGCCTGGCGAAAAATTGATGAGTTTTCAAACACGCTCTAAGTGGAAAAATCGTCCGACTTCGCATTTTCGATGACGAAGAGGGAGTTATGAACCGTTCGATTCAGGATGTTCATGGGGATGTCCTGCTCGTCAGCCAGTTCACGCTTTTCGCCAGCACAAAGAGGGGCAACCGCCCATCCTATAGCCGGTCGGCCCCGCCCGAAATCGCCATTCCGCTTTACGAGAAGTTCCTCGCGAGGCTTGCGCAAGACTTGGGCAAGCCTGTTCAGACAGGGGAGTTCGGTGCGCAGATGCTCTTCAGCCTCACCAACGACGGCCCGGTCACTATCATCATTGATTCGAAGAACAAGGAGTAGGGCTACTCTTGCCCTAGACCACCCCCTGGATTCACGAGGTCAGTCGTGACGATATGAATCAGCGGCAGGAAAATCGCCACCACGACGCTGCCGACAATGACGGCCAGAAACACGATCATGACTGGTTCCAGCAGTGATGTCATCGCGCTAACCGCATTCTCCACTTCGTCGTCATAGTTATCGGCGATCTTCATCAGCATCTCTGGCAGCGCACCGGTCTGCTCGCCGACATCGACCATGCCCGCCACCATCCCGGGAAAAATGGGCGAGGCTTTCAAGGTCGGGGCGAGCGGTTCACCCTGTTTGACGTTCTCGTGCACGGTCGAAATCAGGTTTCCGAGGATTACATTGCCGGCGGTTTCCTTCACGATATTCAGCGCCTGCAGAATCGGAACGCCGTTGCTGACCAGCGTGCCAAGCGTCCACGCGAAGCGGGAGATTGCCAACTTGCGGAACAGCGGACCCAGGACCGGCATCGACAGTTTAAACCGGTCGAAGGACCACCGCCCCCAGGTAGTATGGAGGGCCATCGCAAACACCGCCCCAGCCGCGGCCAGCGTTAGAGCGAGCAGCGTCAGGTTGTGAGTGACCACTTCGCTCACATGGAACACGAATCGCGTAAACAGAGGCAGCGGCGCGCCGTTCAGCAACCCGTCGAACACCATTTTGAACCGGGGCACGACGAATGCCATCATGATTACCAGGATGACCGCCGCCACCATCAGGACGGCGCACGGATAGAACATCGCCGCCTTGATCTTGCCCTTAATCTTTTGAGCCTTCTCCATGAACTCCGCCATGCGCCCGAGCGTCACTTCGAGCGCTCCGCCGATTTCGCCCGCCTTGACCATGCTCGCATAAAGACGGTTAAACACTTTAGGATGCTGCGCCACTGCCTCGGCCAACGAGCTGCCGCTCTCAATGGAAAGCGAGAGGACGCCGATAATGCGCTTAAGCGGCCGGTTTTCCTCCTGTTCTTCCAAGGTCCGTAAGCTCCGTAAGAGCGGCATTCCAGCCTCGACCAGCGTTGCGAGCTGACGCGTAAAGATGCTCAGCCGCGCCGATTTGACACGTCGGCCTCTGACCGGGAGTGGGAGCGCACGTTCTGCCTGTTGGACGGCCCGGCTGCGACGGCCGCCAGCGCGGCGGCCAGGCTTGCGAGCTTCCAGCACTTTCGTTGGGAACAAGCCCATCTCCTTGATGCGCCGAACGGCCTCGGTCTGGTCGACCACCTCCAGCATCCCACGCGTTTCGAGTCCCTGCGGATCAATCGCTACATACGAGTAGTTGGACATAAACGACTCCCTGAGTTGAGGTTGGACGAAAGCTCATCCAGAACTGCAGCCTTGGTCGAATGCTGCTCATCACATTTCTTTCGACAAACCAGCCGCACAAGCCTCACGGCACGACAATGAGATTTTGTACCGCGACCACCAGAGACACTTATACCAATGCGCTTAGGTCGGGCTGTTTGTCCTCAGACAGCCGCGCCGTTGGCAATGCGCACCGGTAGGATAAAAGAAAACCGGTTCATCCGCGCAATCCGCGGTTGCCCCCCGCTTGCCCCTTTGCCACTCGGCGTCATTGCGCTAACTTCCGTCCCATGCGGCAACTCCATCTGCCTTTGTTAATCTCTGCTCTCACCCTTCTCCCCGTTCCTCCCGCCTCAGCTGACCGCGTGGACGATTACATCAACACCGAAATGGCTCGACGCCAAATCCCCGGCCTCGCCTTGACCATCATTCAGAAAGGCCAACAAGTGAAGACCGCCGGCTACGGGCTCGCCAATCTCGAATCGAAGGCGCCGGTTAAACCCGAAACCGTGTTCGAGATCGGCTCGATTACCAAGCAGTTCACCGCCGCTGCAATCCTGTTGCTGGCGCAGGACGGCAAGCTTTCAGTGAATGACAGAATCAGCCAACACTTGCCAGAAACGCCCGCGGCCTGGTCCAACATAACTATCCGCCACCTGCTGACGCACACCTCTGGCCTTAAGAACTATACCGGGCTCGACGGTTTCGAGCTGCGACGGCACCTGACCCAAGCCCAATTCATTAGCGCCATTGCCCCCCAGCCGATAGACTTCCAGCCCGGCGCTTCGTGGAAATACTGCAACACCGGCTTCAACCTGCTTGGCTTCATTATCGAGAACGTCAGCGGCAAGGTTTATTGGGAGTTCATGAGCGAGCGGATCTTTCGCCCGCTTGGAATGAACGCGACGACCGATCGCCTGCCGGCGCTCATTCTCGCCCACCGAGCTTCCGGTTACCAACAAACCAACCACGTCCTGATTAACCGCGACTGCGATCTGACCGACGTCTTCTCCGCCGGCGCGATTGTCTCAACGGTACTGGACCTCGCCAAATGGAACGCAGCCTTGGATCGCGACGACCTCCTCAACAGCCGCAGCAAGGAGCTCATGTGGACGCCCACGCGCCTCAATGATGGAAAGCCGACGAAATACGGCTTCGGCTGGTTTATCGACACACTCGACGGCCATAAGAACATCGGCCATAGCGGCTCAACTTCCGGTTTCTCCGCCACCATTCAGCGCTTCCCCGACGACAACCTCGCCATCATCATCCTGACCAACACAGACGAGCAAATCGCCACCACGCTGGCAAAGGAAATCGCAACCTTCGATCTCGAGCCAACCGGAAAGTAAAGACCCCGGAAACCCTACACCTATGCCAGCGCGACAACTTCATCTCTTCCCGCACATTAGACCGCTGCTCGAGCGCTTCGGGCCGGAGTTCTTCCGGGCCGTTCCACGCGCTCCCGGCATTTACATCATGACCGGGCAAAACCAGCGCGTCCTCTACATCGGCCAGTCAAAAAACCTCCGCGCTCGCCTGGGGAGTTACAAAAATGCGCAACCGGACCGCGCCCCGCGAAAAACCATCCGCCTCATCCACCAGGTGGATAGCATCGTTTGGGAACTTTGTGAGAGCCCAGGGGCGGCGCGCCTGCGGGAGAACGAACTACTGCGGCTCCACCGGCCGAGATTCAACCGCGCAAACGTTTATCCGCGCGCCTACTCCTTCCTCTGGTTAAGGCACGACCCCACTGGAACCGAACTGGGGCGAACCCGGACCGTTGAACCCGGAGCACAACTGTTTGGCGCCTTCAAAAGCGGTGCCATCGCCGGCTATGGTGCACTCCTTCGTCTTCTCTGGGCCACGGCGCACCAGCCGACTTCCCCGCATGATTTTCCATCTGGGCTTCTGAGCCCCAAGCCGTCGCGCAGTTTTCGTTTCGGGCCTCCCCTGCCCTCCCACCTGCTGCACTCCTTGGTACGGTTCCTCGAGGGGAGCTCGGATGAGTTGCTGCAGGCTTGCGGCAACGCCGTCCCAAAACCGCAAACGATTTGCGCATTTCAACACGCCCTGCATCAATCCGACCTTGAAACGCTCACGCATTTTTACCGTTTCGGCCCGAAACGAAACCACGAACTCAAAACCCAACACCACCTCCCCAGCCCTTTAATCCCTCAGGAACATCTGGACGACCTGCTCGCGCCTTTGCTTCCTTAAGCCGCGCGCCCCGCATCCTCTTCTCACCCACGGTAACCTATGGTCACCCACGGTAACCGTACGGTAACCCATGGTAACCGATAGTAACCGATGGTAACCGATCCACCTCGCCACGTCCTGCGGTAACGTGCCGTAGGCTATGGAAGCCTCCCGTCACGTCCCGCCCGAGCCAACCCTTCCTTCCAGCACCGGCCGCTTTTCCTTATGCGAGGCTGACATCCGCGTGATGCTGTTCAAAAACTCCACGCGCACCTTGTCACCATCAAAACGGCACGTGACGGTGTCGTGGTGCGGTGTTTCGTAAAAATGCCACGTCATCTCAAACGTGGTCTCGTCTTTCCATGTGCCGCTGGCAGCAACTTTAGAGACCGGTCCCAACTCGCCCACGGTCAAATGCGGCGGCGTGCCAGGCATGCTGGTCTGGCCGTCAATCCACTTCTCCACCCCGCAAGTTATCGGATATTCGCGTTTGTTGTCCTTGAGCTTGAACACGCACGAACCACCTTTGAAATCAAACGACACACTCTGAACGCCCGCGTCGTTGGGTTCGACCTGGAACTTTTTCGACGAAATCCTTGTCGCCACCGGAGAGGTTGGCTGCGCTTTCGGAGGCCAGAGCGCCAGGCTGGATAGCTTCTGTTCAAGGGCCGCCTCGGCCCGATGGTCTGCAGGAAGTGGCTGGTCTTTCATTGCGGGCAAGAGGTGTTCCCAAACCAAGTCCAACTCACCCTGCATGCTGGGGCTCTCGCTGGTGATCACGACAACTGCATCCTGGTCGGGCACCACAACCGTGAACTGGCCGAACGCGCCATCGCCGCGGAAGGCGTTGTTCCGGCAGCGCCAGAACTGGTAGCAATAGCCCTGGTGCCAGTCGCTGTCCCGTTTCGCGCGCTCAAGGTCCGCCGACGGCTGCTGAATCTTGAACGTGGTCGCTTCCTCAACCCAGGCCGCCGGGAGCAACCGCTTCCCCTTCCAATCCCCATTTTGCAAATAGAGTTGCCCAAACTTCGCGAGCCCTTCGGTCTGGATAGCCAGCCCCCACCCGCCGGTGTTGATACCGCGGGGACACGTCTCCCACGTCAACCCCTCAATTTCCAGCGGCTCAAACAATCTGGGTCGCAAGTAATCGATTACCTTCTTTCCTGAGACCTTCTGGACGATGGCCGAGAGCATGTACGTCGCTCCGCTGTTATACAGAAATTGAGTCCCCGGAGGATTCTGGATCGGCAATGCCAGGAACGCCTTCACCCAATCCTCTTCTTTGGTGATGGACCCGGTAGAGTCCTGGGCGTGCCCGACGGACATCGTCAGGAGGTGCTTCACCTGCAAAGCCCCCAGGTTTTCACTCATCTTGTCGGGCAGCTTGTCCGGGAAAAACGACGTCACCAGGTTCGTTACTTTGAGCTTCCCTTCGCTAACGGCGAATCCCACCGCCGTCGAGGTGAAACTCTTGCTTAGCGAATACAGCATGTGGTTCAGCCGCGCCTCATAGGGCGACCACCAGCCTTCCGCGATGACGTGCCCGTGGCGCAGCATCATGAAGCTGTGAAACTCGTGTTGGCTTCCGGCGACGGCCGCCAGGAACGCCAGGATTCCACCGCTCGACACGCCTTGAGCCTCGGGGCTGGACCGGGGAAGTTTCGTGCCGGCAGGGACGGACGCCGCCAGGCAGTCGCGCCAGGGCCTGACCAAGCTAAGCCCCGCCGCGCCTAGGGCTGCTTGTTTGAGGAAGGTTCTGCGTTGCGATTTCATAGTTCATCGGCGGCCAACAGGGCACAAAAAGCTCACAAGGTGACGGGCTCTTTCGATTTCTTTGCGTTCTCTGCGCCCTTTTCTGGCTGATTCTGGAACCGAGGCTAGCGCGCAAATTCCGCCCGTCAAGGCCCGGGTCGGGGCTCTGGGGTTTCAGACCATCGGGACGATGGCGGGCTCAGGCCGGGCTGTAAAACCACATATCAACGCATCAAGATACGTTGATTTTTTTCTTGCAACCCGCTCCCTTGCCAGTTAGCTTCCCTCCCATAGCCTCCTGGCAGGCGGGTGACGGCCCGCCGCCCTGAGGCGTAAACATGACATCTGAACGGAACAGCAAGTTGAACCGGGCGCAGGCACTCGAACGCCTCGTGCGCGAGCGCATCGTCATTCTCGACGGCGCGATGGGCACAATGATCCAGGCGCATCACCTGGACGAGGCGGCCTTCCGCGGGGAACGGTTCAAGACCTGGCACAAGGATCTCAAGGGTCTGAACGATTTGCTCAACCTCACCTGCCCGGCGGTTATCGAGGAAATTCACCGGCAATATCTTGAGGCCGGCGCGGACATCATCGAAACCAACACCTTCAACTCCCAGGCGCTTTCGCTGGCGGATTACGGGATGGAATCCCTGGGATACGAGTTTTCGAAAGCGGGGGCCGAGTGCGCCCGCCGCGCCGCACACCAGGTGATGGCCGATCAGCCCAGCCGGCTCTGCCTGGTAGCCGGCGCGCTGGGACCGAGCACCAAAACCTCCTCGATCTCGACGGACGTAAACAACGCCGCTGCGCGCGGCGCGACATTCGACGAGGTAGCGGCGGCATACTACGACCAGGCGCGCGGACTCCTGGACGGTGGGGCGGATCTCCTCATCGTGGAGACCATTTTCGATACGCTCAATGCTAAGGCAGCCTTCTTCGCCATCCTGAAGCTCTTCGAGGAACGCGGCATCAGCCCCTACCCTTTCGGCGGCAGCGTGAAGCCCGGCCAACCGGTGGTTCCGCTGATGGCCTCCGTCACCTTTATCCAAGCGGGAAGCAACCGAGGGGTTACTGGCCAAACCATCGAGGCCTTCTGGAATTCCATCTCCCACGTCCCCCTGCTTTCGGTGGGAATCAACTGCTCGCTCGGCCCTAAAGAATTGCGGCCGATGGTGGAGGAGTTTTCCGGCATTGCGCCGCTTTATTTTAGCGCTTACCCGAATGCCGGCTTGCCCAATCCCCTCCTGCCCACCGGCTTTCCTGAAACTCCCGAAACCCTGGCGCCTCAGCTTGCAGAATGGGCACAGAACGGCTGGCTGAACTTCGTCGGCGGTTGCTGCGGCACCACCCCGGCGCACATCAAAGCCATTGCCGAGGCCGTTCGAGGCTTGTCCCCGCGCGTGCCGCCCAAAGTCGCGCCTTACACTCGCCTTAGCGGCCTGGAGCCGTTAACCCTTCGGCCTGACACGAATTTCGTCAACGTCGGGGAGCGCACCAATGTCACTGGCTCGCCCAAATTCTCGAAACTTATCCTGGCAGGCGATTACGAGGCCGCGCTGGCCATCGCCCGGCAACAGGTCGAGAACGGCGCACAGATTATCGACGTTAACCTGGACGAGGCGATGCTCGACTCGGAGAAGGCCATGACGACGTTCCTGAACCTCGTGGCATCAGAGCCGGACATCTCCCGTGTTCCCGTCATGATCGACAGCTCGAAATGGTCGGTGATCGAAGCCGGGCTGAAGTGCGTGCAGGGGAAAGGCGTCGTCAACTCCATCAGCATGAAAGAAGGCGAGGAGAGATTCAAACACCAGGCCAGACTGGTCCGGCGTTACGGGGCCGCCGTGGTGGTGATGGCATTCGACGAGCGCGGCCAGGCGGACAGCTTCGAGCGGCGGATCGAGGTGTGCGAACGCTCTTATCGCATCTTGACCCAGGAGGTGGGTTTCCCTGCGCAAGATATCATTTTTGACCCGAACGTGCTGACGGTGGCCACCGGCATCGAGGAGCACAACAATTACGCCGTCGATTTCATCCGGGCGACGCGGTGGATCAAGCAAAACCTTCCACTCGCGCGAGTCAGCGGTGGGATCAGCAATGTTTCTTTCTCCTTCCGGGGCAACAACGCCGTGCGCGAGGCGATGCATTCGGCCTTCCTTTACCACGCGATTAAAGCCGGGCTGGATTTGGGAATCGTCAACGCCGGGATGCTGGGCGTCTATGAGGAGCTTGCCAAAGACCTGTTAGCGCTGGTGGAGGATGTGCTGCTCAATCGCCGGCCGGATGCGACCGAACGGCTGGTGAAGTTCGCCGACTCGGTCAAGCAGCAGGGCAAAACCGAAACCGTGGAGGACGAATGGCGAAAGGGCACGGTCGAGGAGCGGCTTAGCCATGCCCTGGTGAAAGGCATCGTAGATTATATCGATCAGGATACCGAGGAGGCGCGGCAGAAATATAGCCGCCCCCTGTCAGTCATCGAAGGCCCGCTAATGGCCGGGATGAACGTGGTTGGAGACTTGTTTGGCTCGGGCAAGATGTTTTTGCCCCAAGTGGTGAAGAGCGCGCGGGTGATGAAGAAAGCAGTCGCCCATTTGCTGCCCTTCATGGAAGCGGAGAAGCAAGCTTCGGGAAATCACCGGGCCCAGGGCCGCATCGTCATGGCCACCGTCAAAGGCGACGTGCATGATATCGGCAAGAACATCGTTGGCGTCGTGCTGGGCTGCAACAATTATGAGGTCATCGACCTCGGCGTGATGGTGCCGGCGGAAAAGATCCTCGAGACCGCCAGGGAAAGAGACGCTGACATCATCGGGCTGAGCGGCTTGATCACTCCATCGCTCGACGAAATGGTCCATGTCGCGAAGGAGATGGAGCGCCAGAACTTTACGGTCCCGCTGCTGATTGGCGGCGCGACCACCAGCAAAGCACACACCGCGGTTAAGATCGCCCCGGGTTATACCAAGCCGGTTGTTCACGTGTTGGACGCCTCCCGCGCAGTGGGCATCGTTGGCAAACTGGTCAGCACGGAGCATAAAGCTGGCTTCGTACAGACCTTGCGCGCCGAGTATGACAAAGTACGCGCGCAACATGCCGAGCAGAAAACCAAACCGCTGCTTTCGCTCCCGGAAGCGCGACGGCGCCGCACTGCTATTGACTGGACTGCGGCCGACCTCCCGAAGCCGGAGTTTACTGGCGTTCGCGTCGTGTCGTCCGAAAGCCAGTCGCGGATCACCAATCACGACTCACCAATCACCCTTTCCGAGCTGATCCCCTTCATCGACTGGTCCCCCTTCTTCCACACCTGGGAGATGCGGGGGCGTTACCCTGCCATCCTGGAGAATGTTGAAGCAAAAAAACTGTTCGACGATGCTCAGCGGCTGCTTGCAGAGATGGTCTCGAAAAACCTACTGAAGGCCCGAGCGGTTTATGGCTTTTTCCCGGCCAACGCCATCGGCGACGATGTCGAGCTTTACACGGACGACTCCCGGTCGCAGGTCCTCACCACCTTCCATTTCCTGCGGCAGCAGATGGACAAACCTCGAGAGCAATTCAACCATTGCCTGGCGGATTTTGTTGCCCCGAAGGATTTCACGCATCGCGCATCACTCATTGCGCTTCCCGACTATTTAGGCGCGTTCGCCGTCAGCGCCGGGTTCGGCGTCGAAGAGCTTTGCCGCAATTTCGAGCGCGACCATGACGACTACAATTCCATTATGACGAAGGCGCTGGCGGACCGGCTGGCAGAAGCGTTCGCCGAATACCTCCACCAGCGCGTCCGAAAAGAGTGGGGGTATGGAAAGGCAGAACACTTCACCCACGAGCAGTTGATCCGCGAGGAATACCGCGGCATCAGACCCGCCGCCGGTTATCCAGCCTGTCCCGATCACACGGAAAAGTGGCTCCTCTGGAGGCTGCTGGACGTCGAGCGCAATACGGGGATAAAGCTGACCGAAAGCTGCGCGATGTGGCCCGGTGCGAGTGTCAGCGGTCTTTACTTCGCCCACCCGGACTCGAAGTATTTCGGGGTCGGCAAGATTGGGCGAGACCAGGTGCTCGATTATCACCTGAGAAAGCAAATGGATGTGCAGACGGTTGAGCGTTGGCTGGGTCCCTATCTGAATTACGAGCCGGCGGCCGGCGAACCTGACCGTGCGAATGCAGTGACCTCCGCAACGGCTACGGCGGTATAACCGCAACGCCGCAACCAAGCCGCGCATCAACGGTTGCGAGTCGCCTGGTCAAAGCGCCGGGAAACGAACCTCTCCGTCTGTCGATCCTTCTTGACCAAAATCAACGCCGCGGTACCCGGCAGGTTTTCGACCGCCGCCAACCCGCGCCGCACACCGAGCACGCAGACTGTGGTCGCCATCGCGTCGGTGGTGGTCGCATCCGGAGCAATCACCGTCCCCTGAATGCGGTTGGTCAGCCCCAGACCGGTGGCTGGGTCGAGAATGTGGGAGTAGCGAACGCCGCCGATTTCGATGAACTGCTCGGTGTCGCCGGATGTTGAAACACCGGCGTTGTGAAGCAAGACGGTGCGAGCCAGCTCATTGGTCCGAGCGTCAATGTCGGCGATACCGACGCTCCAGCCGGGCTGCCCCGGGGGAGCGTCGCCGACCGCAATGTCGCCGCTGGCGGCCACCAACGCACGGTTAATTCCCCTGCCCTTGAGCATTCTCAGCGCTTCGTCGGCTGCGTAACCCTTGGCGATCCCGCCCAGGTCCAGGCGCATGTTGGGCGCGAGCAAAGTCGCCGTGCGCGTTCGCGCATCCAGCCGCAGCTTTTGGTAGCCCACCGCAGCCGACGCCGAGGCGAGTTCCGCTGCGGTGGGGAGAACTTTTTTCTTCCGCGCAAAACGCCACAGCCGGACGTACGGGCCGACGGTTACGTCGAACGCGCCGCCGGAAAGTGCCGAGATTTTTTGCGCGCGCTGGAATACGTCAAAAAGCTCTGCACTCACGAGGACAGGTTTGCCGACGGGCTGCTCGCAAAGCCTCATGAGTTCGCTGTCGGCCTGGTAGTCGCTCATGATGTCCTCGAGAGCATCGATGCGCTTGAAAGCAGCCTCAGCAGCCCCCGTCGCCTGAGGAAGCTCGCGCGCGTAGAGGGTGATCGTGAACAGCGTGCCCATCGCCGGATGAGTGAACTCGAACCGATGGAGCTGCTCCGGAGGTGCGGAGCGACAACCACCAAGCAGCATGGCCGCAACGAACAGCAAGACTACGCCCTCGCATCCGAACCCTCGAACTCTTAGACAGTGTTTTAAGATTGTAGAAGACGACGCAAGGAGTCTCAAACCTCCGGAGCAAAATGCGAGCTGGCGCGAAATCAGAGACTCCTTACGTCGTCTCCTACAAAAAACGCAGCTTTTTGGTCCTGAGCTTCGACTTTCGGGCATCGTTAAGCCTGGAAAACGCCGCGACCGGCCAAGGCGGCCGGTCGCGCACTTCATAATACCTTATAACTCAATTCAAATTAGCTTATGCTTTTGCCAGCGGGATCATTGGCGGCTCCTTCAAGATGTTGTGCTGACTGGGCATCGGCGGCTGCAGGGTACGGAATGGACCGTACTTCATTTTCGCCGCATTCTGGAAGAGCTGCTCTGGGGCGTACGCAAACTTGCAGTTGAGAACTTCGTCCCAGGTCACACCGGCGCCGCTGTAGCAGGCCTCGCGGCCCATGATGGCCGTCAGCGTGCTGTCGGTCACCTGTTTGGCCTCATTCAATTCCGTGTTTTTGACAATGGCGTTGATGAGATCGACGTGCTCCTGAACGTAGGGATCGATTTCCTTGTCCCGGAAGCGCCACATCTGGCCGCCTTTGGGCCGGATATTGTTGTGCGGGTCGGACACGCCTTTGGTCCCATGCACGCCTTCGCTGACTGACGACCAATCGCGCTTGATCTGGCCGCAGTAGGCGAACATGTGCGTGCCATTTGGGTATTCGTATTCGATATCGAAGTTATCCCAAATCTCGCCGGATTTATCGCCCAACTGCTGGCGTGAGCCCTGGCCCCAGCACTTCACGGGATGGTCCTGCATGATCCAATTGGCGACATCGAGGTTGTGAACATGCTGTTCGCAGATATGGTCGCCGCTCAACCAGATGTAATGGTACCAGTTGCGGATCTGACGTTCGAGATCGGTGTCTCCTTTGTCGCCGCGGTGCCAAATCGGCCCGCCATTGACCCAATAAACGCGCAACGTGACGACGTCACCTATCTCGCCACCATGGATGCGCTTGATGGTTTCAATATAACTCGCCTGATGGCGACGTTGGGTGCCGGCGGCGACCTTCAAGCCTTTCTGCTTTGACATTTCGGCGGTCTCGTACATGAGCCGGGCCCCGGTGCCATCGACGGCGACCGGCTTTTCCATAAAGACGTTTTTGCCGGCCTCGACACAGGCGCGGAAATGTACCGCACGGAAGCCGGGCGGAGTCGCCAGGATCGCGTAGTTGACGCCGGGAACCGCAAGCGCCTTTTGGAAAGCGTCAAACCCGCTGAAGCATTTGTCTTCGGGCACGCCGAAATTCTCCTGCCCGCGTTTGGCTTGCTCGGGAAAGAGGTCGGCGACGGCGACGATTTTGCCGTCAACACCGGTGATCTTCACTGCCTCGTTGAAGTTGACACCGGCGCCACCGCCGCGTCCGCCGACGCCGATGATGACGGCACGAATCTGTTGGTTGCCCTGGGCGCTCAGCACCGAGGGAAAATTCGCCGCGGCAGCGGCCGAGGCTGCTACCAGCGATGAGGTCTTGAGGAACTGCCGGCGGGAGACCGCCGCGGAGGGACTGGTCGGATTATTTTGCATAGGCACTTTGAAGTTTGGTGTCTGGTTTAATGAGGGTTGGAGAAAAAATCAATCCCGTTCCGTGCCGCTGGTCCAGTATTTCTGCATCTGCTCCGGCGGGGGCACCTGGAGCGGGCGGACGATGCGGAAGCCAACCCACTGCGCATCGGACAGGTACCAGATGCTCTTGGGCAATTGAGGGTCGGTCATTTTCCAGGTGCGGTCAGAACCCCGGCGGGCCGCACTGCGGCACATGGTTACTTCGTCGTCCCAGGACCCGCCGCGCACGGAGTGGGGGTAGGGCTTCGTGGCTTTGTTCCAGGGATTAGCCACGGTCCCGGCCGCAGCACATTGCTTATAATAATCAGGGTCGTACTGGTCGAGCACCCATTCGACAACATTGCCGTAGATGTCAAAAAGTCCCCAGGGATTGGGCTTCTTTTTGCCGACCTTCTGGTATTTGAAATCGCTGTTTTGCTCGTACCAGGCGTAGTCGCCGATCTTGCTGGCATCGTCGCCGAAGAAGTAGGTGCTCGTCGTGCCGGCGCGGCAGGCATACTCCCATTCCGCCTCGGTGGGCAGGCGGTAGAACTGGCCGGTCTTGGCACTGAGCCATTGGCAATACTTGTTGGCGGCATGGTGGGTCATGCTGATGGCCGGGTAGCCGTCTTTGCCCATGCCAAAGCTCATCTCGACGTAGGGTTTTGAAGGGTGGGTTACGGCATCCGCCAGCTTATCGCCCGAGCTGTCCGTTGGGGTGCCCATGCGCATCCGCTTCTCTTCGTCCGGATACATGAACAGCTCGTATTCATTCCAGGTGACTTCGCATTGGCCCATCCAGAACGGGGAAACCTTTACTTTGTGCTGGGGGCCCTCGTCGGGTTTGCGGTTGGGTTCGGTCTCCGGGCTGCCCATGACAAATTCACCACCGCGAATCGGCACCATGCCATAGGTCACACGCGTTCCCGGGATTGTGTTGGTGTAAGGCTTCATATCGCTCTCACTAGTGGCCGCCGAGCTGGCCGCGATACGGGCGAAAATGTCCGGGATGGTGATGTTGTCGTTGTCGGCCAGCGAAGGCAGGCTGCCGAACACGCCGGCGACATAGCCCTTACCGCTGGCACTATAGACCTGGTAACGCGTGGAAAACTTGCCGCCGGCGGACTGCGAAAACATCATCAACCCGTCCGGCAGGCTTGCGGCAAAGGTGAAGAGGTCGTTGGTGGCGGAGAGCGTTTGCGCGAGCACGGGAGCTTTGACACCGTCGAAGTCAAACACGCCGGCGGTCTGCCCTTCGCCGAAGAGCACCAGCAACCTCTGGCTGGAGGCTTGTTGGAGCGTGATGACTCGTCGGACCGGTTGCCCCAAATCAAACGTGTCCCCTTTGCCGAACTGAAACTGACCGGGAGTCGGTTCTTCGACCGGGCGGAGCAGCAGGTTGTTTTGGCCCGGCTTGTAAAAAAGGAATTCCCGCAAAGGCAAGCCGCGGAAGTTGCCGACGCCATAGTCGGAGCCTGCCGGCAGACCCGAGGCTATGGCGACCGGGACGGCCTTGCCACTGGTTAGGTTCTCGGCATGGAATGAATCACCTTTCTCTTCGCCCCAAAGGATGCACAGCAAGTCGGGCTGACCTTGCTTGAGCGAGAGGCGGTTGCCACGCGCCGGGGCGCCGGGGAGAACTGCCTCGCCGATGCTTGGAAACTGGGCGCCGTCGTTTTGGAGCAGGGTCGCCATGTTCGTATCGGGCGCGTTGTAGATGCTGCCAACGTAAAGGTCGAGGAGGCCGGACTTGGCGGCGCTGCCGATATCAACGGCCACCACCTCGCTCGGTCCGAGTGCGGCGGTAAACGGCACGGTGACGGGCTTGCCAGAGGCGGTAGCGCTGGAAACCTCCACCAATGTAATTTGGTTCCCATCGGGCGAAGTGAACGCGAGGGCATCGAGATTCTTGCTGAACAACTGGCCGATACTGCACCCGGTGATGCCCTTGATCCCGCCGGGCCGGTTGTCCACCCAGGAAATGACGCCGGCCTTCTGCTGGTATCCAAGCCGGTATTTGCCGCTTTCTTTATCAACGAGCACGAGGTCGGAGCGGCCATCTCCGTCAAAGTCCCCGCTGCCGAAGAGCTCATGAGGGGATTCATACACGAAGGAGGGGAGTTTGGATTCCGCCGCGGTGAGGCCCGGGACACTGGCGAGGAACGAAACGGCTGCTGCCGCGACCAAAAAGCAAGATTTCATCGTGTGCTCTAAAACGCGGCGTTCAGTGTTGGGGGCGAACTTTGGAATTGCAAACCAAATTTGAGCTCGGAGGGTAAGCGGCCAAGTGGAGCGGGCGGCCGTGGCCGTAACCAAACTCTCTGGGGGGTAACCTACCACAACCTACCGTAGCCTACCACCGCCTACCACAGGCTGGATCGGTTACCATCGGTTACCATCGGTTACCATGGGTTACCGTACGGTTACCGTGGGTTACCGTGGGTTACCGTACGGTTACCGAAATCCGACTGTACGGTTACCGCGGGAAGGCTTGAAGACAGGTGCAGGTGGCTGCAGTTGGTCGCAGTTGGTAGCAGGATGAGGAAGAGGAGAACGAGGACGAGGAGGAGGACCCGCCTTTGTCGGACTACGGCGTGGGAAGGGGGTGGGGGGTGGTTTGGGGGTGTGCAGCCGTCCCACCGTCCCAAGGCCGGTAAACACGGGCGATTCTCACTCTTGCAACCGTCCCACAGCCGTCCCAGACCGTCCCAGCCGTCCCAGGCTTCCGCGGCCGCGCCTAGGGGTGGAAGACCCGCAAATTTCGGGAATTGGTGTGGTTGGGCGGTTAAGGCAGGACAGGCTGCGCTGGCCGGAGTTTTTCGCCGCGCCGAAGGCTGATGCCGAGCCACGCCAACAGGATGACAGCAGACGTGCCTGCCAGTCTTAGCCCCCAAGTGAAGCTGGCGGGCTCGTAGCGGAACTGAAGCGTCTGAGCGCCGGCGGGGACGACGACGCCTCGGACGGCGTGATTGGCGCGCAGGATTGGCACGGGTTTACCGTCCAGATACGCACGCCAGCCTTTGTCCCAGAGATCGGCCAGAACCACTAACCCGGGAGTCTCCATCCGCACCGAGACCGTGACGCGCGTGGGGATTTCGTCAGTGATCTCGGCCGTGCCGCGGCAGGAGCCGGGAGCGGTAATTGGAACCTCAACATACGCCACCTCGGCCGGGTTGAAATCGGGCGACTCGATTTTACTCAGCCGAACCGCATCGTTGGTGACCAGCTCCACGTGGTGCGGGACAAAAGCACGGGCCAACGCGCGTGGGTTCTGGAGGACCCAGTAATCCAGGCCTTGAAAAAGCGGATGGGTTTTTGGAAATGGAGAGCCACGAAAGATGACGTAGCGCACGCCTAACATATCCAGCACCGGAGGGAGTTGGATGTCCCCTCCCGGAGTGATGGTTGCCTTGGGGGCTAATTGCATAGTCACCGCATAGCGAGGCTTGCGCGAGATTGGCTCGGCAGCGCTCATGACGAGTTCGACCAGCCGTGCCGGGTCAACCGCATCGTATCCGCGGATATCGCGCAACCCGCACATCGCTGAAAGTGTTGCCGGGAGACAGCCAAACCCCATGACTCGCCCGGGCGCGGCTTTAGCCACGTCTTGCAGGACCGGGATGGGAGGGTAGTAGAGTGCGGGGTCAGATTGAACGGGGCGGCCATAACCAAACCAAAGCAGTTCGCCAACGAGCAGCATCCCAAAGAGTGGCACGAGCCGGTTCTGCTTAACTCGACCGCTTCGAAGGAGAATCCAGCCGACGGCCCCAAGGCCACACCAAACGGCGGCCGTAGAGTAGTACTGAACAAACCAAGCCTGCGCGAGCCTCACTCCGTTCAAGCCGCGAATCCAATCGGCCGTACCACCCTGCGAGATAGCCTTGGCGATTCCGGCAGAAATGGGTTCAGGCAGGCACACAGAACGATACGCGCACCAGGCGCAGAGCCCAGCCAGCAAAGCAAGCGGCAGCCACATCCATTTGCGCCAGCGCAGGGGTTCGTGCAGCAGAGTGTCCAAGCCAATGGCCGCTAAGGCGAGCAAGGCGAAGCAGACGATAAACACCAGCCGGTTATGTGACATCATGTTCAATCCAGGCAGCCGCAAGAGCGTAACCAGGCCCGGAAGATTCAGACACCAACTCAACCCAAAGACGGAGAGGGCAACCCATAGAGTATTGCGCGCACGGCGGCGCTGGTTGCAGAAGGCGAGCGGTGCCACGAGAAGAGTCGCGATTACGCCGGCATAGCCTGAAGCGGAACTCTCTTGCTGAACCGGCCCGCCAGCATAGCGAAGGCTGGGCACCTGCCGCGTTCCATACATGTCCGGGAGCACGATTTGGGGCAGCGCCGTCACACCGACCGGCGGCCGCTCCTCGGTGCCGGTACCGCGGCGGGCCATGCGCGCACCGGTTTGCGTGTATTCCAAAACTGGGAGCACGTAGGGCATGGCCAGCAACAACCCCAACGCCCAACCTGCGCCCAGGCCGACGAACACCCGCCTCGGCGGCCACGGGATCCGCCGGAGCCGATCCAAGGAGTCTTTGCACTTTTCTTCCGAATCAGGGTGAGGGGGCTCCTGGAGCGGTTGTTCACGATGGGCCTCAAACAAACGCCACAGGGCGTACTGTCCGGAGACCAGCAGGACCTGGCCAGCCACGTCCAGTTGGCCGCTGACCACAACCAGACACGTTAGCCAGGCCAAGCCGATTGGCGCCAGCCGCCCGGTGCCTCGCACAGTGTTGTCCACGGTCAATAAAAGCCAAGGCAGCCAGCAGACTGGCATTACCGTAAAGAAGCCTAGCCACAGGACAAAAAAGGCTGTCAACGGGTAACACCAGGAACAGATCGCGGCCGGCCAGAAGCTCACCCCGAGCGCGCGTCGAAAGAAAAGATACGCCCCCAAACCAGCGACGAACGCCACCAGGAGTTGCGACCAGGCAAGCACCACCGGAGATTGGGTGGAGGCTTGCAGTTCGAGGAAAGGGGAGAACTTTGGCCAAACGAAAGGAGCACCAGCGTAGTGGTAGGGGGCCCACATCGGAAGGCGGCCAGCCTGCAGTTCTGAGGCTGCGAACCGTCGCTGCGGCTCCGCCGTGCAGATGAGGTCAGCCAGGGAACCGTCCCTAGGTTGGATTCCCACGATCTCCGGCGTCTGCGGAAGATAGAAACCTTCTCCTGACAGTATATCGAGGGGCAGAAGAATCTTGTGGCCGATCAGCGACGGTCCATAAAGAACGAACTGGCTTAGAGCGATCCCCAAAAAAATCAAAGTGACCCGGAGGAGCCTGTGCAGCGCCCGTTTTTCAGAGGTTACTTCGTCAAGCATTGAAAGATTGTATTTGGTTCGTGCCTTGTCGCCAGCCAAATCCCTGGAGGGAGGGGCCACTCTCCTCGGCCCGCAGCGGGTTTCAACAACTCGTCACTGGCCGCGGGAAGCCGTTGAAACGGCTCACGCTTCTTGGTATCTGGGACACCGGGCTAAAGCCCCGGTGTTAATGAGATGTTGCTAAACCGCCGGTGGAGGTCCCGGCTAACGGGTCTTTGGAAGCGGATTCTCAGCTTGGCAGACTCTCACCAATTCAGTGGCCTTGAGGGCCACTTCCTGCCGGCCGTTTGCCAGGGCGAGGTCGCGCGCCTTCTCCGCCTGGAGCAGCGCCTCCGCTGGTTTGCGTTGGTGGCTGAGCGCCAGGGCCAAAAGGAACTGCGTTTCGGGCACATCGGGCGCCAGGCGTACTGCCTTCGAGAAGGCGTTTGCTGCCTCCCTGGCGCGATTCATCGCGAGGAGAGTAACGCCGAGGTTGATTTGCGGGTCCGGGTCCTGCGGAGCGAGCTGCGCGGCGATCTCCAGATGGTTGAGTGCCTCGTCGGGTTTGTTTTGCCTGAAAAACGTGAGTCCGAGATTACTATGCGCTTGAGCCCATTGGGGCCTAAGCACAACCGCCGCCTGGAGATGCGGGGCTGCTGCTTCCAATTTCCCTACCCCCATCAAAAGCGTGCCGAGATTATACTGCCCTTCAGGATAGCCCGGCTTAAGGCGCAGCAACTCGGTATAATAGGCGAACGCTTCTTCCTTCCGGCCCGCGTTTTCACAAACTTTTGCAAGATGATCGTAAGCCAGATAGTTGTCCGAGGTCACTTGCATG
Organism: Candidatus Acidiferrum sp.; assembly: GCA_035566435.1. Taxonomy (GTDB): domain Bacteria; phylum Verrucomicrobiota; class Verrucomicrobiia; order Limisphaerales; family UBA8199; genus DATMRF01. The sequence goes on from DATMRF010000119.1 coordinate 18,698, forward strand.
GCGTGGCGGAAGAGCGTCTCTTCGTCGTGCCAGTAGCCGATCTGGAAGGAAGTGCAGGCCAGGCAGGCCATCAAAATGGCCGTCGCCGCCGCGGGCAGCACCCGATTCGCCATGGCTCCCAACATTGCGGGTGACGACGTGAGGAGTCGCTGATCTATCGGCAACCCCATGCTTATTGAGGTAGTTTGAGACTCCTTACGTCGTCTCCTACATTGGAGATCGTATATTCCCCAGGCGGCCATCACGAAAAGGCCCATGCTCGGGATGTACAAATAGCGATCGGCCATGGATTGTGAGCCGACCTGCACCAAACCGATCGTCGGGACGAGCGTGCCCAAGAACCAAAACCAGCCGACACCCAAATAGGGATATCGGCTGGACCTGCGGATAACGAGCCAGGAGAGACCTAGCAGCACCAACCCGGAAGCGACCACTGTCAGCACCGGCCAGTGGTCGGGAAGCGGGTAAAAGACTGACAAGTCCACGGGCCAAACTGTTTTAGACAAATACCTGACGTAGGCGACCAGAGCATTGGCGATGCGCGCGCCCAACGGGATGGTTGTAAGGGAGGAAACGGCTCCGCCGGCTTTTTGGACGAAATAGGTTACCAGGCTAGCCGCCACCGAAAGCGCAAAGAAGGGGAGTTTTTCACGAATCAAATGGAGTGGTGGAGTGATGGAGTGGCCGAGCAATGGATTAATGGGTTGATGGATTGGTGGATTACTGAATTCCTGCATCGATTGAGGCACGAACCTTCGTAACGGCCAAAAGTCCAACAGCAGGAGAACGAACGGCAAGGTGACGAGCATGGGTTTGCTCATCAGGCCGAGCGCGAAGAAAACAAGGGCCAAGGAGTAAGCCAGGGCCAAGGAATTTTTGATTTTCGATTTTTGATTTTTGATTGCAGATTCACGGAGCGGCTGTCCCAATTGGCTCTGCGTGCTGCGTTCCGGCCGCTGATCCTGGGATTCCTGACTTTGGACCGTGGCCCGTGAACTTCGCAACTCTTCCGCGTACCGGGCGTACGCCCACAGTGTCAGGAGGAAGAAGAACGTGCTGAGGACGTCTTTCCGTTCGGCGGCCCAGGCAACGGATTCGACGTGAGTCGGGTGCCAGGCAAACAGCGCGGCGACGAGTGCACTGCGCCAGAAAGCGCCGGTCATTCTCTTCAGCAACGAACAAACAAGCAACGCGTTGATGGCGTGGAGGAGGAGACTTGTAAAGTGATGCCCTCCCGGTTGCATGCCGTAGATTTGGCAATCCAGCATATGCGAGAGCCAGGTCAGGGGGTGCCAGTTGCTGGCATGACCGGTGACGAAGGCCCATTTAAATGCCGCCCAAGTGAGCCCTTGCTGGAGGTGGGGGTTCTGACAGAGGTAGGTGGGATCATCGAGTCCGACAAAGCCATTTGCCGTTACGGGCCAATAGCAGGCTACGGTCAGCAACCCGAGCAAGAACGTGACGATTAGAATGGACGTGTTTCTTTTCAAGGACAAATCCTGGACCAGCGGATGCGGCATCAGCCGCGGTCTCATCGCAAGCAGAAATCGAGCCGGTCGCCAGGTTGCCTGGACTCAAAAAGCGACAGCCCGCCAGGCGCACTCGTCGAGCGTTGACACGTTGAAACTCGCCGCGGCAGTGTGTCAGAAGACCGCCAGCGCCAGACTGATCATCACCCCGACAGCGACGCGTCGAACCGGCTCAATTGCTCGGTTCCGTCGGAAGAGTGTGGTTTTCAGGCGAAATCCTGCAGAGTGGAGGACTGCCAAGATCTTGAGGAGTGTAACTGCCGCTGAATGACGTATCGGTGCCAGCAGTCGGACAGGACACGGCGTTTTTGAGGTAGCCGCTGATGTCGCTGTAGAGAACGGGTGCACTGGCGGTCTGCTTGGTGTCCAGCCCCCATTGTTGTTTAGCGGCGTCTATCTGGCGCAGGTTGTTGATGCAGGTGTTCGCTTGCGAACGAGTGCGAGCTCGGACCCAGGTCGGCGTCGCTATCGTAGCCAGCAAGCCGATCAAGGCCACAACTATCATGATCTCGATCAGCGTGAACCCCAGCAATTTGGATGCTCGAATTCTCATTTTCTTCTGTGCTTTCTTTCACGCGGCGTGAACCTGGCACCAGGCGGTTTATTATAATTGCGATATTCGTCCACATATTGCCTGCTGCCGACCGCATTCACCTTGATGTAGCAAGATTCGCGCCTCTTCTCAAGACTGCGCATATTTATCACAAGTCGTTGCAAGATCTTGACCCAGAGCAGGAAAGAAACGAAGAAACAAAAAAGGCCTGGGATAGCTCCCAAGCCTTGTGTTCAGGAAAAGCTCTAACAATTAGGTGCTAGGCTGCGTCGGAAGCTGGTGAGTGGCCGGCACAATACTGCATGTTGGGGCAACGGAGACGGCATTAACGACATAGCTGCCACCGAAGCTTGTGTCGCTGCCGGCCGAAGGGCAGGACACCGCGTTCTTGAGGTAACCGCTGATTTGCGGGTAAGTGGGCACTGCCGTATCCTGCTGCTTGGTTTCCAACGCCCATTGCTGTTTGGCGCCGTCGATTTGGCGCAGGTTGTTGATGCAGGCGTTCTTTTGTGAGGTCGTGCGGGCCCGAACGAAGTTCGGGATGGCGATCGCGGCCAAAAGACCGATGATGGCCACCACGATCATGATTTCCACCAGGGTGAACCCTGATTTGCGAGATGCATTGATCTTCATATTTACTGCTAACCTTTCTGTTGTCGCGGCGTGAACCGAGCAAGGGGCAGGTTATAACGATTGCGTTTAGTTCACTTATTGCCCACTGCGACCGCGGACAGAGAACTAGCAGCATGTATGCCAAATTAGCTGCTTTGGAATCGAAGTTTACCCATTAGACTACGCTTGCGTTTCGACAGCACACCCAAAGACTGCGCCAAAACAAAAAGGCCTGGGATTGCTCCCAGGCCTCGTGTTAAGGAAAAACTCTCAGAAGCTAGGTGCTCGGCTGCGTCGGAAGCACGTGAGTAGTCGGCACAATACTGCATGTGGGGGCAACGGAGACGGCATTAATGACATAGCTGCCACCGAAGCTTGTGTCGCTGCCGGCCGAAGGGCAGGACACCGCGTTCTTGAGGTAACCGCTGATTTGCGGGTAGGTGGGGGATGCCGTATCCTGCTGCTTGGTTTCCAACGCCCATTGCTGTTTGGCGCCGTCGATCTGGCGCAGGTTGTTGATGCAAGCGTTCATCTGCGAGGTGGTGCGTGCTCGAACGAAGTTCGGAATGGCAATCGCGGCCAAAAGACCGATGATGGCCACCACGATCATGATTTCCACCAGGGTGAACCCTGATTTGCGAGATATATTGATCTTCATGTTTACTGCTAACCTTTCTTTTGTCGCGGCGTGAACACAGCAACAGGCTAGTAATAATGACTACGGTTCAGCGTTCACAAATTGCCTGTCGCAACCGCAAGGCTTCCCTCAGCATCAGCAGTGCCAAATCAACCGTGCGAACGACCCGATCTTGCTCTAAAGCAACAAAAAAGGCCTGGAAATCGCTTTCCAAGCCTTTACAGCGGATGCGAAGTATTAGTTTGCCGTATCCAACGGCAGCATATGAGTCGCCACTTTAAGGCATTTCGGCTTGTCCGCGACGGTGCCGAGCTGGTAACTGTCGGCAAAGGTGGTTCCGCCCGAAGGACAAACCACTTGGTTCTTCAGGTAGCCCTTGATGTCGGCGTATTGCGGCTGGGCGGTCTCGCCCTGCTTGGTCTCGAGCGCCCAGGTTTGGACGGCGCCGTCAATTTGGCGCAAGTTGTTGATGCAGGCGTTCATTTGCGCCGTGGTGCGGGCTTTCACGAAGTTGGGAATCGCAATCGTCGCCAACAGGCCGATGATGGCCACAACGATCATGATCTCCACCAGGGTGAAGCCCCCGTTGCGAGATGTGTTTCTCTTCATACGAACCTTTCTGTTGTTGCGGCGTGGACAACGCAGAGGGCTGTTCATTATTAATACAATGTCTGTCCACGAATCGCCCACTGCAAACCGCTGAGTAACATTAGCAGACTCGTTCAGTCGGGTGCAAACGCGAAGTTCGTTTCCCCCATCCGTGGTTGACCCTACAACGACCTCGTCACGATTGGCGGATGGTCAGAATGTCTTATTCCTGGAAACACCGCCTCGTTTCGGGACAGGACACTTTTGCGACAGTGCTCGGGTCTCGGCGTTCTATTGAGCCTGGGCATTAGCGCAAAGACGCCAAGGCGCAAAGGGGCTGAGGTAAGCGCCAGGAGTTCGCTGATCATCCGGCAATCGGCATTACGGAGTTTGTCAGAGACTCCTCACGTCGTCTCCTACAATGCGCGGAACCCTGACACTTCCCTGGCCCACGACCCTACCCTTCGAGCGATCTTGTAGTGAGCCTCGATCCTGCTTAACCTGCGCAGAGTGAAACCAATGAACGGCATACGAAAAGGACTTGACCGCGAGGACTGCCCCCACGCCGGCAGGCTTTGCCGCCTGTTTCACTTTTCGTGTATTTGGTGTGTTCCGGGGTCCTCTCTGCGACATGGACACGCCTGAAACGCGCAACGCAGATGATTCGTGGTTGACCGCCGGTCGTTTCGCCCTGCTGTTGGGTCTGCTCGTAGTTGCCGCTTTCCCCGGCGTGCTGCTGAAAGGCCAGACATTCACCATCAGAGATTTTAGCATATTCAGCTACCCGGTGGCCTTTTTTCATCGGGAAATCTTTTGGCGTGGGGAGCTGCCGCTGTGGAACCCGTTGAGCTTCTGCGGGGTGCCGTTCCTGGCCCAGTGGAACACCATGACACTGTACCCGGGCACGCTTATTTACCTGCTGCTGCCGTTGTGGTGGTCGTTGTCGCTTTTCTGTTTGGCGCACCTGTTCTGGGGCGGGTTGGGGATGTATTTCCTCGCGCGGAGTTGGACGGCGAACAGTTTGGCGGCGGCGCTCGCAGGCGTGTTGTTTTCATTCAACGGACTGACACTGAATTCTCTAATGTGGCCGAGTCACATCGCAACGTTCAGTTGGTTGCCGTTGGTGCTGTGGCTGGCGCCGCAGGGTTGGCAGCAAGGTGGTCGAAAACTTTACTGGGCGATACTTGCAGGAACGATGCAAATGCTGGCCGGGGGGCCGGAGACAATTCTGCTCACATGGGTGATTTTATTTCTACTCGCCTGCGGGGACTGGATGAATGCGCGTAAACCTAAACAAAAGGACCACGGCCAGCAGGCTGCGCCTCTTGGGGAGGGCGAGCGTCCCCGCGAGCCCCGGAGCCCGGAGGAGCAGGGCTCGCGGGGACGCTCGCCCTCCCGAACAGGAGGTGCGTCGCGGAGGCAAATAACTCTGCGGTTTGCGGGACTAGTGCTGTTGGTGGGTTTGATTTGTGCCGCGCAAGTGCTGCCCTTTTTGGAACTGGTGACGCATTCGGAGCGTGACAGCCAGTACAGTGCAATTTCACCCGATTGGTCGATGCCGATTTGGGGCTGGGCCAATTTTCTGGTGCCTTTGTTCCATACTGTGGCGACATCGCAGAAGATCACTTTCCAGATTGGCCAGTACTGGACCTCCTCATATTATGCCGGCATCGGGACAGTTCTTTTAATGGCAGTGGCTGTGCGACGAGTGCCCGAGTGGCGAGTGCGCCTGCTGGCGATCCTGGTGTTTCTGTGCCTGGTGTTGGCATTGGGAGATCGGGGGCTGCTTTATCGGGGCTTGCGCGCCTGTTTTCCGGGAATCGGATTTGTCCGGTACCCGGTGAAATTTGTCATTCTGGTTTCGGCGCTGGCTCCCCTGCTGGGGGGAGTGGGGTTTGCGGCATTAACAAGGGGAGGTGAGCAAAAGCTCGGCAGGTTCGAATGGGTTTGCGCAATTGTGATGATCGGGATGATCGGGATGATTATCGGCCTGGAAAAGCGCTCGCCGATGCTCGCTGGCGCTTGGCCGAACACCTTGCGGAACGGGCTGGCCAGGGCGGCATTCTTGGGGCTGTGCCTGCTCTGCATCGCTGTGTTTTTGAGCTCGCAAGGGCGGCGCCGAATCTTATGCGGGTGCCTGCTGCTGACGTTCACCTGGTTAGATTTTGTGACTCATGAGCCAACACAGAATCCGACCATGCCCCCTCAGGCTTACGCTCCGGATTTGGTCAGAACGCAGTTGAAACCGCAGGAACTGCCACGCCTCGGTGAGGCGCGTATAATGCTGAGCCCAGCCGCCGAGGAAACACTCAGGCTGTACTCGCTGCCGGATTTGGAACAGCATTACTGGGTGCATCGGCTGGCTGCGTTCCCTGATTGCAACCTGTTGGATGCAGTGCCACAGGCCTACGGAATGTTCTCGCTGGCTCCGGGACCCATAGCAAATCTTGCAAACCTGCCGTACGTGCGAACGAATCTGGATTTTTCCACGGCCATGGATTTCATGGGAGTTTCACTGACAACGAAACCCGGCATGCTGTTCGACTGGACGGCGCGGCCGACAGCCATGCCGCTGGTCACTGCGGGACAGGCCCCGGTCTTCGCGGAGGATCAAACCGTGATTGACGCGTTTTTCCAGACCAATACGGACTTGCGCCAAACCGTCTTTTTGCCTTCGGACGCGCGGGGAGTGGTCGGCGCCAAACGGTGCGCTGAGGCGCACGTGTTGGGTGCCAAATTTGAGAACCAAAAGGTCGAGATCGAGACCACAGCTCCGGCGGCGAGCCTCGTGGTGGTTTCGCAATCCTGGTACCCGGTTTGGAAAGCCTACATCGATGGAAAGCCGGCAAAGCTTTGGCGCGCCAATTACGCTTTTCAGGCGCTGGAGGTGCCCGCTGGTACGCACAACATCGAATTGCGCTATCAGGACCGGGCATTTCAGGCGGGCATGGTGCTCTCGTTTATTGGGACGGCCTGGGTTTTCGTCAGGTTTACCGGGAGTCGGCACCGCCGCGAAGGCGCCTAGCCAAGCGAGCCGATGAAATGGGTCGCTCGCCTTGCAAAAAGTCCGTGTCCTGCTAAAGCTCACTGGCATGAGACCACAAGTTCATGCCCGCAAACGAATGGCTCCACGTCCCTTGAGCTCCCTCGGCATTTGGTGCTGAGTTTACAGCAAGCATGTTTTCTGTGCGGACAGAACCGGTCCTTCACAAGGTCAAGATCGAGCCAAACCTCGACGTTGGCTGGTTAACGCCGGGTCGCTTTGCGTTATTGCTGGCGGCGCTGGTCTTGCTCACTTTTCCCGGCATAGTCTTCGGAACGCGCACATTTGTCTTCCGGGATTATGGTCTGTTCAGCTACCCCGTGGCCTTTTTCCACCGCCAATGCTTTTGGCGCGGGGAGCTGCCACTGTGGAATCCGTTGAACTACTGCGGGGTCCCCTTCCTGGCGCAGTGGAACACCATGACGCTTTATCCGGGCTCGCTCATCTACCTGCTGCTGCCCCTGCCCTGGTCGTTGTCATTCTTCTGTCTGGCACATGTGTTTTGGGGCGGGCTGGGAATGTATTTTCTAGCCCGTGATTGGACCAACCATCGGCTGGCGGCCAGCCTTGCGGGAGTCGTCTATGCGTTTAATGGCCTGACGTTGAATTTTCTAATGTGGCCCAGTCACGTGGCGACGTTCAGTTGGCTGCCCTGGATGGTTTGGCTGGTGCCGCAAGGCTGGCGGCATGGAGGGAAGCAGGTTTTGTGGGGGAGCATGGCAGGGGTGATGCAAATGCTGGCCGGGGGACCGGAAACAATCCTGCTGACCTGGGTCCTTTTGTTTGCGCTAGCCTGTGGAGACTGGATGAACGCGCGTAAACGCGGACAAGAGGACCACAGCCAGGAGGCGCAGCCTGTTCCGGAGGGCGAGCATCTTCGCGAGCCCTATTCGTGCGGGATCCAGGGCTCGCAGGGACGCTCGCCCTCCCAAACAGGAGGTGCCTTGCGGACACTGATAGCGTTGCGACTTGCGGGGATGGCGTTGTTGGTCGCGCTGATCTGTGCGGCGCAACTGCTGCCGTTCCTGGAGCTCCTGGCCCATTCACAGCGTGACCGCAGCTACGGCTCGGCCTCCCACGATTGGTCGATTCCATTTTGGGGATGGGCAAATTTCTTGGTGCCGTTGTTTCGAACCTCGCCCACGCACCAGGGGGTTTTCCTGCAAAACGGCCAGTACTGGACCTCGTCGTATTATGCAGGGATTGGAACCATTCTGCTCATGGCGGCCGCCGTGCGGCGAGTCCGGGACTGGCGGGTGCGTTTACTGGCGGGCCTTGGGTTTCTGGGCCTGCTGCTGGGGTGGGGCGATGCCACTGAGCTCTACCGTGTTTTGCGCTTCTGCTTCCCCGGTCTTGGGTTTGTGCGGTACCCGGTGAAATTTGTGATCCTGGTTTTGGCGGTCTCGCCATTGCTGGCAGCGTGCGGCTTGCAAGCCTTGACCTCGGTTGCTTCCCGAACCCGCCGCTTTGAATGGATCTGCGGGGCGGTGCTCCTATGCATGATTGGAGTCATTATCGCAGTGGATTGGAGAACTCCTATGCCCAGTGGAGACTGGCGAGCCAAGTTCCAAAACGGGCTGTCCCGGGCAGGTTTCCTGGTTTTGGTTTTCATTCTGGTCACCTGGTTCTTGCGTTCCAGAGGCCGCCGCCGAATCCTGTGGGGCGGCCTGCTCCTGGGAGCCTTTTGGCTTGATTTAGTCACCCAGGTTCCGACCCAGAACCCGACGGCCAGGGGTTCGGTTTATTCCCCGGGCTGGGCCAGGCAACAACTTCAGTGGAGCCCGCAACCGGAGTTTGGCCGGTCGCGGGTAATGGTCGGCGCCGCTGCGCAGGAAACGCTCAAGCAAAGCTGGCTCTCAAACGTGGAGCAAAACTATTTGCGGAACCGGCGGGCTATGGAGGTCGATTGCAATTTGCTGGACGATGTGCCGCATGTGGACGGCTTTTTTTCGCTGGTTCCGCGGGAGACCTACCAGATCACCGACTTGGCGTGCGGGAAGCAGAACCGGGCTCCTGAGAGCTTGCTGGATTTCCTGGGTGTATCGGAAGTGACAGCGCCCGGCGCGCTGACCGAGTGGACGCCGCGTCGGAGTTTCATGCCCCTGCTCACTTCCGGGCAGCGAGTCGTCTTTGCCGACGAGGAAACCACGCTTTCAGCACTTCGAGAGACCAACCTCGATCTGCGGCAGGTTGTTTTCCTGCCGCTAGAAGCCCGTGGAACAGTCAATGTCATTCAGCCCGCGACCGCCGCCGTGAGCAAATTGGGACTCGGCAACCAGAAAATTTCCTTCGACGCGGACTGCTCTGCTTCGACGGTGATGGTCGTTTCTCAGGCCTTTTACGCCCCTTGGAAGGCGTATGTGGATGACCGTCAAGTGAAGATCTGGCGCGCAAATTTTGCCTTCCAGGCCTTGTCCATCCCCGCCGGGCACCATCAAGTCGTGTTGCGATATGAAGACGGAACTTTTCTCGCCGGCGGCATTCTTTCCAGCGTTGGAATTATCGTCTGGTTCGGCCTCTGGCGGGCGAAAAAACTCCGCATATCCTAAGGGCGCGAGTGCCAACCATAGCAAGACTGACAAGCACAGCTTAGTCTGGCTGTCTCGGGCACTCAGGAGCATCCAACCCTAAACCAGCAGCTTGCCCGAGTTTCGCCCAGAAAGCGGTGCACCAATCGAGCCTTGCCGTGGATGCGTGTGACGGGAGCTTTGGCTTTCTGGAGCCAGGGCCAAGGTTTCTTGCAACTCTGCATAGGCCGGCCGTTCCGTGCCTTGATCGCCGGCGCGTTCGTATTCCAGGTGCGTCGTCTCGTCGATAATGTATTCAGGGCGCTTCTTGATTTCATCGAACAAGCTGCCGATGTAATGACCCAGGATTCCGATCGTCAGGAGTTGGACCCCGCCAAAATAGATCACAACCAGGACCAAGGAGGTCCAGCCTGAGACCAAATATTGCGGGTTCAAGATTTTGTTGAAGACGAGCCACAACGAAAGCAGCAACCCCCCCACGACGGACAAAAAACCGAAGGTCGTCGCGACCTGTAAGGGTTTTTTTGAGAAGTAAAAAATCCCGGTGGAGGCAAACCGGAGCATTTTTTTCAAAGAGTATTTGGTGGACCCTGCGCAGCGCGGATCGCGCTCGTAAGAAAAAGGAGTCTGCTTGAATCCCACCCAACTTATCAGCCCGCGAATGTACTTGTTGTTCTCCTGCAAATTGTTGAACGCATTGATGATCTTGCGATCAATCACCCGAAAGTCCCCGGTGTTCACGGGAAGCGGCACCTCAGACAATTTGTTCAACACGAGGTAAAACAAATGTGCCGTGGCACGTTTGAAGATTGTCTCGCCCTTCCGCTTTTTCCTCACCCCGTACACGACATTGGAGCCAGTGGCCATCAATTGCTGAATCATGTCCGGGATGACCTCGGGGGGGTCCTGGAGATCCGCGTCGATAATGACCGCCAGGTCTCCCCGACAGTATTTGATTCCCGCGCTAACCGCGGGCTGGTGCCCGAAATTCCGGGAAAACCTGATGAGATTCACTCGAAGGTCTTTTTGAGCTAACTCCGTAAGAACGGCCTGGGTGCCATCCGTGCTGCCGTCATCGATGAAAACAAGTTCGTACTCGATGCCCTCCTGCCGGCTCAGCACCTTGGAGAGCCGCCCATAGGTGTGGTTGAGCACCTTCTCTTCATTGAAGCAAGGTATGATCACTGATATTAGCATAGTAGTTTTGAATAAATGTTTCTCAGGACACACCATTGGAACGAAAGCAGGTATGCCAGGCTGGCATCGACAAGGTTGACTCGATAAAAGGCTTCACTACGCACAGCCCGCACAAACTGACGAAAATACGCGGCCTGACGAAGGCCGATGCTTGCAGTTGCCGCCCCCTCTGCCAGACGGAACGAAGCGAGGTAGTCCTGGTCGATGAAGGCATCCCCATGTTTGAGCAACTCGGACCACAAAGAAAGGTCGCTGAGGTAGGGATTCGAAGTGTCGCACATTTTGGTCCTGGCAAGGACCCCCCTGCGGAACAACCCGACAACGGGTTCTCCGATAAGGTTTGAACCGCAGCGGATCGAGCGGCGAATCAGTTTTTCGCCACGGACAACCCCTGGTCCAAAAGGGAATCTTCGGCGGAGCACCGTTTCGCCGCGCTCATCGATCACGAGGCGATTACAGATTGTTAACACCACCCGCGAATTTGAGTGATTCTCAAGGACTTCGGCCTGGCGAGCAAGGCACTCCGGGCTTAAGATATCGTCCTGGCACAACAATTTGACATATTTGCCATGAGCACAGGACAGTGCTTTGTTCCAATTCCGTCCCATCCCCAGATTAGAGTCGTTCTGAATTAGCCTGATTCTCGAATCGGAGAAGGTTCTAATAATCGACACCGTTTCGTCGCTTGATTTATCATCAAGAACGACGACTTCAAAGTCACCAAGGGTCTGCCGCAGAACGCTTTCCAGCGTAATGGCGATGAATTTCCGCCCGTTGTAACACGGAATGCAGACACTTATTAAAGGCTTCAGGCCCATGATTTCCTCGAGATTTCTCAGGTTGTGATCAACGCAGAAGCTTGAAAGATGCCAAGCAGGCGAGTACCAAGTGCTTAATTTCGGATCCACACGCTTCGCTCGATTCCTGGAGCGACCAGGGAAGACGACCTCGATGTTGACTCCCACGGACGAGTCTCTATGTTGGCGCGCATGATGTTGAGTCGGAAAGTAATCACGCTTTGCGCGAAGGATAAAAAGAGCACGGAAGAGCAATTATTCATCTGATGCGAACGCGGATGCGCGGATGCGCAGCAAAGAGCCCGGTGCAGGGCGTTTTCTGGGCTTATAACCCACGACTGATGGTATCACTATGATCTTCCAGTTATTGAAGGCCGGTTTGCGATGTTTTCCCCAGACGTTCCCGGAATTCGTTTACAGCGTGATTCTGCGTCCAAAGCCGCTGCGAGCCATTGCCAACTCTATTCTGAAGTGGGGTGTGCCGGAGAAGCTCAAAATTGGCAGTAACTTCTTGATGCTCAACAAGAACGACCCCGTGTTGGGTCCTGCCCTTGCGCTAGGGATCTATGAAAAATCAGAACAAGATATATTTAGTGACTTTTGCAGGGAGGGAATGACCGTCATCGACGTGGGCGCGAACGTTGGACTTTACACACTGCTGGCTGCGGAAAAGGTCGGAAAGAACGGCAGGGTAATCTCGATTGAGCCGGATCCGGAGAGTCACTCGTACCTGGCTCGCACTGTTGACCTAAACCACCTGACCCAAGTGCGGACTCTCCAGGTGGCCGCAGGCCATCGCGAACAAGAAATTGACCTCTTTCTTTCCTCTGACAACAAGGCCGATTCGAGGATTTATGATGCGACAGGGAAGCGTCCAACGATCAAAGTCCAAATGAAGACCTTGGATACAATAGTGGGTGAACTAGACACCAAAAGAGTGGATCTTATCAAGATGGATGTTCAGGGTGCGGAAGGGCTCGCTCTGCAGGGGATGACGCGGCTGCTCGAACAAAGCCCTGAACTCATCATGTTCCTGGAGTTCTGGCCGTGGGGCATGACTCAAATCGGAACCGACCCAGCGTGGTTCCTTAGGGAATTGGTCAAGTTGGACTTCAGAATTCAGAAACTCGACGAAGATAAGAGCCAGCTGGTGGCGGTTGATGACATCTCCAAGTTGCTTGCCGACCACCAGGGCCTCCAGTACGCGAGCATAGGAATGCACCGGAGCCACGCCAACCTCGTTTGCCAGAGAGTCCGCAAGCCGGCTTCGTAGCTTCTCTCCCGGGAAATTCCCTCGAGAGGAGTACCTGTCCTTACTCGGTTCCCAGACGGTAACCTGAGAACCGCAAGACCGGAAGGTTCTCAAACCAGTTCACTGGCATCGAGATAGGGGTTTCCAGATGCTGGGTATCTGTCGCCGTGGCCGCGAGTAGGGCCGTGAGTTGCGCCCCCCAATGTGAAAAGTATGGGCCAAGCCACCACCTGGTGGGCAGGGCGGGCGGCAAAGGCAACGCGGAGGCCAAGGTGTCACGAGACCCGATCCCGAATTGGCCAACCACCCACACGGCCCCCCCTTTTTGCAGGGTGTCCAAGGCTTGAGCCAAGACCGGCGCGATCGAGTTTGTCGTATTCAGCATTGGCCACACCAGGTCCAAACGGTGCACTTCATGTGACGGGATCGGCGGGAGGGTTTGCCATTTGGCCTGGCCATGGTAATACCGGCCGAACGTAATGCCCTCCCAGGCGCTCTGGACAACAATCAGGTCCCTGCTGGCCGCTTTTTTCTCCAAGACGGCGGCGATCACGTCCACGTTGCTTCGACGACTATGAGCCTCCTCCCAAATCCCTTTCCAACCCCAAGCCATGATGGCGATAAGAAAACCGACCCGGATCAAGCCCCAGGGGCGCCAAGCCCGCAAGGTGACCTCGAAAACTGATTCCAGGCAGATCGCGCACAACGTAAGCATGCCCACGTAATACCACGACTGCGTCGAATAATGTAATCTCACCAAAAAGCCCAGATGCCCAACGACGCCGCCTACCAGGGCTATGACGCCGAACAAGGCGAGGTCCGCGACCCGAGTCTCCGCTGGACCGGCTGGAACAGAGACCGACTCTTGCATTTGATGGGGAAGCCTGAATCGACCGCTCTGAACACCGACACCGATGCCGACCGCCATTACCACCAAGCCCACCCAAAGCCCTGCCTGGAATCCAGAAGGCACTGCAGGATGGGCGGTGCTATGAAAGGAAATCGCTTGATTCAGCACCATCAATAAGAAACCGAAATCGAATTGCGGTGCTTGGAACATTGGCATGAAGGCGGACGCACGTCGGACTGTGGGCAGATAGATGGTGACCGAGGCGACTGAGCCAGCGCCGATTCCTGCAAACACAGCCAACAGGCGCCACTGCCGTCGCCGCACCACAATCACGGCCGCGCCGAGAAGGATGGCGCCCAGGCATATGGCGTTGTAATACACGCAATGAGCGAATAAAAAGCAAACTCCCGCCGCCAGCAGGATTCTGGATTTTGACGGCAGTTCCAAAACTCGCCAAACGGTTGCAAAGGTCAAAATCAGGAGGCAAGCGGAAAGACCATAGGCACGGGTTGACGTGACGGTGAAAACTACGGCTGGCAAGCTCCCAAGCAAGGCCACGCTGAGCGTGGGGGCACCTCTCCAAACCCATTTGCTGCACAGCCAAAGCGAGCCGAGGAACAGGAGCCCGATCAAAAGTCCCAGGACACGGATACTCCCATCGGTTCCCGCCATGCCCAAAAATCCCCACGCGCGCAAGACCAAAACGTAAAGGGGCGGGAACGATTCGAATTGCGCGTAGCGCCACAGAACCTTCAGCGAAGGCATCTGCGCTATGTTGATGGTGTTGGTTTCATCACGCCACAAAGGCCCAGCATTCAGCGTGATCAAGAAAAACACCAACGCAACCAACCCAGTCGCCAGGACGGTGGCCAAGACCTCCAATCGGACCCTCTGCGTTGTCGCCACCGGGTTCGGCGTCGATACTGTTTCCGAAATCGCTTCGGTCTGAGGAGTCATGCAAGTCATTAAGTCCATATTCTGTGGGGGATGCGCAAGCGATTAAAATGCCAACAGGGATGACGGCGGCCTGTGGTCCGCCAGCGGCAACGCGCATTATCTGATGTAGACTCGCTCCAGACTCGCCATGCGCAGGCTCCATGGTCCCGAGCGCACGTCAAGCTGCCTCAGCGGACATCATTGTAACCGAGTGATGGGGCGCTGGCGCAAAAAGCAGGGAAATCGCGACTTCAACCCACGACACATAAGTCTGGTACGCCCCCTGCTCAACTCATGGAACGCCCTCCTGGTATGGCGGTTGCCAGAATGTATTTACCGGGACGAAAGGTGCGATGGAATCTCGCGGTTTTCTGGCCGTAGGGCCCCGCCTGAGCATGAACGTGAAAGCGCGAAGACAATCACTAGAACGCAGTGGGCCGAGCTCCTTTGGGCCTGACGGTCAGCTCAGGCCTGACGGCGTTTTTGATGAGCAAGCCTCCTTGGCCGGACAGCCCTGCATCCACGTCAGGAATGACAGACCTAACTGCTCGGTGTCATTATTTCAGACAGCCTGTGTGATTCCTGGACATGCGAGATCTCCCCTTTCCTCAGGCCTGACCGTTGGCCTTCCAAGGTGCGCAAACTGGCGGTGCCAGGTCCCGCCGGTGGCCTTGCCCCAGACACAGACCACTCAATTGTCCTGCCGTTATCACATCACGAACTAATTGCGCCTATGTCGAACCCGGACCAAGAGTCACCTGATCGCCCGTTGGTATTCATACCCACGTACAACGAGGCGGACAACGTCGTGGCGCTGTGTGAGCGCATCCAGGCACAAGGTCTCGGTTTCGACATTCTATTCATCGACGATAATTCGCCGGATGGGACTGGAAAGGTTCTGGACGGTCTGGTGGCAAAGTATTCCAACGTTAAGGTGCTCCATCGCTCCGGGAAGCTCGGCATCGGCAGCGCTCATTTCCAGGGTATTCAGTGGGCCTACGATCACAATTATCAAACACTCATCACGATGGATTGCGATTTCACGCATCCACCTGAGAAGTTGGCCGAGATTATTTCGTTCCGGGATAAATACGACGTAGTGGTCGGATCACGCTACCTGCAAAAGCGCAGCCTCCGCGGATGGAACGCTCTGCGGAAGTTGCTCACCCGGGCCGGTCATGCTTTGACCGTGTCGCTCTTAGGCATGCCATACGACGCCACAGGCGCGTTCCGGCTTTATCGTCTGGACCGTATCCCGCGCTATGCCTTCGACGTGATTCAGTCCAGGGGATATTCGTTCTTTTTCGAGAGCCTTTACGTTCTTTTTGTCAACCGGATGAAGATTGGGGAATTCCCGCTTGCGCTCCCGCCCCGAACCTATGGCCACTCCAAGATGAGCTATCGCGAAGCCGTACGCAGCGTGAAACTCCTCCTGACGGTCTATGCAACCAAGCTTCTTAACCCGGAAAAGTTTAGTTTCTGTGAACCCTTCAGTCGGGACGCAGCCGTTCCCATCGATCCACAGGGCTGGGATGATTATTGGAAGAATGCCAAGAGCGGGGGCGGCATCGTTTACGATACTATCGCAGCTTTTTACCGGAAAGCCATCATCCGGCCGACCCTCAACTACTTCGTCCGCGCGTACTTTCCCGCAAATGCTCGCGTCCTGCACGCCGGCTGCGGAAGCGGGCAGGTTGACGCGGACATTCGTGAGCATGTGAAGATTACCGGCCTGGACATCTCCGTTAACGCGTTGAATCTCTATCGCCGCAACAACAAAGACCATTGTGAGGTTAAGCACGGGAGTATCTTCGAAATCCCTCTCGGAGATGGCGAGGTGGATGGGATCCATAACCTGGGGGTAATGGAGCATTTCACACCCGGGGAGATCCGCAGGATCCTGGGCGAGTTCTCTCGCGTCCTTAAACCCGGCGGACGCATGATTATCTTTTGGCCACCGGAGTTCGGCGCGAGTGTCCTCTTCCTCAAAGCCGTCAAGGGCTTCTTAGAGAAAGTGCTGCGCAGAAAGAATGTCAAGTTTCACCCCGACGAGATCACCCGCGTGCAATCGCGGCGACACGCAGTGCATTTCTTCGAAGAGAGCGGTTTTCGAGTGCTCCGGTACTATTTTGGGCTCAAGGATTTTTTCACCCAATGCGTGATCGTAGTCGAGAAGCCGACGGCCCTGGCGCTCAGGTCCTTGCCAGTGGATAGCGGCAGAACTCAAAATGCCGCCAGGCCCGTGCAGCAGGCGCGACCGAGTTTTGCCACTCCTTGAGTTCGCGCTGAAACCCCTGCAAGCGGAAAGCAGCCGCGAAAAGACGCGGCCCCGCAGATCAGCCGGCGCCGACAGGCCAACGATCGCCTTGGACCTGGACTTGAAATCAGCTTGAGTTAGCAGTGGCTCGCTGCTTGGATCGCAGGTGACATTGCGAATGAACTCCGAAGAGAGCGGCGGGCCCAGAATCGCGAAGAACGACGACAACCAAACCCTTTCCAGCTCGCAGGTTGGACATTCCCTGGCGGCTGTCCCCCCTGTAGTTTGGCTCTTGGCGCTAATCTTCGCATGCCTCGCCGCTTTTATCGGTAAGCCTGCCCATATCGATGACACGTTGTTCCTCCGGGCGGCGGAGCAGATCCAGAGGCATCCGGCGAATTTCTATGGGTTCGAGATGAATTGGTTCGGAGCGACGCGGCCGATGGTGGAAAACTTCGATAACCCGCCGTTGGCTTGTTATTATCTCGCGTTGCTGGGTTCGATGGGGGGCTGGAGTGAACCGGTGTTGCACCTGGGTTTCATCATACCTGCGCTGGCAGCAGCCGCAGGCATTTTTTTTCTCGCCCGCAATTACACCGGGCGACCGATGCTCGCAGCCATCGCGGCAGTAGCTACGCCGCTGTTCGTGATTTCAGCCACCACGTTAATGTGCGATTTGCTTCTCCTGGCCTTTTGGACGTGGACGCTCGTATTCTTTGAAAACGGGTTGCGCAACGGAAGCCGCAGGGCCTATTTCATCAGCGGGGTACTGGCGGGACTGGCTTTTTGGACGAAGTTTTCCGGCCTGGCCCTGATTCCATTGCTGCTCGCGTATGGCTGGTTCAAGAAACGCCGGTGGGCGCCGTGGCTAATCGCTCCCCTGTTGCCGCTGGCGTTCGTCGCGGCTTACGAATGGATCACCTTTCTCCTGTATCGCAAAGGAGTGCTGCTGAGCGCGGCCGGTGTCTCTTCCAGCCCAATCCCCGGCGGCAGCGGGCTGGGGAGGCAATTTGTCGGGCTCAGCTTTGTCGGCGGCTGTTTCCTCCCGACACTGTTTTGTGTGCCTTGGTTGTGGTCTGTGCGAAGTATCCTCAAGGGGCTATGTGTGGTCGTGCCTTGCCTGGCCTTGTATCCCTACCTTGGGGTATTCGCGTTGCTTTGGGACCCGGAGGGGCGTCCCGACTGGCTGCTATGTGTCCAAAGCGCTTTCTTCATTGCCGGCGGGGTGCATATTCTGCTCCTGGCCCTAACAGATTTTTGGGAGCACCGCGACGCCAACTCGCTGCTTCTCCTGTTCTGGGTGCTTGGCGTGTTTGTTTTTGCGACGCTCTTCAACTGGACGTTGAACGGCCGCAGTATTCTCCCAATGGCGGGAGCGGTCGGAATCCTCCTGGCGAGGCGGTTCGAGCAACACGCGAGGCTCAGGCAGAAGGCTTATTCAACGGCGATCCTTTGGCCGCTCCTGCCTGGTGCAGCTCTCAGCTTACTGCTGGCAAGGTCGGATTGCGACCTGGCCAATACCGGCCGGACGGCAGCTCGCGACTTGTGTTCCCGTTATCAATCACCCGAAAAAACCCTCTGGTTCGAAGGGCACTGGGGCTTCCAATACTACATGGAGCAACGCGGCGCTCGAGCGCTGGAGCGCGGCTTTTCCCAGCCCGCACCGGGAGATTTCGTCGCCGTCCCCTCCGAAGCGGTGAATCTGTTTGATCTCTCCACGTACCTGGTTCACCTCGTGGCCACGCTGGAGTACCCGCCGAAACTTCCCTGCGCGACGATGAACAGCGAGGTCGGCACCGGGTTTTACGCAGCGACGGCCGGCCCGTTTCCATGGACGGTGGGGTACATCAGCCCGGAGCGTTACTATGTCTTCCAGGTCACCAAATCGTTATCGTCAACCTCCAACGCGCTAGACGAGGCTCATTCCCCCGGCGCCCTCGTCCAGCAGTTCTGGTTCGAAAGACAGATGAGGGCTTGCCAGAGAGCGATCCGTAGAAACCCCACGAACACGATGGCGCGCCTGGAACTCGCGGCGATCGCCGAGCAACAGTGCGAACCAGCGAAAGCTATTTCCCAGTATCGGGCGGTTTTGAACCTGACACCAGACTCAGACCGCGCCCTGGACAAACTCGCGTGGATCCTCGCGACCAGCAGCGAAGCGCAGCTTCGGAACGGGAAGGAGGCGGTCGGACTTGCCGAACGTGCCAGCGGATTGACCGGCCACAGTTCCGCTAGAGTGCTAACGACCCTGGGCGCGGCTTACGCTGAGCAGGGCCTTTTTGCTCAAGCTGTCGCCGCCTCACGAGAGGCTTCGGAACTTGCGCGCAAAAATAACCAACCGGAAATCCTCTCTCAGAACGAGGCGCTGCTGCAGCTCTACCAGGCCAAACGGCCGTTTCACCAGGAATAGGAGAGTGCGGCCGGGCACGCATCGAAGTCCGGCGAGCATCCTGGATGGGTCAGAGCGAAGGTCGAGATTCATCAATCCCGCCAGGATTCGGCTCGTGTTTTAACGCGGCTATTTACCTGTCAGGCCGCAGCGCCGGCATGTGTTGCCGGCTTAAACGGTCCGAACAGACTAAGCCGGCACCATTCCGGCGCTCGGGGCCGCTGGCATTTGGTGCTGGGCGTGACATACCGGGGCTAGATGTCCTCCCCCGATGCACGCAGGCGTTGACGGGATGCGGGGACCTTTTATGCTCGCCGCCATGAATTGGCCCGAGAGCAACACATGGACGCACTGAAACCGCTTCCGGCTGAGCCCCAGCCTGAGTCCTCGTCGCGAAAACCAAAACTGGAATTGGAAACCGTGGTGGCGATGGTCGTCACCGGATGGGTCGCGACGTTGCTGATTTTGACGATGCTCAACGCCGGGCCATTGTGGCGGGACGAGACCAACACCATCAACGTCGCGCAGATGCCATCCCTGAAGGAAATGTGGAGCAATATGTCGTTCGAGTCGTTCCCGGCTCTCTGGCTGCTGCTGCTTCGTGGGTGGAGTATGCTGGGGATGGCAGACAGCGACGCCGGGATACGCGTTCTGGTTCTCTTCGTAGGGCTTTTTTTCCTCGGTTCGCTGTGGCTGTGCCGACGGTGGACTGGAGGGCGCGCACCGATCCTAAGCCTGGCTCTGCTGGGCAGCTTGCCTGCGTTTATCTTCACCCTTGGGTCCAACCGGGCTTATGGGCTCGCAATGTGCCTGCTAGTGCTGACCTTCGGCACAATCTGGCGGATGGTGCAGTGTCCCTGCAGATCCCGGATCATTTGGACGACTGTGAGCAGCATTCTTTTCCTGCACTGTTTGTATTACGATGGGGCGTTCCTGTGCGCGATGCTGTTCGGAGCGGTTCTGGTAGTTGTCCGACGACAGCAATGGAAGACTCTTGCGGCACTGGTGGGGATCGGTGCAGTAGCTGGCCTGTCCATGTTGATCTACATCCCAGTCATTCGGCGAAGCTCGCCTTACCTGCCGCTATTTCAGATGCCATTTCATTTCCCCATGCTATGGGGACGGCTCCGCCAGGCCGTTACGGCACAGTGCACGGCGTATTTAGGCGCCCCTCCCGGCCCCGAAATTTGGGTCTGGGTCTTCCTGGTCTTTTTCGGGATAGCTGTTGCCGCCAGAATGCAAATTCCAAGTTTCCGCGGCGCTCGGAAGCAGCAGCTGGAAAACTCGACTCCCCTCGGCGCCCCTAACGCCCAAGCGGGCGCCGACCTGGCGCTGTTCAGCGGTGTGAGCATGCTGTGCGGGACGGCAGGGTACATCTGCTTTCTGCTGAAGCTGCAGTTCCCAACCGAACCGTGGCATTACATAGGAATGCTCACCCTATGCGCGGTTTCGCTGGACGGAGTGCTAAGCGCGCCGTGGCCGGCCCCACGCCCATGGGGTCTGCTTCGCATTGGGTTTCTGGCCTTGATGATGACGTGGGGAGCCAGTTCGGTGTCGGAAGAGGCGCAAACGCGGCGGAGCAACGTGGACCTGATCGCAGCCGTACTCGGGACGAAAGCCGCAGCAGGGGACCTGATCGTCGTGCATAGCGCTTGGGAGGGGATTACTTTCGACCGATATTACCGCGGACGAGCCAAATGGATGACGGTTCCACCGATCACCTCACACAAGGTTCATCGCGGTGACTTAATGTGGGAGATGCTGAACCAGCAAGATCCAATGGCGCCCTTACTCGCTGAAATCACTGGCACGTTGCGCAACGGCAACAATGTCTGGGTAGCGGGGAATGTGGTTCTCCTCCGTTCTGGGAAAGCTCCGCCGGCGTTACCACCCCCGCCTACCCTGCCGACCAAGTGGTGGCTTGCGCCCTACATGCGGCACTGGAGCTTGGAGTTGACGGCACATTTAGCGGGCTGTTCGGAGCAGGTGGTCACCCTTGAGATACCCGTGGACAGGCCCGTGAGCAGCCTGGAGAATCGTACTTTGCTAGAATTCTCGGGGCATCGTTCTGGCGAAAACTGACTCGACAAGTAGCGACATCGCACCGAGGCGCGAGGTACCCATCCTGCTCTTTGGGTCGGTTTTGAACTCTACCTGCCGGCAGGTGCCAGTTCGCTTGGCCGGGGTTCCGCGACAGGGGTTGCTGCCAGACGAGAACCCACGCGACGGGCAATTAGGTTTCTCAGGGAACGAGGGTATTGTCGGTTGCTCAGAGCAAAACCTGTGCGTGCGGACAAATACCGCGTTGGCGCAGTCAACCATGCGACGGCCGAGCGTTCTGATGGGTGCGCAAGGCTTAGAACCAAAGGCGCAGGGAAGGGAGCGCAAGCCGCAACGCGGTTTCGGCGGCTTAGGAGCGTCCTGTTAATGTACAGGGACTGGGCAGGTTTCGGCGAGGATCGAGTGAGCGCGGAAGCCTTTAAGAATTGCTGGGTGCGCTGACGAACCAACCTCTTGATTCAGCCGAGAACCTCTGCAAGCTACCGACGGGTCTCGACCAGAACCTCGATAAGCCAGGAACTCGCCTTTTTCATGGAGCCAGTTCTCGGATTCGAACCGAGGACCGACGGTTTACAAAACCGTTGCTCTACCACTGAGCTAAACTGGCCCAAGATGCTGAGGGGAAAATGGCGTCAAACGACGCGGATCTCAAGGGGAAACAGCGCCGGGGATTGATGGGTGAGGGGATTAGTGGGGGAAGGAGTAATCGAGTGGTGGAGTGGTTCGGAAACGACCGATGCGGCAAGCGACGAACCAGAACCAGATCAATTATGAAGACGAGGACGAGGACGACCGTCACGGGCTCGCGAAGGCTTACTGCTTGCGGCGGGACGGCGGGTTCCGGATGAAATTCTGGGACACCAACTGCGCATTCAAACTGTTCTAAAGTGGTGTGTTAGAGCAATTTGAGTTGCGCAGCGCCGGCGCGCTGATGAGTGCCGAGATCATTGCCAGGGTGGTGCGTTGTGGCTTCGCTATCGCCCAGGTGGGCGTTCACTATTTCCGGTGGACCAGCGGCCGGCAGACGGGTGCCTTTCCTCAGGTGAGATTCCGCTCCTTTGGGCAACCCATCCAGCTTCGCCGGGAGATCCTGTCGGCGCGCCGCGTCCGATAATCGCAAAAACCACTTTCCGGCGGCGATGCTGGGCAATTCAACGGTGCGATACCACAGTGCGCCCAACGGCATGATCATTACCCAGGTGGAAACGAAGATGGGATAGTACAACAATGGCGGAACCGAGGCCGGCAGAAAATCCCACGCCACCAGGCCCAACAACGGGTAGTGCCACATGTAAATGCTGTAGCTGTAAATGCCGGTAGATCGGAGGTGCTCGATGAGCGCCGCCGGAACGCGAGTGCGCCGCCTGTCCGCTCGCAGTAGTTTGCTGATCGCGGCAGCACTCAGCAGGGCGAAGAACATGAATGAAAACGTGCTCAAGGGTTTGACGATGCTGCTGCCGACAGCCAGCAGAAGCCAGAGCGCCAGCGATGAATCCGCGAGGGGCAAGCGGCGAGAGTGAAGAAATGCGTCCGCCAGGGCAGCCCCCACGGACCAACTTAACCAGAACGTGAAAGGGCAGGCCGGGAGCCATGTCCATGGCGGACCGACACCGGAATGGGTGACGGACTTAAGCACACATCCCAAGCCGCGCAGCAATACCTCGCATATCAGGAGTCCCTGGAGCGTTCGGCGCCAGCCGAATTTGGAAACCAGCTTCATTAGCAGCGGATACAGCAAATACAACTGCACCTCGACCGCGATGGACCAAAAGACGGCGTTGATCGCCTGCGGACCTGTTTCGCCGAAATAATTCTGAATCAGGAACACATGAGTAAAGAGTCGGAACCAACTGGCGGCGGATGAAAAATCCAATCGCGTGGTTGGAAACACGAATGCAAGGACCAGCAACGCCAGCAGATAGGGCGGATAAATCCGAAAGAAGCGGCGGATGAGGAAACGGCGCCAATCACGTCCGTCGCGCTGAAAACTCAGATGAATGCAAAAGCCGCTAACTACAAAAAACACTGCTACGCCTGCCCAACCGAAAGTGGCCGGCAGCAAGACGATGTTCATTCCCGCTCCGGAAAAATTCACGACCGGTCCCAGCGGGAACTGGAGGCAATGAAAAAGAAACACAGCCAGTATAGCCACACCGCGAACATGGTCGAGAATCTCAACCCGCTGGTTGGCTGGTTTCATGACGGAAGTAGTCACGATTATGTTTTTCGTTTGATGTGTTGCGGCTCATAACGGGGGGCCGATTCTAATGGATCCGGCCAGTTCGCCCGTGAATGGGCTCAAATGGAGCAGATTTCATACCCATTGGCTCGTTTTTCAAGCGAACGTGGCGCTTCGTCGCCGCCAAGGCCTCCAAGAAACCCGCACCCACACACGTCGCTTCCAACCGCACTTACTGTTTGCGGCGGGGCGGCGGGTTGCCATCGACGCCGGGCGGGGGCTGTTCGTTGGCGAATTGGTCGTCGTCTTTGACTTCCCTTTTCAGGCGATAGAGCTCGGTTTTGAGCTGGGCCAGGACTTCCTTCTGGGAGGGGTCGTTGTACAAATTGTGCAACTCGTCCGGGTCTTTCACGAGGTCGTACATTTCCCACTGCTCTTTCCTCCAGAAATAGATGAGTTTGTGGGTCGTGGTGCGCACGCCGTAGTGGGCGCGGGTGTTGTGGTCGCCGGGGTCGTGGTAATACCGGTAGTAGTAGCTGGTGCGCCAACCGGCAGGGTGCTCGCCCTTGAGCAACGGGACAAGACTGCGGCCCTGCATATCCGCCGGCACCGGAAGGCCGGCGATGTCCATGAAAGTGGGGGCAAAATCGGCGTTGATGGCCATCGAGTCCTGCGCGGTGTGCGCTCCCGCGACGCCTGGCCAGCGCACGAGGAACGGCATTCGCACAGAGGCTTCGTACATGAACCGCTTGTCGTACAGCCCGTGGTCGCCGAGGAAGAAACCCTGGTCGCTGGTGTAAATGACGACGGTATTAGTGCCCAGGCCGTTTTGGTCCAGCCAATCGAGGAGGCGTCCGACGTTGTCGTCCACGGATTGGATGCAAGCGAGGTAATCCTGCAGATAGCGCTGGTATTTCCAGTCGTTCAGGGCGTCGCCAGTGAGAACTTGTTTCTTGCCGTCCACTTCGATTTCGACCTGCGTGGGTTTCGCGTTGAGCCAGGCGTTGCGCTCAGGCCCTTTCAGAGCCGCCGGCGGCACGAGCTTCAGGTCGTGGCGGGTCAGATCGTTGAAAACCTTCTGCGTGCACTCGCGGATGGCGTCGGTGCGCGTGGCGTAACCATCGCGCAAGGTTGGCGGCTCGGGAATATGCCGGACGGCGAACATCGCGCGGTGTTTTTCGTCGGGCTCCCAGGGGCGATGCGGCGCCTTGTGGTGGCACATGAGGAAAAACGGTTTGTCCTTTGGCCGATTCTTGAGGAAGTCGATAGCCAGGTCGGTAATGATGTCGGTCACGTAACCTTTAATCACACGCCGGCGAGCGGGCGTGAGAAAGGCGGGATCGAAATAGACCCCCTGCCCTGGCAAAATCGTCCATTCGTCGAAGCCAGTCGGGTCGCTGCCCAGATGCCATTTGCCGAGCATGCCGGTATGGTAACCTGCGGCCTGTAAATACTTGGCGATGGTAGGTTGCGAGCCGTCAAAACGGTTGAAGGTGGGGACGCCATTGAGGTGGCTGTATTTTCCGGTGATAATCGTCGCGCGGCTCGGGCTGCAGATGGAATTGACGCAGAAGCAATTGTTGAAGCGCACGCCGGCATTCGCCAGGCGATCGAGGTTGGGAGTCTGGTTCACGCGGCTGCCATAGGCGCTGATGGCATGCGCGGCGTGGTCATCGCTCATGATGAACAGAATGTTGGGACGCATGTCGGCGCCCCGGCATACCGGAGCCGCCACCAAAGCCAGGACCAGCAGAGGGATAGACCGCAGAGTTTTCATCCGGTTATTCTGAGGGAGCGGGGTATGAGTGGCAAAGCCTGTTTTGCGCGGAGCGAGAGCAACAGCCAGCGGGCACGGGAGCGTGGATGGCCACGGCCCCGAGCGAACTCCAATGAAGCATCCACCTACGGGGACGTGGCCGTCCCCGCCCCGATGCGGCATTTGAGCCGAGCTATTGCGCGCTCTCCAACACCGCCACCGCCGCGGCATGGCTTTGGGTATGGCTCAGGCTGATGAGCACCGCCCGCGCGGCGCGCGCCTGCAGGAGTGCCTGCCCGCGCTCGTGCAGAATCACGAACGGCTCGCCGCTCTCCTTGCGGGCGACCTCCATGTCCTGCCACCCGAGCTGCGCGCCGATACCGGTTCCGAAAGCTTTGGAGATGGCCTCTTTGGCGGCAAAGCGCGCCGCCAGGAACGGGCCCGGGTCGCGGTGGGACAGACAGTAGTTAATCTCGTTCGGATGCAGAATTCGATTCAGAAAGCGCTCACCAAATTTCTCGTGCGAACTCCGAATGCGCGCAACTTCGATAATATCAATGCCGATGCCCAAAATCATGACGGTCCAAAGTTTCGGGTTTCAAGTCCCAAGCCTCAAGTCTCAAGCCCAAGTGTGCGGCACCAGTGAATACCGCAAGGGTGCTGCTGGACCTTAGACTTGAGACTTGAGACTTGGGACTTGGGACTTGGGACTCGAACCAGGTGGCGTTGCGATCGTTTCGTAGTTCGCCATCAACGCCAACATCTCTTTCACGGCGGTTTGCATGCCGACCGTGAGGGCGCGGCTGACGATGCTGTGCCCGATGTTCAGTTCGACCAAATGAGGAACACGGCGCAGCGTGTTCAGGTTCTGATAGTTCAACCCGTGTCCGGCGTTCACGCGGAGCCCCAGCGCATGGGCCTGGTTCGCGCCGTCGATCAGCCGTTTCAATTCCACTTCGCGCTGGCGTTCGTCCTCAAAAGCCTCGGCGAAAGCGCCCGTGTGAAGCTCGATAAACTGGCTGCCGCAGCGCACCGCCGCCTCTATCTGGACGCGGTCCGGCGCGATGAACAGGCTGACCTCTATCCCGGCGTCGTTCATTCGCTTGCGCGTCTCAGTCAGCGGTGCGAGACTGCCCGCCACGTCGAGGCCGCCCTCGGTGGTCACTTCCTGGCGACGCTCAGGCACCAGGCAGACAATGTTCGGCTTGAGCTTAAGCGCGATCGAGGTGATTTCCGGCGCATTCGCCATTTCAAGATTGAGGCGGTTCTTGATGACTTCCCGCAATTTCCAAACGTCGCGGTCCTGGATGTGCCGCCGGTCTTCGCGGAGATGCGCGGTGATCCCGTGAGCGCCGGCGGCCTCGCAGGCCAAAGCCGCCGCCACCGGGTCGGGCTCGCCCCGTCCGCGTCCGCGATAGCGCGCCTCGCGCACCGTCGCGACGTGGTCGATGTTCACACCTAATTTCAACATTGCAGCGGAATTATCGTTGAGGTGGTCGGGGGCTGCAACCGGTTTTCGAGAGGGTACAGATATACAGATGTTAAGGCCTCAAGTCTCGGGTCAAAACGCCGCGACCGGGAAGTTTCAGGCAAACATTTCACCGCCGAGACGCGAAGAGACGCAGAGCAGCAAGGCAGCGACCGAACCACGCGAAGCGCATGGAGTGCGGTGGCAAGCGGCGCACGACACCGCTTTCGCTTTTGGGCTGAACCGGTGAAAACGATATGGCGAACGAGCAAAACGGCTCCGCCGGAAGCCAAAGCGCCGTCGCCGCTGCGCTCTGCCGGCGCACTCCATAGGCTTCGCGCCGCAGCGAGGACGCAAAAACTCTTGCTTTTTCCCGAGGGTCAAGGACGCTGACGCCGGCCCTGCAACAACGATGGAAAGATAACATGAAACGACCACTGCTCAGAGTGGCGTTGTTTTATGTCGGCGGCATTTTAGCCGCCGACCACGTATCGGTTTCCCCCTGGCTGCTGCTGCCGCTCGCTCTCGGCTTCGCTGCGATTGCACTGGTTTGGGTCCGCGGGCGACCGCTGTTGTTGTGCGGCTTGTCACTCCTGGCCGGCGCGACGAGTCTTACGCTCCATACGGCTATCCTTTCTCCCTGCGACCTTCGTGAGATTCTGGGGGCCGAACCGAACATCGTAAGCGTGCGCGGTTACCTGAGGGAAACGCCGACGCTGCGGGTTTACGAACAGGGAGAAACTCCCTCGTGGCGCACCTTGTGCCGGATCGAGGCCGCCGAATTGCGTCTCAACAAACGGGATTGGCAGCCCGCAACCGGCCGACTGGCTGTGACAACACCTGGTACGCTGACAAACCTTTTCGGCGGCCAAACCGTTGAAGTCAGCGGCGTCGCCGCTTTGCCCAGAGTGGCGACCGCCGAGGGGACTTTCGACTATCGCGCTTATCTCCGCCAGCAGGGCATCTATTACCAACTGCAAGCGCAGTCCGAAGAGGATTGGCACATTCTCCGTTCCCCCGCATCCGCGCCGTTGGCGGACCGGTTCAGCAATTGGGCGCGCCAGGCGCTCGCGCGCGGCCTGCCACGAGAAGACGAACCCCTGCGGCTGGAATGGGCGCTCACACTGGGCTGGAAACCGGCACTGACGGAGGAGGTTTCCGAGCCTTTTGTGCAGGCCGCCACCTACCACATTTTCGCTGTGGACGGCCTGCGGATGGCGATCTTGTTCGGCATTTTCTTTGGGTTGTTCCGCGCGCTGGGTTTGCCGCGAGCCTGGTGTGGCGTGCTACTGCTTCCGTTGATTTGGTTTTACGTCGCGCTCACGGGCTGGCCGGCGTCGGCGATTCGCGCCACGGTGATGCTCACCGTTGTGATTGTAGGCTGGACGTTGAAACGTCCCAGTGACCTGATCAATTCTCTGTTCTGCGCGGCGCTTATCATCCTGGTTTGGGAACCCCAGCAGCTTTTCCAGGCGGGCTTCCAGCTTTCCTTCCTTGTCGTCCTGTGTCTCATCCTGATGCTCGGGCCGTTTTTCGAGCTGTTCCATCGGCTGACTGCGCCGGACCCGCTGTTGCCCAAGGCCCTGCACCCGCGGTGGCCGGCCTTCGTTCAACAGCCGGCGCGGTACGCCGGCGACGTGTTGATGACTTCCTTCGCGGCGTGGATCGGCTCAATACCCCTGGTCGCTTATTATTTCCACATTGTCACCCCAGTCAGCACGCCAGCCAACCTGGTAGCCGTGCCGCTTTGTGGACTTGTCCTGATCAGCAATATCGCCAGCCTGTTGCTGACCGGCTGGTTTCCCGGCGCCGCGGAGCTGTTCAATCACGCCGGCTGGTTTGTGATGGAATGCATTCGCGTAACAAGCCATTGGTTTGCCGGCTGGCCGAAAGCTTACTTCTACGTCCCGGCGCCCAGCCTGTTTACCACCGGCCTCTATTACGCTGTCTTGCTCGCGCTTGTGACAGGTTGGTTACTCAAGCCTGCCCTGAGGGTCTGGAAAATGGCTGGGCTGGGCGTCGGGATACTGTTGTGGGGCTGGACTTGCTGGCACGAGGTCTCAGTGACCCGCCTGACGGTGCTGCCGCTCAACGGCGGCACCGCGGTTTATTGCGATGCACCGGGGCTTCGAAATGATTTCCTCGTGGACACAGGCTCAACCAACTCCGTCCAGTTGGTGACGAAGCCGTTCCTGAAAGCGCAAGGAGTGAACTTGCTGCCCGCATTAGTGCTCACACATGGGGACCTGCGGCACGTTGGCGGCGCGGAGACTACGGCGGACCTGTTCCCGGTCACTCAAATCTGCGCCAGCCCGGTTCGATTTCGCTCGACCGCCTACCGGCGCACCCTGGCGCATTTCCAGCAGACGGATGGATTGGTCCGCACTGTTAGCCGCGACGCGATGGTGGGACGCTGGACCGTTTTGCACCCTGAAAAGTCTGACCGTTTCTCCAAAGCAGACGACGCCGCGATTGTGCTCCGCGGAGCTTTCGGCCATACCCGGGTCCTGCTGCTTTCGGACCTGGGCCGCGCCGGCCAAGACGCGCTGCTCGAACGGACGCCGGACCTCCGCGCCGACATCGTCGTCACCGGTCTGCCCTCCACGGGTGAAGCACTGGGTGATGCCCTGCTCGACCGGATCCAGCCGCGTGTCATTGTCGTCGCAGATTCGGAGTTGCCTGCTTCCGAACGCGCCCGCGCGCCGTTCCGCGACCGCCTGGCACGGAGAGGAATCCCGGTTCTGTACACCCGCTTCACCGGCGCGGCGACCATCGAGTTTCGCGGGAACAATTGGGGAATTCGAACCATGAACGGAAGCAAACTCGATAGCCGCAATCCGGTTCAGCCTGGTTACTGCTTCGGTCGCGTGGCGCGGTCCTGAAGCCAGAGAATGTCCTGATTATAGGGCGAGCGGAACTGGTCGGGAATCTCGGCATCCTGAAGCAACGCGGGCATGGTGCGGTCGTCGCGCCACCGTTTGATTTCGGAATGTCCATCGGCGTACGAAAGGCCCCCGGCCCGGTTATGGTAGCTGCCGGGTAGATCATAAAAACCCACTTGTTCCGGGTGGTCGGGCCAACCGGTCATGTCGGTAGCGAAATTGCCCCAATCGATGCTGTCCTGGCGCATATCCATGAGCAGAAAGATTCCGCTGGGACCGGGATCAACCATCTGCGGCAGCTTCAAATAAACCGTCCAGAGGCTGCCGCCATAGGCGTAGTAATCATTGTCGCCCGACAAGCCGCAATCCATTCCCAGAAAACCGCCTACCCAGATATTCATCGACATGCTGCGAACGCGGGGCAGGCGCTCGCCGTTGACGGTTACGGCGGAGTGGTCGGCGGGGCAGCGCCAAATGGCTGCGGATTTGCCGCAATATGGCCAAATCGGGCTCTTTGCGATGTCCTGGTTGATGTCCCAGTTGGAGGGATTATTGGGATCGAAATCCATCTGGCCTTTGACCCAGGCGTAGGGATCCCTGTCCGGCATCGGCAAAGCCCAATGGCTGGCGTAAGGCAGCGTGTCATTGTTGTCATCGCAGTACAACTTCCAAGCCAAGGTCAATTGTTTGTGATTGGACATGCACTGCAGACCCTGCGCTTTGAGTTTGCCCTTGCCAAGCGCCGGGAGAAGCATCGCGGCAAGAATGGCGATGATGGCAATGACCACGAGCAACTCGATGAGCGTGAAGCCGCCCAGCCCAGGCTTGGGGACGCCAGGCAGGTGGTTTCGAACTCGACGTGTCGGAGACATGATTAAAGGAGTCTAACCCCGTTCGACCAGGTTTCAACCGGGCGAGGAGGAGGAAGCCATTCTCTAGCGCACCGCTGGCTCGAGCACGCGCAGGTCCCCCGCATTGGCGTCGAGGGTCACGCGCACTCCGATGGGGAGGGTGGCATTGTAAGGGATGTGGCCGAAAGGAAGCCCCGATACCACTGGCACTTTCAGAGGGAGCAGACGGTCACGGAACACGTCGTCGAGTGTTTGGCGGTACTCCCTGGTTTTTTTTGCTTTTGGGTCCACGCAGTTTTTATTGATGCCGATAGCGACCCCGGCGACCTGCTGGAGGAGTCCAGCGTTGAGGAGTTGAGTCAGCATCCGATCGAACCGGTAAGGCACTTCGTCGAGGTCCTCGAAAAAGAGGATCGCGTTCCTGAATGACGGTTGATAGGGGGTCCCCAGCGACGCGCAAAGGATGCAGATGTTCCCGCCGAGCAGTGGGCCGGAGGCCACGCCGCGGCGAATGGCACGGACCGTTTTCTTTCCGTAGCCCTGGCAAATACTGCCCGGAGCAACGGGCTGCATCAACGTCCTCAGGAAGCTTTGGAGTGTGAACCTGGGAAAATTGTCCTTCACGAAATCTGAGTTCAGCATTGGGCCGTGAAACGACACCAGGTTGGATTTCCTCAAAAAGGCGCAATGCAGGGAAGTAATGTCGCTGTACCCGACGAAGATTTTCGGGTGCGCGCGGATGACGCCGTAATCCAGCAACGGCAACAGCCGCGCAGTGCCGTAACCGCCGCGCACGCAAACGATGGCTTTCACGCGAGCGTCGAGGAACATACGCATCAGGTCCGCGGCGCGGTCGCGGTCGGAGCCAGCCAGGAACCCCCACCGCTTGCGGACATTGGGAGCCAGTTTGGGTTTGAAGCCAAGCCGTTCCAGGATCTCGACGGAGCGGTCTAAAACATCCGGATTCGGCGGCGCGCTAGCGGGGGCGATGATGCCGACGGTATCGCCAAAGTTCAGGCGCTCAGGTTTGGCAGGCATGCGTCGGGTGTGTAACGGTGCGGCGGGTTGAGTTAGGGTCGTAACTCCGAGCGTGGTTCGCAACCTTCACTGGTTGCGCAAAGGAAGAAGCTGGGCCTTGGTTTGGGTGAAGACGGTTTGGAGGTCGTGCACCAAAGCGGGAGCGCCATCGAGTGAGCCGGCCTGGCCCGTGGTTTCGAGCTTCTGGCAGATTTCGATCAGCCGCCTGGCGCCAAGATTAAGGCTGATGCTTTTGAGCGCGTGGGCGTGGAACGCCAGCTTGGGAGGGTCGTTAACGGACTCGGCGATTTGAGACACGTGCGGCGGGGCTTCGTTGAGGAACAGTCCGATAAGTTCGTGCAGCATATTGGTGCCATCGGTTTGGGGCATGGCGCGCAAATCGGCAATGACCGCCTGATCGAGCAAGCCCTCGGCGGCAACGGAGTTGGCCCGAGCGGTAAACGCCGTGTCGCTCTTGCGGCTCCGGAGCGGGCCCCACTGTTCGAGGGCAGACTGCAGCTCGCCAATCCGTACCGGCTTGGAGATGTAATCATCCATGCCAGCAGCGAGGCATTTTTCGCGGTCGCCCATCAGGGCGTTCCCGGTCATGGCAATGATGCAGGGACGTTTTTCCGCCGGCCAGCGCTGGCAAATCCGGCGCGCGGCCTCGAGGCCGTCCATCTCCGGCATTTGGACGTCGAGGAACAAGAGATCATAAACTTTTTGTTCAAGGGCCTTGATAACTTCGAGGCCGTTGTTGGCGACGTCGGCGCGATAGCCAAGCTTGTTCAGCACACTGAGCCCCACCTTTTGGTTGATAGGGTTGTCGTCGGCCAGCAGCAGGCGAAGCGGCAGGCGGCGGGCAAGATTAGGATCCAGCGTGGGCGCCGCGGGCGCCTTCTTTTCCCGCTGGAGCTGGATGTTCATCGCGCGGCACAAAGCCTCGAGTAACTGCGCCGGGCGAATCGGCTTGTGGACATAAACCGAGATGCCGGCCTCGAGCGGGCGCGTATCGTCGCCGCGGAGCCGGGCATTGGTCAGCAACAACAACGGTAGTTGGCGGCCATAAGGTTGTTGCCGAATCTGGTGTGCCAAGGCCAACCCGTCGGTGTCCGGCAACTGCAGGTCCAGGATGGCAGCATCGAACGGAGCGCTTTGCTCGAGCAGGAGGAGCGCGTCGCGGCTGTTCCGGGCGGCCTCGACCGCCATGCCCCACTGGCGGGCGCGGTGGCCCACAATGCGTTGGTTGGTAGGATTGTCTTCGACCAGCAACAGCCGCCGTCCGGCCAATTGGGCCTGGGGACCTTGCCAGGGCGGAGGCGCGAGCGCGGCCGCGGCGTTGGCCTGGATGGTAAAGTGAAAACTGGCGCCCTGGCCGGCCTCGCTCTCGACCCAAATCTTTCCGCCCAGCAGTTCGGCCAGGCGTTTGGAAATCGCGAGGCCCAGTCCGGTGCCGCCGTAATGGCGCGTCGTCGAGGCATCGACCTGCTGGAAGGATTTGAACAACCGGTTTTGTTTGTCGAGCGGAATGCCGATGCCGGTGTCGCGGACCGAGAAATGCAGCAGCCAATCTTCGGGGTGGCGCAGGAATTCAGTGTCCTGCTTCGCGCCCGGGGCGAGAGTGCGCCGGGAGCGGCCGGCCGCGGCCACCTCGATGACGACCTCGCCCTGGCTGGTGAACTTGACGGCGTTACTGATGAGGTTAACCAGGATCTGGCGCAGCCGGGTAACGTCACTGACGAGAATCTTGGGAATGGCATCATCCACGGAGTAGGCCAAATCGAGGTTTTTGTCCGCCGCCTTGGGCGCGAGGAGATCCAGGGCCTCCTCGATACAGGTGTGGAGTTCGAAGGGGTGGTGTTCCAGTTCGAGTTTGCCGGATTCGATTTTCGAGAAGTCGAGGATGTCGTTGATGATGGTGAGGAGCGCGTCGGCGCTGCTGCGGGTGGCCTCGACGAAGTCGCGCTGTTCGTCGGTGAGGTCGGTGTCGATGAGCAGCGCGGTCATGCCGAGCACGCCGTTCATCGGGGTGCGGATTTCGTGGCTCATGTTGGCCAGGAACTGTGACTTGGCGAGCGTGGCCTCTTCGAGTTTCTGGTTGAGGGAGATGAGGGCGGCATTGCTTTCGATGAGCTGCTGCTGGCTTTCGCGGAGGGCCCGATAGGCGGCATCGCGCTGCAGCACGTTCAGGAAGGCCTTCGAATGATACCGGATGCGGGCGATGAGTTCGATTTTGTCGGGCAGCTTGACGAGGTAATCATTGGCGCCCAGGGCGAAGGCCTGGCCCTTGACCTGCGGATTCTCGTTGGTCGAAAGGACAATGATCGGAATTTCGCGGGTAGCGGAGTTGGCGCGGTATCGGCTGACCAGGGTCAAGCCGTCGATGCCCGGCATGACGAGGTCCTGCAGGATGACCGTGGGTTTGATCTGGCTGGCGATCACCAAGGCTTCGCGGGCGTCGGCACAATAATGGAAGTCGATGTCGGGCTGGTTGGCCAGAGCGCGGCGAACGGCCTCGCAGACCATCGACTGATCGTCCACGAGAAGCACCATGACGTGGTAATCGGGCAAACCCACGAGGCGGTGGTGTTCGAGTTCGGACCGAAAACTGACGACAGGCTCAGACATGGGCTCTGGTTTTGCGCGCCAACGCGGCCAGGCGCGGGCCAATTTTGCCGAGCGGCAGGATTTCCCTGGCCGCCTGGAGATCGGCCGCCGCCTTGGGCATGCCATAAACGGCGCTGGTGGCCTCGTCTTGTGCGATCGTGTGATGGCCATTGCCGCGAAGGGCGCGAAGCCCCGCCGCGCCGTCCCGCCCCATGCCAGTGAGAAGCACGCCGACGATTTCGCCCGGCCAGAACCGATCAACGCTCTTGAAGAACACATCAATGGAAGGCCGATAAGAGCAATCGGCAGGCTGCCGTGTATAGGCCAATTGTGTCGGGTGAGAAAGGACCAGATGGTCGTCCCGCCCGGCCAGAAGGACGGTGCCGGGCTGCGGGCGGTCGCCGTCTTGCGCCAACCGAACCTTGAGGAAAATCTGGCCACCGAGCCAGTGGGCGAGTCCGGGGGCGAACTGGGGATCGACGTGTTGTACGACGACGATAGGCGCAGGAAAGTCCGCCGACAACGAGCGCAAGATTTTGGCGAGGGCGGCGGGACCGCCGGCGGAGGCGCCGACGGCGATCAAACAATCGTGCGGCGGCAATCCTCGTTCCAACCCCGCTCGGGACCACGCCAGTCCGTTCCGGCCATTCCCAGCGCCGATGAGTCTGCGAATGGTCTCGATCTTGGCGAGCAACGCGTGGGAGCCCCTGGCTCCGCCCGGGCGTTCCAGGACCGGGGTGTTTACGGCGTCGAGGGCGCCGGCGCCCATGGCCTCGAAAACCATGGACGTGTTATCCGTAACATTGGCGGTGACGACCACGATCGGGCACGGGGAGCGCGCCATTATGCGGCGGGTCGCCTCGGCCCCATTCATTCGGGGCATGATTAAATCCATCAGGATGAGGTCGGGAATATCGTGGCCGCACAGTTCGACGGCCTCGGCGCCATCGTGGGCGATCCAGGCAAGCTTATGCTCCCGGGAGTTGAGCACCACCCGGCGCACGGCCTCGACCGCGAGGGCGACATCGTTGACGATAGCGATTCTCATGTGACCGGCTCGCCGATGAGATCCACCACCGCCCGGAGCAAGGATTCCTCGTGAAAACTCCCTTTGGTGAGGTAGTAATCCGCGCCGGCTTCAAGCCCGCGAAGCCTGTCTTCCTCCCGGTCCTTGTAGGAAAGGATGAGGACCGGCAGTTGTTTCAAGCGCGGGTCCTTCTTGATCAACGTGGCGAGGGCGATTCCGTCCAGGCGCGGCATTTCCACGTCGGTGATGACGAGGTCATAATCGTTGGAGCGCAGGGCGTTCCACGCTTCCATCCCATCCACTGCGACATCCGCCAGGTACCCGTGGCCGAGGAGCACCTTGCGCTCCAGCTCGCGCACCGTCGAAGAATCATCGACGGCGAGGACGCGTTTAGGGCGACCCGCCGCGGACCCGAGTTGCGAGCGCTGACCCGCCGGCGCCCGGCCGGCGGCGATGAGC
Organism: Candidatus Acidiferrum sp.; assembly: GCA_035566435.1. Lineage (GTDB taxonomy): Bacteria > Verrucomicrobiota > Verrucomicrobiia > Limisphaerales > UBA8199 > DATMRF01. The sequence continues at coordinate 54,173 of DATMRF010000119.1, forward strand.
TTCTGCACCGAATGGAGGATATCATCGACATCGACGATGAGCGCCGGTGTCCCATCCTCCATCAGAGCCGCGGAACTGATATTTTGCACCTTGCCGAGGCGCGCGTCGAGGGGCTGGACAACCAGCTCGCGTTCGCCGAGGAAGCGATCCACAACCAGGCCGTAGCGCGCGGCGCGATCGCTGAGCACGACGACGTGGAGTTCCGGGTCTGAGACTCCGGGCTGGCCGCAATCGAGCACTTCGTGGGCGCTGAGCAAACCGACCTGCTGGCCGGCCAGTTGGAAATGATCCCGGCCTGAGAGCGCCGATACGCTGCTGCGCGGAAGTTTCAACGTCCGGGTGATCTGGCTCAGCGGGATGGCGTAGGGTTCTCCGCCGATTTGAACCAGCAAGGCCCGCACCACCGAGAGCGTCAGGGGCAACTGCAATTGCACGCGCAAGCCGCGCCCCGGCTGGTTATTGAGCCGGATGGCGCCACGCACGCTCTTGACCATGTTTTGCACGACGTCCAGCCCGAAGCCGCGGCCGGAGATCTCAGTGACCGCTTCTTTCAGGGTGAAACCCGGCCGGAACAAGAACTCCAGCAACTCGGACTCGGAAAGTTTTTCGGCGGCGGCAGCGGCGGCAAGGCTTCTTTGCACGAGCACGCGGCGCACCTGTTCGAGGTCGACTCCCGCCCCGTCGTCGGAAACCGTCACGAGCAGCACGCCGGCGCTGTGGCGGGCCTCGACGTGGAGGGAACATTCGGGCGGTTTGCCGGCGCTCATGCGGGCAGCGAGGGGCTCACAGCCATGATCGACGGCGTTGCGCAAGAGGTGCGCCAGGGGAGTCTCGAGGCGTTCGAGGATGTCGCGGTCCACCGGGGTGGTCTCGCCGGAGATTTCCAGTTTGACTTCCTTTCCGAGGGAGCGGGCGAGGTCGCGGACCATGCGCGGGAAGCGGCGGACGCCGTCGCTGAAAGGCCGCATGCGGGTGCGCAAGACCTCCAGGTAGAGGCGTTGGGCTAGGTGAGCGGCGCGGCGGTCGAACATTTCGAGTTCCTGCATGCGCTCGGTGAGGAATTGCTGGGCATCGGCCAGCTGGCGGGAAAACTCGCTGAGACTTGCTTTGGCGCGGTCGGGGAGGCGATCCTCACCCAAAGCCAGGCGGAGGCGCTCGAGTTGTTGGCGCAGGTCCATCTGGTGGCGCTTGAGCCGCTGGAACGAATCGGCGAACGGCCGCAGCCAGCGTGATTCGACGAGCGACTCGCCCGCGAGCGCCAGCAGGCGATTGAGGTTTTCGGCCGTCAGCCGCAGCACCCGTTCGGGGGACTCAGTTTTGCGGATGGCGAGACCCCGAGTCGATTCTTCCAGGCGCCGCGCTTCCGCGGCGGTTGGCAGCAGCGGTTCCCAGCCGGCAGGAAAACCCTCGCCACGTTCCCCGACGGTCGCTTCTGAAGCTGGGCCGGGGCGGCTGTCGGCGGCGCGGCGCCGGGTTTCGCGCGCGGCGGGCCCGGTGGGGGTGGGGGCGCCCCGGGTCTCTTTCAGTTGTTCGAGCAAACCCAGGAATTCGCTGATTTCCGGAGCATGCTCGGTTTCCCAGGCAAGGAGATTGGCTTCCGTGCGCCTGGCGAGTTGCGCGAGCAGATCGACGCCGCGGAAAAGCAGGTCTGCTTCCTGGCGCAAATCGAGCTTTCGCTCGCTCGCCGCAACAAAGCAGTCCTCGAGGCCATGCGCGACGAGGACGGCCAGGGGCAGATTAACAATCCGGGCAGCGCCTTTGAGGGAATGGGCGGCACGCATCAGGAGTTCGAAACCCTGGGCATCGATGTCGCCGCGCTCCAACTCGAGAAGACCGGTGGTCAGGATGGCGGTCTGCGTTTCGGTTTCGGCGCGAAACAGTTCGAGCATGGAGGCGCTGCTCAGTTCATCCGGGTTGGGGGGGGTCACGTGAGGCTCCGGTTCAGGGTCGTGAATAACGAATCGGCATCGAGCAAGCCGACGCCCCGTCGTTGCCAGCGAAGCACGCCGCGCGTAAAAGCGGGGTTAGGTTTCGCAAGCGCCGCGGGCGGCTGCTCCAATTCCTGAAGGTGGAACCGGTGCGGGCCATGAACCTCATCGACGGGGAAGGCCAGCCGGTTGCCTTGCCAATTCACCACGAGCAGGCGGTGGTACTCGGAGCGGAGAGCCTCGAGAAACCCGGCGGGCTCGAGGCCGAGGAGATGCCCCAGGGAGACGCAGATGAGCAATTCACCGCGGATATTGGCCAGGCCAAGCACAATTCCCCGCCGCCGGTGCGGCAACGAATGGATGGGCCGCCGCTCGGCCACCTCCTGGAAGGCCTGGGTCGGGAGCGCCAGCCATTCGGCCCGGAGGCGAAAGATAACGCCGGAGGTCTTGGCCGGCTCGCCGAGCTTCTTTTCGACGGCAAAGTGGCGGGTCTGCTCGTGACGGTAGCCGGGTGGCAAGGGACGATTCAGCAACTGGGTGCCCGCAGCCGCATAGACCGGGCAGTTGCGGCAATGCACGAGGCGCAGGAGTTCCGGGCAAGAGCCGTCGCCATAGACGCCGACCTGGTTCCAGCAGGCGGCCGGCTGGAGCTCGTCATGGGGGCAGGCGCCGGCCGGGGCTGGTGCGTCCGGGATGACTGGCGTTGGCGAATCGGAGTGGCTCACAATTCCATAAGTTCGGATTTCACGGGCGGCCGTCAGGGCGGCGGCGGATGCGCCTGGAGCCGAGCAGCTCGCCGCCGGAAATTGCGCGCGCCGGCGGCATCGCCGTTTTTCGAGGCCAACAAGGCCATCCGCATGAGGCTATCGTAGTGATTCGGTTCAAGGTAAAGCGCTTTGCGATAATAGTCGATGGCGCTGGCTTTTCCGCCGGCATCGTGGACCACGCCGAGCAAATAATAGGCTTGGGCCGAGGCGCGGCTTTGGGACAGGTGGGCTTCACAAATGGTGGCGGCCTCAGCGAGGCGTCCGGCGTCGGCCAACCGGCGAGCGCACTCGAGGTCGTCGGGTAGCGAGCGGCGCGCGCCACCTCTGCCAGGCCGCGCGAGGGGGTTGTCTGCCGAGGTTAAGAGGTGGTGGGCAGGATTCGGCCGCAGGGGAAGTTTGGCAGGGGAGCCAGGGAGGGCCGGCTCCGGCTTGAGATGCCGCGCCGCCCGCTCAGGCCAGTAAGTGGCTTTCCGGCATGCGAATGCAAATGGAAGATTGGCCGATACGAACCCGTAATCCAGGACGAGCGATTGTTCGGACGGCCCGACGAAGAGAACGCCGTCGGGGGCCAGCATTCGGGCGATCTGGTCGAGTGCCCTCAGCCGGGCAGCCTCATCCAAGTAAATCAGCAGGTTGCGGAAAAAGATAAAATCGTAATCACGCCGGGCGGACGGAAGGCCGGCCTCCAGCAGGTTTCTTTGATAGAAACGAACGCGGTCACGAACGATTCCGTCCAGCACGAAGCCGGCTCTTGTGGAACGAAAATAGCGAGCGCGGAAACCGAGCTCGCCGTTCCGGAAGGAGTTTTTTCCATATACAGCGAGGCGAGCGCGAGCCAGCGCGGAGACGCTGACGTCGGCCGCATCGACCTGAAACCGATCGGGCGCGACGCCGGCATCCAGCAGCGCCATCACCAACGAGTACGGCTCTTCGCCCGAAGCGCACGGCAAGCTGAGCAGTCGCAGGATGCCCGCGCGATGGGACGGCAGCCAGGAGTCGAGCACCAGGCGCGTCAAAGCGCCAAAAGCCTCGCGGTCGCGGAAGAACCAGGTCTCGGTCACTAATACCGCCTCGAGCAGGGCCATCCGGGCGGCGGGGGAACTTTCCAGGACCTGTTCATATTCCTCGATTGTTGCCACGCCCATGCGTTTGCGCTCCAGGCGGACGGCTCGCTCCAACGAAGCGGGGCCGAGCGAGGCCGCGTCGAGTCCGACCGTTTCACGCAGGCGTTGTTCAATCCGGCTCATGGTTCGGCCGGGGAAGGTTCCGAGAAAATCATACGCTGAACGGTCTCCGAAAGTAACCACTGGTCGTGCAGCAACTGGACAGGCCCTTTGGCGTCCATGAGCATCGGGCCGAGGTAAGGGGCGGCGCCCAGGCGGACGCCTGAGTCGACGAAACTGGCCGGGTCGGCGCGCAATGTTTCGGTGGCGTGTTCGGCCACCAGGCCCAGCAGGCGGTCCCGGCCGGCGGCATCAGGGTGCTTCACCACGATGATGCGGGTGCTAAGGCGTTCGCTCGCCGGCTGGCCCAGGGTGAGTTCGGACAGATCGACGGCCGGCACCGGGCGTCCCCGGTAATTGAAGACCCCGGCCACGCCTTTCGGCGCCTGCGGCAAGCGCTTGAGGTCCAATAAGGGCACCACTTCCACGACCCGGCCGGCCTCCAACGCGTACCGGTCGGTTCCCAGTTGGAAGAGAAGGAATAACATGGTTTCAATCGTGGCCATCGCCCGCCGGGGTCCCCTGGAGCTGCGGACTGAGTTTAAAACGCGCGACGCTGGTTTGGAGGCCGCGGGCGGCGCCGTTAAGCTGCTCGATGGCGAGGTTGGATTGGCGGAGCGACTCGGCAGTTTGCTGGGCGGCCTCGCTGAGCTGGGTCAAGGTTTCGCTGATCTGCTGGGCGCCGGTGGCCTGGGCGTGCATGCCCTCGTTGACGGTTTGGAAACGCGGCGTAAGGGTTTGGACCTGGTGGATGATTTGGGCGAGGTGGGTGCTCACCTGCCGCACTTCCTCGACTCCGCCGCGGACTTCTTCGGAGAACTTGTCCATGCCCATAACTCCGGCGGCGACGGCGGCTTGCATTTCCTTGACCATTTTTTCGATGTCATAAGTCGCGACGGCGGTTTGGTCGGCGAGGCGGCGGATCTCCATGGCCACGACAGCGAAGCCGAGGCCATATTCGCCGGCTTTTTCGGCTTCGATGGCGGCGTTAAGCGAGAGCAAGTTGGTTTGGTCGGCGACTTTAGTGATGGTGGTGACGACGGAGTTGATGTTGGTGGTCTTGTCGCTAAGGACGGCCAGTTTGGAGGTGATGGAGCCGGAGGCGGCGATGATCTGGCGCATGGTTCCCTCCATACGCGCGATGGCGGTCTGGCCGCTGCCGGCGAGGTTGGCCGTCTGTTCGGCCACGTGGTTGACCTCGTTCATGGTTTTGACCAATTCCTTGGAGGTGGCGGAAATCTCCTTGGAGGTGGCGCCGATCTGGGCGGTGGTCGCGGCGATCTCGTGGGCCGTGCTTTGTTGCTCTTTGGCGGTCGCGGCGATCTGGGTTGCGGTGGTGTTGACCTGGATGCCGGAGCGCTGGACCTGCCCGACCAGGTCGCTCATGTCGTCGGCCAGCCGGTTCAATCCCTGGCCGACGACGCCGAATTCGTCCTGCTGATGCAGGGCCAAGCGCTGGGAGAAGTCGCCGTGGCGCATGCGTTCGAGGGTGGCGACCAGGCGGCTGAGCGGTTCGGCAATGGCCGAGGATTGGAGGCGGCCCACGAAGAAGCTCGCCAAGCCGATCAGGACAAGGCACACCGCGCCTACAATGGAGATCGTAAACGCCCGGTCGGATTCGGCGGTGTTGACGAGTTCGACCTGAGTTGCGAGGTCCCGGAACGCCTGGTCCCGCAGGCGGCTGACGACGGGATAATTGGCGTTGTAGTAGGTCAGCGCGTTGGCGATGTCGCTTTCGGCGATTGCCTGCACGCGGCTTTGAAACTCACCGAACGTCCCGGCGCTCGTGCCCAGGGCAAATTCGGCGAGGTGTTTGACCGAGGTGACCAGGTCGGGAAAGGAGGCAAAGTCTTTCTCAATGGAAACGAGGGTCTTTCGTAATTCCTCCTCGGCTTCGTCCCGTCGTTTTTTTTCCAATTGATTCCTGGGGTCGAGCGATAAGCCACGCAGGGTATCTCCCATGACCATCACATCGAATTTGATGCGGTCGCACCTGCCCATCAGGTCGGCGCGGCGGGTTTGGGCGTTGGAATAGGTGATGGCGACCCACAGGGCCAAGCCCACCCCCGCCAGCAGGAGGACGATCAGGAGCAGGAGCGCCGTGTTCAGGCGCTGCCAAATGGTTCTGGGCCTCATCTGTAAATCTTTCGGATGCCGACAATCCGTTTGCGCACAAGAGCCATCATCCGGTTTTTAACGCCTCAATTAGTAGCCCTTTATGCCGCGGAAAACAAGAGCGTTCTTCGTCAAGCCACGGTCCGGGAATCGTGGATTAATGGATTAATGGATTAATGGATTCATGGATTAGTGGATTGATGCGGAGTGCGTGGTGCGCGGAACATACCAGAAAGAGAATAGAGAATTGAAAATTGGTGGGCGGAGCGACACGGGTATCAGGTTGGTTTTTTGAGTTTGGCCATTTGCTGGAGGAGATAAAGGTTGCGCTTAAGGAGAGCGGAAAGCTCAGCGAGCGCAGTCTCTGCTGACGCAAGGGCTGTGGAAGCGGGAGCGGGGTGCTCCTACAGGACGCCCAGGTGTTGGCGGGCGCTAATTTATATAATCCCGCTTCCGGCACGTGGACGACCACCGCCCCGCCACCCGGCGGCTGGGGATTCGCAGCACTGCTGCCCGACGGCCTGGCCTGGGCGCTACGGCTCACTCGAGACGTGGCGAAAAGCAGGTGAGTCAGGAGCGGGTTAAAGATGAGTGAACTGCTTATGTTGGCGGTTTTTTGTTGTTTAACTCGGATGAACTCGGATGGGCTCGTGGAATGATGGCGTGTTGGGACGTGAGTCACCGGTGAGTTGGTCAGGACTTGGCCTTGCCGGGGTGCGCTGCCGGAAAAGGAAATTCCACCTCAACCCCTCTCCCCAGAGAAGAGGGGAACCGGGGGCCTGAGTGTGTGGGTTAGGACACAATGGGGCACGGAGCAGTGGACCCACGGATGATTCATCGCCTGGCGGCTTCCGCCTTCGCCTGCTGCATCCGCGGACAAGCCGGCGATGGCCGGTTGGTTTTGGCGCGGTTCGTTCTGTGGTCGAGCCTCCTTTCAGTTTTACTTCATGGCGTAAAAAACAGCATAAGTCTTGCCAAAATCAAGTTGCGCGCACCGAATTGGTGGGAAAATTTGGAATGGGCGGGAGGTAGCCGGCACGGGCGGGCAGGAGCTTTTGGTGAATCGGGTCACATCGAACGTGAGACCGAAAATGGACCTGCTGGAAGAAAGCCGCGATGCTCCACGATCGACCAAAGGACCCCGAAACAAATGCAGCCCACAATTCCATACCCAATTCTCTTCAGTGCTGTTTGGCGCAGAGGTGTCATGTTTCGTCACTCCAACGGTGTAGAGCACCGACCCCGCGCCAAGGACGCTCAGCATGGAAACACAACGCACGTCAGGGTATTGTATTGAGATGGACTTGACCGGGGCCACGGGGCGCAGTAATGCTTAAAGCACGTATTCCCACTTAAGCTCGGAAGTAGAAATACATTATGCGCTGCCCGGAGTGCCAGTCGGAGAATGAGGCTCGCGCCGGATTTTGCGACGCGTGCGGGGCGCGGATGGAGCAACTCTGTTTGAACTGCACCGCTGCTAACCCGCCAGGCAGCAAGTTCTGCAACGAGTGCGGACAGGCACTCGGTGCCCCGCGAACCGGCCCACGCGAGAGCGACCTGTCTTCGCCAACCATCACGAACTCCGCCGCTCCTCGCGAGGAACGGCGTTGGGCGACTCTGTTGTTTGCCGATTTATCGGGTTTCACAAGTTTGTCTGAGCAATTGGACCCTGAGGATGTAAAAGCGTTGGCGCATCGCTGCACGCAGCGGCTGAGCGAGGAGGTCCGCCGTTTTGGGGGCACGGTGATTACCATCCATGGAGACCAAGTCGTAGCGGCGTTTGGCGCGCCAGTGACGCATGAGGACGATGCCGAACGGGCGGTACGCGCGGCCTTGGCAATGCGTGATTGTCTGTTGCAAGACAACACTGGGCGGCCGATTAAGATCCACGCGGGCCTCAACACGGGCGAAGTAATGGCCGGAATGATGGGACCTCAAGAGCACCAGGATTATACGGTCATGGGAGACACGACCAATGTTGCTGCCCGGCTTATGAGCGCGGCGCCGGCGGGCAGCGTGTTAGTGGGCGAAGAGACATGGCGAGCGACGCGGGGAGTGATTGGCTATAAGGAACTGCCGCCGGTGTTGGCGAAAGGCAAACAGCAACCGGTGCCGGTCTGGGAAGCGCTAAAGGCGCTAGCGGGACCGAAGTCGCGTCCATTGGGCACCGCGCCTCTGTTTGGCCGCGAGGAAGAGCTCGGATTGCTCTCCGGGATCTGGCTGCTGGTCGTGCAGCAGACGCGGACACATTTGGTCACGGTGCTGGGTGATCCGGGTCTGGGAAAATCGCGGCTGGTGGCGGAGTTCGAGAAGCGATTCTGCACCGAAGCGCGCGTGCTGCATGGCCGCTGCTTGCCATATGGGGAAGCGGTGGGGTACTGGGCGCTAACGACCGCGCTCAAGGAGGCAGTGGGAATTACTCCCGAGTCTGACGCCACCGCCGCCCGCGCTCAATTGCAGCATTCGGTTTGTGATGTCCTCATGGCAGACGGCGAAGCGGACCCGACTGACCTGACCCGACATCTTGCGCTGCTGAGTGGTTTGGACACAGCGGAAGATCGCTCTGGCAACCCACCCGACCAGCGGGCACTCCATGCCTCGGTGCGGCGCTTCTTCGAGGCCCTGGCTCGGCAGCGACCGCTCTGCTGGATGGTGGAGGACATTCAATGGGCTGACGATACGCTATTGGACTTGATTGAGCTTGTCGCGAAACAGGCCAAGGAGGCGCCGCTGCTCGTCCTGACGCAAGCGCGCCCCAGCCTGCTCGAGAAGCGCCCAAAGTGGGGAACCGGAGTGGGAGCGTTTACGTCGCTCGCGCTGGAGACGCTCAGCACGCAAGCCGGGCACGAGTTGATCCTGTCCCTGTGCCGCGAACGCGGCCTGGCCGCGACCGTGGCCGACGAAGTAGGCCGGGGCGCTGGCGGCAACCCGCTTTTTGCTGAAGAGTTGGTGGCGACGATCGCCGAGCGCGGCCAGTCGGCCGGCGTGCCCTCTGCAATTAAGGCCCTCATCGCCGCGCGCCTGGATGCCCTGCCCGCCAGCGAAAGGCTCCTGCTCCAGCTCGCAGCCGTCTTTGGGAAAGCCTTCTGGCTTGGGGGTCTGAGTGCCCTCGGCGCGGAGCGAAACGTGACCGAGAATCTCGAAAGCTTGGAGAAGAAGGACTTCCTGCGTTCTCAATCCCGGTCGCATTTTCGAAATGAGCGTGAGTTTTCTTTCAAACATGATCTGATCCGTGATGTGGCCTACGAAACACTTCCGCGCGCTGAGCGCAAGATTCTGCACGGACAAGTGGCTGATTGGATTCAACGAGCCGCCGGCGAGCATCTGGAGACCTA
>DATMRF010000120.1:0-108863 GCA_035566435.1 Candidatus Acidiferrum sp.
GCGACTTAAATTCCCCCAGCGACCCTGTCGGCAGCCAGGCCGACCAATCCCGCGTAGTCCTGACCAATCCCGACCAATCCGGAGTTGGATAATCTTTTTCCCTGGCCCGAGAGCTCAAAGTTCAGCCTTCCACCGTATCACCTGGGCTGATATAATTCGTCCTTTCAGGACTCTTGAATTTGGCTCGCTGCGCTCGGACAGGGGCGAACTTATGCTCGCGGGCAGCTTATTCCTATTGCCTTCGCTTGTGACCCCGGAACAATAGCACAAAACGATGGCAAAGGGTATTTTGAGACCAACACTTCCCCGGTACAAATGATCCCCCAGGAGCCGACCGCCACAGGTGAAGAACTGACCGCACTTCAAAGAACTCGCGGAACACAGAATTGATTATCAAGGCGGATTGTAACGCGCGTCTGTTTGGCGGGGCCACGCAAGAGAGCGGAGCGCCGCCAGCAATGCCACTCGGCGAAGCCCAGGCAACCTTTGAGCGTAGAAGAGCTTAGAGCACTGCAAACAGCACAGCCGGATGGTCCAATTTCCGTGTTTGACCTGCGCGAACCAACCGTCGCGAACGATGGACCCTTCGCACACAAAACATTGACCCATCCCTGCGGGGAGGCCCTTCGCACCGCTGTGGTTCATTTGAATGGTTACGCCAAAAGAGAACAGCAGACCCTTTGGCCCCCTCGTGTCGTCCGGCCCGCGCCCAGCTTAGGCTTCGCTCGAAGAGGTTGGAGCATAAGGTTTGTTGCGAAGGCCTAACTCACCGCGATGAGCGAAACCCGCTCGTTTGGATCCTTGCGGGCGAGGGCCTTGAATTCCTTACATAACAATTATCGAAGCTGTTGGTCGTTTCAAAGTTTACTGGCAGCGCGTTGGTGGAACGATTGTCCCCAACATCGACTTAAGGGTATGTGCTGACGCCGGCGGCATGTTGGGCCATCCAGAGGATGTCGAGATCGTTGGGCAGATTCTGGTTCAGCGGCAGCAACTGCCCAGGTTTGAGCGCTGGCATCGTGCGGGGGTCCTTGAACCTGTGAATCTCGGAGTGACCATCGGCGAACGAGTAACCCGCGGCGTTGCCATGATAGCTGGCCGGATAATCGATGAGTTGCCACAGGGTATCAGGATCTGACGCGAACCAGCCGTCGTTGATACTATCCTCGCGTTCATCGAGGAATACAAACAAGTCAGTAGGTGCCTTGATGTCGGAAGTCTTTTTGTTCAGCGCGTATTTGGGGTTACCAGGGGCAGTCCACTTGCGCGACTCATTGCCGACAAAGTTATTCATCGACAGGCTGCGCACGCGGGGCACCCTGGCACTGCCAAAAATCCCCACTGAGTGATCGGCCGGGCATTTGAAAGCCGCGGGGTTTTTGATGTAAGGCCCCAGATAGGCGCCGTAGGGGTATTTGTCATGGTTTACCAACATGTCGAGGTTGGTGTTGCACCCAAAGGGTTGACCGGCTGTATCGTCCAACCAGCCTGCCACCCAAGCCTCGTCGCCCTGAGCTTGTCCTACAGCGGTTCCGTCCCGATTGTAAACAATCTTGTCGGAGTTGTCCGTGGCGTAAAGCGTCCACGCCACCATCATTTGCTTGGTATTGTTCATGCAATAAACGCCCTGAGTCTTTTGCCTGGCTCGGCTCAATGATGGCAGGAGCAGCGCCGCCAAAATTGCGATGATGGCAATAACGACAAGCAGTTCGATCAGGGTAAATCCGCAACCGCAACCGCAGCGGGCACAGCGTGGTATTTTTACTTGCGGGTGAAGGTTCCTCATAATGTCTCTCGTGCTGCTGCGAACTGGGAATTGGACTGATGTTAAATCGGCCGGCACATGCCGAGCTTTCAAAGGTGAAGACTGCTCCGACTCACTAGAAATCAGCGATGGCCGCCGCCGTGGGAACCTCCGTAGCCACCGTGGGAACCTCCGTAGCCACCGTGGAAACCGCCGTAGCCACCGTGGAAACCGCCGTAGCCACCGCGGTAACCGCCGTAGCCACCGCGGTAACCGCCGTAATATCCATAGCGCCCGTAGCCGAATCCAAAGCCGAAGAACGGGTAGTAGTACGGGTAGCCATAGTACCCGCCATAATAGGGCCCGTAGTAATAGGGGGAGTAACCGGAATAGGAGTATGCAGGCGCTGGATTGGGGACGACATAGACCGATGAGGAGGGGACATAACCTGGCTCAGGAGCAACGAAAGTCGGCGCTGGGGCAGGCACAGCGGCGTTGGTGTAAGCAGGTTGAGACTGAGCCACGGCTGCCGACGGCAGGGCGCCGGTCTCGGCCAGTTTTTTCCGCTGATCCAGCATTTGGTTCACGATGCGCTCGGAAACCCCCTGCTCCTTCAGATACACAATATCCGAAGGAGCGAGGTTATAGACCGTGCCGGAGTTTTGGATGTAGCTCGAGATGATGTCATCGCCGACCTTTGCCTGGCTGAGTTTGAGAACGTCGGCGACACCATAAGGGAGCCTGGGGGGCGGCTCCATTTGCGAAGCCGAATCTGACTTCGCCAGCGCGGCGAAAGCGAGCAGCCACGCGCCGCCGAGAACTGGCAGGAACCTGATTCGAGAAAGCGCGTTTTTCACGACTTTAAGGAGCAAGGGTTAATCGTCGTCATTTTCGTCCCCTTCGTTCTCACGCTGGGCTACCGGGGCGAGGCTGCCAAACAAACCGTGGCTTTCGCCGTCGGGACCTGCCGTGAAGAAGAGCGTGTCGGGAGTTCCAGCCCTGGCGCCATTCCCGAAGGTGAGAGCCCACAGGCCGTCAATAACCACTGGACCTTCATCAACGCCCTTGAGCAACCCCCGGAATTCACCTGTGGCGTCGAAGCTCATGATCGTGCCGCGGCCGAAGTTGCCGACGAGCAACTGGTCGCCGTGTCTGCCGAAGGTGATGGGTGAGAGCGCCAGGCCCCAGGGCGAGTCGAGCTCGTGGAGCGGTCCGCCGGCGTCTGAACCGGTGGCGAATCGCCGGAATGCACCCGTTTGGGGATCAAAGGTATCGATCAGGCCATGTCCACGACCGGCAACATCGTCATGTTTGGCGTCGTTTTGTTTGGCGAAGGTAACGAAGACCACACCGGCAAGCGACCGGACATTGAAGGGGGCATAGCCTGCCGGCGCGTTCGGATCGGAAAACTGAGCCACCAAGGCTACGCCAGACGCATTGGTGCAGTAGGCGTCGAGAGTTCCTTCCCGGAAATTGGCGGCGAGCAACACGGGCCCGTTGGAAGTCAAAATGAGGGTGATGCCCTTGTAAACCGCTGTGGCTCGGTTCGTCAGCGTCTCCGCCGCAGTGCCGAGGGCGGGGCGCCATCCTGAGATAGTGCCATCCTCGCTGGCAAAAATGAAGAGATCCCCATTGAATCCGCCCGTACCGTTGAACAATTGACCGGTGGGGGTGCCGTCTCCCGGGATAGCCACTTGAAGGCCGAGCTTGCTGACGTGGACCAGGCCACCAGAGTCGTTGGTGACGGCATAAAGGGTGGCCAGGCCGCTGCCGTTGTCGCTAATCCAGAACGGGCTGGTGCCGCTAAAGGACGTGCCCCACGCGTTGACCAGGTTGGTGTCCTGCAGCAAGGCAACGCCGGGCAGGTCGGATACGAGATTGACCTGTTGGTAATGATTCGGTTTGTCCTGCTGCGACAGGGCGGCTGAAGGCATACAGGCCAGCCCAATCAGCATTGCCAACGCGCATAGGCTCTGGCCTGGCAAAGTGAGTATTGCAGTGGTGAACGTGTTCTTGCTCTTGTTCATTCTCATAGTTATTGCGTGTTTTGCGTATGATGCAGTTTGTTGCTGGTGGTTATTTTGCAGACTTCGATCGCGCGCCGGTTGGCGGAAATGAAATCGCTGCCGTCGATGAACTCTCTATGTTCTCATCCTGTTCAGCGTTCCAGACCGGTTGCCGGGGAAAAATATTCCCGGGAGCTTAATTTCACTGTCTCTCAACCAGTTTGCGCGGGGCCTATCTGTAATGTGTTCATCACCGAGGGCACCGTGGATCATTTCCAACTCCACTGAAACAGCCGCAGGCCCCGCGGTTGCCCACTGGTGTCCGGCCCCGCCCAGTTCCGGCTGCTTGGGAAGTCACTAAAGCCGGTTGGCTGGCGGTCAGGCCACTGAAAGCTCTCGTTAGATGCACCAACGCCAATCAAGGCCCCGCTGAAAAGCCTGAAGCTTTTGCGAGGCCTTGCGCCACTGGCCGCTCTGCTCAAGCTATCAGCCTTCCAATCGATGCCTTTCCGGAGCATTGTTTTTTGGTCGGTCGGTGCGGCTGCGTTTGTCATGTTGCCACCCAAGAAATTCGTCGAAGTATTGACGTTGCCGCCACAAGCATCGGCGCTGAACGTCTGTGCTGTGAAGGCGATCCAGATGCAACCGAACAGCAGCGAAATGGAGAAGCATGGATTGGCTTTCATGTTTGCGACCTCACCTTTGATCTGCGTTGGTCAGCAAGTTTCTTCAATTTGCGGAACATAGCGCGGAGCGGCCATGGCTCTTTTAGCGCCCAGTACCTGATACGCGGCCTCAGGGTGGAATCCTTCGTCCTGGCCTGACCTCTGGCCCTCGGTTTTCAGCGATTCCTGCAGCTCTTGCTCGCGCATTCTCTTTGCCAGGCGGGCAAGGTAAGGGTCCGGCTCTTGTGCAAATGTCCTCAGGCAGGCGGGATTGCACAAGCTGATGGTGTTGCCATGATGGTCAATACGCAGAGCGCCGTGGCCAGGCTCAACGCTGTTTCCGCAAATCACGCACCTTTCCCAATCGGACTGGTGATGCATCTCATTTTCACTGTTCACGGGTGTGTGCCCTTTCTGGTTTTAGTGGTTCACGGGACGGCCAGAGTGTTCGGTCCGGGAGCGAAGGTGTTCGGGTCGCCGCTGTTGCTGAGTTGATCGCGGAGCCTGGAGCTACTGAACCCCTGGGTGCTGCCGTCGGTTAGAAGCACGTTGCCGTTCTTCTGGTGCATTTTGTCGGTCCACGTAGGAGTGGCCACGCTCGCCGCAAAGGTGTTGCCCAAGGCCACCACGCTGTTTTGTAACGCACCGTAACCGTTGTTGGGGAAAGCAAGCGGCAATGTCGCCTGGCCGGGGCCCTGACCATAGATATTTCGGTCCCCGGCGAGCATCATCTGCGGGTTATTCTCCGACGCATCAACGCCCAGGAAGTAAGAGACTTCCCAGTTATTGAAGTACTGGCTTTGGACCGTGCTGGTGTCCCCAACCTGCATCGAGAAATTCGTCTGGGCGGAACGTTCATCCGACGGGCAGACGAGCACTTTCGGCGTGCTCAGCTCGTTCGACATCACACCCCAAACCTGGTAAAGGTACCCGGCACTTACGGTCCGGCTTCCTCCAGCCTGATTGATGATGGGATTAGGCGGGCCGCCCTCCGCGCTGCCGACCAGCATTGGATATCGGTCGTTATTGTCCAGCGCCCAGGTCTTCATGGCCAGGCCCATTTGTTTGAGATTGTTGCCGCAACTGATGCGTTGCGCGCGCGCCTTGGCCTTGGCCAGCGCCGGCAGCAACAGGGCCGCAAGGATGGCGATAATGGCGATAACAACCAACAACTCGATCAGCGTGAATGCTCGGGGGTTTCGGTTGAGGTCATTCATGGTTGTTTGAGCCCGCGCGCGCTTGAGGTGGCCGATGGGTTGAGGCGCTAATGATGGTGTGATGAATTTGGACATATGGTTTGCCGGTTAATTTTTCATTGTTTCCATTTGCAGCGACTGGGCTACGCCTTCATCCATCCATACCGCTGCCAGTCCAGATCTATTCCCGAGAAAAATTTCTCTCGCCGGGAATAGACTGACGTCCGAAACGGTCTCCTATTAAAAGGTTGTCGGGTCAGACTACAAAGGTTCCGGCCGCGACGAGTTATAATCCAAAGCAGAGAGCCTGAATTCTCCTCCCTTGACTCAACAGAAGGGGGTCGGTTCCGCACCCTCGCATCTATTTCCCGCGGCGCTGACAGAAACGGGTCCTACGCGGTCAGCACAAGGCTGCTCGGGGAACGGGTGCAGGTTGAAGGTTGAAGGTTGAGGTTTCAAGTTTCGGGGTTGGCGAGTAACCGCGAACAGGCCAATTGCCTGCCAATTGATTCCGTCGCAGACCAACGGCTTGGCTCATGATTCATGAAGCGCGCTTTCAGCGCTGGCGATGGTTTTTTGGTTCATGAACCCACGGCGTTGGCTGGGCTGATATATTTCGTCCTTTCAGGACTCTTGAAATTTGGCTCGCTGCGCTCGCACAGGGGCGAACTTATGCTCGCGGGCATGTGCGGTGTACAAAAAGGAGACCGAGGCTGACCTCGGTCTCTTGCAAGGAACCAGACTCCCGGGCTACTGCACGATGCGATAGAACAGGTGCGGCCCCAGGCCCGGGGTCACTGAGTACGGGCTGCTTGGATTGCCCGGAACAGGCGTCCAGGTCTTAAGGTCAGTCGATTGGTACAATGTTCCGACTCCCGTCCAGGAGATCCGCACCTGACCACTGCTGAAGGTCGGCGGATTGAAGACGGGCGCAGGCAGGGACGCGTAGGTGGAAAGGTATTGGGCCTGAATCGGCGGCAGGTTAGTGGCCGAGGTGGTGTCGGTTGAAATACGCCATCCAACCTTCACGAAATCACCTCCGCCGCCTTCCGCGTGAAGCGCCTGGATGAAATAGTGAGTTCCCGCCGCCAGCGTAATCGGGGCGGATACACGAGGGTTGGGCGGTTCGACAAACACCCCATTGTCAAAGGCCGTTTCCTGGGCGATCGTCGCCGCGTTCGCCGGGTTGGAATCGGTGCTCAGCAATAACCAGGAAGCATCGTCGCTCGCGAGGAAGAACGTGTAATCCCCCGAGACGGTCGGCGTGAGAAAGCCGGAGAGGCTGTCGCCATAGTTGTCGCCAAAGGCACCGAACTTCGGGTTGTTGTTGAGGTCACCGCCGGTGATTTGGGTCGTGTCGAATATTGTGGTGGTGTCGTTCGTGTGAGGTTCATTGGGATAATTCGGACTGCTCGTCAGCGAGACCACGCCGTTCACCGGGCTGCCAAGGTAGTAATAGTCCCAGTACAGCTTTCCCGACGTTAACACCGGCGCCCGGAACGAGATCACCGCGGGTGCCATCGTGTTGGGCGTTTGAGCCTGATCCTTTACGCCGCTTACGGTGAGCGAATACTTCTGGCCAGGCGTCAGTCCGGCAGTCAGCAAATACACGGTCCGCCAGTCCGCACCAAACGGCGCCGCCTGCAGGTCGGCCGCGAGGACGACACTGCTTAACGCGACGGCTGGGCTGAGGACGTAATTCGCCGGGTTGCTGCCGGTCGCCAGATCGATGCGCTTGTTAAAAGCGACCTTCACGAGGAAGGGCGTTGGCCCCGCGGCGTTGGGTGTGGCCAGGCCGCTGGAGAAGTTGACCACCGGCGGATTGGTATCGGGCAGGATCACCACTTTCGCGTTGGCCGAGACGCTTCCCCCCACCGGGTTGGTGACCACCAGGTGGTACAGGCCCGAGTCAGACGGCTGGCACTCGGCAATCGTCAGCGTCAGGTTGGTGACTCCGTTCGGATAATGGGGCGTGTTATCCACCGGGTTGAGCGTGTCCGTCAGATTGGATCCATCTTTGACCCATTGATAGGTATTGGGCACGCCTGCCACCACAGGTGTCAGCGTGATCGTGCTGCCCTCGACATTGGTGACACCCGCCGGGGACTGGGTCACCTGCGAAGGCACCCAGCCATAGCTCCAGTGGTTGGTGATCTGTGTCCGCGAAAGGGCATAGCTGTAGAACGCAATATCACACAGCGCGCCGTGATAGTAATGAGTATCGTCGCTGCGGGAGCCGACGTAGAATGACTTGGCCGTGTTGGGAACGAAGGGCGGCGCGCCTTCCGTGACATAATTGTCGACACCCGCCGGGAGGGGAGGATCCTCCTGAATGTCGCCAAGTTGGCCGTTGACGTAGAGGTACATATTGGTCGTGTCCCAAACGCCAACCACGTGGAACCATGCTCCGTTGGGCGGCACATTGTCATCGGCCGTGATCATGTTGTAACCGCCACCTGCGGCGGAGTGGAATTCATAACCGGGCGCATTTCCATCGAGGTAAAACTCGTAACCGCTGTCCCGGGATGGCCGGTTCATGGAGGAGAGTGGAACAAAGAAGCCGTAGCTCGCCAGTTGTCCCCAGAACTCGATTGTGAACGGCCCGTTGGGATTGAGCGCGGGAGAATTGGGGACCAGCGCCCTGCCGGAAGAACCGTTGAAAGCAGCTCCGGCGCTCGTGTCTCCCGGGAAGCCGCCGGCGCTATAAGTCACGCCGCTGCTGTTGTAAGTGCCGTCATAGAGACCGGCCGAGTCTACCGCCGTGGGCCCCGCCGTATCGGCCAGGCGCCAAAACGCTGTCGGGTTATCGCTCATCACCTTGCCGACGTACCCCGCCGGCGGCGCCGTGAATGTCAGAACGATCGGCTGCGTGTTGGTCCGGCCAAAGACGTTGGTAATATTCAAACTGTAAGTCGCGCTGTAGCTGGTCTGGGCCTGCAGGAGCGTCAGGCTTGGACCGGTGGCTCCGGGAATGGCGATTCCATTTGAGGTCCACTGGAAAGTGAAGGGCAGGGCGCCGCCGACGTTGACCAACAGGGTCGGCGAACCGCCGGCCAGCATCGTCTTGGAACCTGGCTGGCTGGCAATGGTCGGAGGCGCGTTGTTCGTGCCATAGAAGAATTTGGTATAATGGCCCTGGATGGTGGCGGACGACAGCGCAGTGCTGTAAACGGCCAACTCATCCACGGTGCCGGCCCAACGGCCATCGGCCGTTGAGGTCCCGACCGAACCAATCCAGGCCGGGCCACCCGGCGAGGTGCCGAAGCTGGTCTGAGTTTGGGAGCCGAGCGACAGCCCGTTGAAGTAGGGAGTGACATTGGTGCCGTGATCGAACACGAAGGCGACATGGGCCCATCGGCCGATCAGGCCCCCGGGGACAGGCCACGAGAGGCCGGTCGTGCTGTTGGTGTAAACCAGAAAACTGCCGTTTGCCGAGGCCTGCAGGGCATAATAGATAGGGTTTGCGTCAAAACATTCAGCGAAAAAAGTCGGAGCGCTTACCGTTGCCTCGCTCAGGTAGAGCAACGCTTCGACAGTACCATTGCCGCTGGGGAATTCGTAGGCCGGGTTGTTGGGGATTTGGACGTCGCCATCCAGGCTGAAAGACAAGGCGCGCTCGCCAAAAGCGCGGTTGGTCCTGCCGTCGTAGGTTGCGTTCAGCTCGAGGGTGCCGTTATAGGTGGCATTTACCGCATTCGTTACCACCGAGCCGGTCGAGCCATCCACCGGGAAGTAGGCCACCAGGCTGGGCTCGCTGGTGACCAGGCTGCGATACGCGTTAACGTTGGAAGGATTCGCTTGAACGACCGTCAGGGTCGCGACCGAGCTGGTAACGGAGATACCTCCGCTGGTCAGCTTGCAATCGAACGTGCTGGCGCTGTCGGCTGGGGTCACGGTTGGCAGAAACAGGCCGGGGGCAACAGCTCCAGGAACGTTCGTGCCATTGCGCATCCATTGGTAAGCCAAGCCGCCATTGAAAGATGCTCCCACCGCGAAGGGTGCCGCGCCGCCGTTCCACACCGTCGCGCTTTGCGGCTGGGAGATGATCTGCGGACCCGGCGGCCGCAGCAGCAGGTCGCCGGTGGAAAATGCGCCCGAGGCGAAAGTGAACATGCGGCCTTCATCCAGGTACCCGTAAAAAGCCTGGTTATCCCCCGGCGCGCTAATCATATAGACGTCGCCCGCCGAAGCGGTGGCGTTGTTTGTATCGCTCGGACCACAGGGGATGCCATTAGTGTAAAAGGTGGTGATGCCCCCGACATTGACGAGAGCGAGGTGCATCCAGTTGTTGGTGTCAATCGGCGCCTGATTTCCAATCGTAGTCGAGGTGCCAAGAATGAAGGCGTCAATGTATGGTGTTCCAGTTCCCGGCGCGTTGATGCGCAGCGCCACACCGCCCGATTGCCCTGACGAGAAGATCCAGCCGCCGCTGCCGCCGGCGATGCCGTTGTCCTGCGGCAGGACCCAGATTTCAATTCCGTAATTCTGGGCCGGAGGGTTGTAACCTATCCCCCACATGGAACTCTGGCGCTTGCCGCCCACGCCGACGCCCACCTGAATACATTGAGTGCTGGTGTAACCCGTGCCATCCAATGGCCCGCCCGCACCGTTGTTGACAACCTGTGCCGCCACCGCACCGCCGGTCGAAGGCGCCGTGGAGAACGCGCTTCCGAAACCTCTGTTATTCCCGCTCGAATCTGTGATCGGTTGGCTGCTGTCCAAATGCCACCACCCCTGCACGGTAACGCTTGCGGAACCGAGACAAGCCCCGCCCAGGAGCGCCGCTAGTGAGAGAATTATCCTTCGCATAATCATGACTCCGTTTGTCGATGTTTACAGTTAGGGAACAATCCCGCCCCAAACGAAGGGCTTCCTCTCGACGATTCAAATGCCGGCGTACGGACAACGTCAGCGCTGAAAAAGTCCGCCGAACGACTACGTTTGTGGCGATGCTTGCTTCTACTACGACAGGTTTGGTCATGACCGTCAATAATAAACGAAATTAAGCGGGCGTGGATTTCCCCGAGCGAGCGAAACGTCGCGCCTGGAAAAGAGCGGTGAAATGCAACATAAGAAAGAGAGGAACCATATAAGCAGGGATGAGCACCAGGGGTAATTGTGCCATCGCGCTCGTGGTGACGTTCCCAGTAATCCCAGGCAGGAAGCCCGAACAGATCGTCCCCATTGAGACGGCGACAACCAGGTCAACGATCCCCATGATATTCCAAATCACGTACCGTCTGCTGCCCGCAAACGACGAGTCACGAATTAGTCCCAGCAGGATCCAAGGCGCGGTCACGCCGATTGCCATGTCCCCGAGTCCGGCCGGGAAAGCGAAGAGTCCAGGCAGAACACCCTGTGCATAGAGAGAAAGGAAGCCGAGGCCAGCCCACCGCCAAGCCTGTATCGCTGTCACCAGCCGAAGGTCGGCGCGGAACACAAAGGCCCTAAACGCGCCCGATCCGAAGTAAGCCGCAAAAAATACCGCCAGGGGAATTGCAAAACCGAAGAATATCGGCAGCGGAGGCGAACCTGCGCTCCCCACGAACGCCCCCTGGGCGCCCAGCAGAAAAACAAGCCCGAACCACAGAGCCAAGGCCACAGAAACGACCGACCTCAGGCTCGAATGGTTGTGATTAAGTTCCGAAGTCACGTTTGTGTTGATGCTTCCCATACTTTCATTTGTCATGTTCATATACTTTTTGCTTTTGGTTTGTTGTTTTGTGTTGATTGTCTGCTTCAGCTTTTAGGGATTCCGTTGTTGAGGAATTGAGTTGATACGACTGTCATTCGAAAAAAGCTTAGGTGTGAATTCTTTCGGTAATCTAATGTGTATATACACTTATACGTCTCTGAAAATCTCTTCCTTCTGGCTGCGGTTATGGGCCCTTCAACTTCGCCGCCACGTCTTCCAAATCGCCGATGATCGTTGACCATCGTTCCGCTCCCAGGGTCGCGACGACTTTGTCCTGGGCGGAGCGCCAGGCCGGAAGCGTTTTGGCCAGAGCGGCGCGCCCCTTTGCGGTAATCTCAAGTTCCACATAGCCGCCTCGTCCGCCACCTTTTGCCCGCACCAGGCCGTCCCGCTGCAAAGGGCGAAGATTTCGCAACAGGGTAGTACGTTCCATTCCGAGCCATTCACTCAATTCGGCCATGCCCCACCCGTTCCTGGCCTGCAGCGCTCCAAGGATGGGCGTTTGCGTGGGGCGCATGCCGTGTCGCCGCACTTCGGCGTCGAAGAACTGAGTTATCACCCGGGATACCCGGCGGACATTAAAACACGTGCAGTTCCCGACGGACGTCAGGTCCAATTGTTTCTTCATGTAGTGTATATACACACAGAGCGTAATTCTGTCAACGGATTTGTTTTGGCCGGGTCGGAGGATCAGGATGTGCGAAAGGGCAACCAATCGGCACGACCTCACCAAGGGCGGTTGAGGTCGGGACGCGGTTTTCGGTTTTGTGGAACGCGCGGGCCCGGGTGTTCGGCAGGTACCAGTGCGCGGCTCGACGCGGCGTTGATTGCGGTCATCTGCTCGTCGATTACCTCGAGCAATTCGTGCCGGCCCTGGCCTGTTTCCGCGGAACAGGTGAACCCCGCGGGCAACTTTTCGAACCAGGCCGAAATGCGAGCCGTAAAGGCGGCGACGTTGGTCTGCACGGTGGCGGCGGATACCTTGTCGGTCTTGGTGAAGACAAGGACGAAGGGCACGGCGTGGCGCACGAGCCATTCGACGAACTCGAGATCGATTTGTTGCGGCGCGAGGCCGGACTCGATGAGCGCAAAGACCAGGCAGAGGTTCGTGCGATGCTCCAGGTAATCGGCGGCGGCCTGGTTGAACCGGGCCCGGTGCTTGCGGGCACCCTGGGCAAAGCCGTATCCAGGCAGATCCACCAGGCGCCAGCATTTGTTCATGGTGAAGATGTTAATCAACTTGGTGAACCCCGGCCTGGAGGAGACACGGGCCATGCCCTGCTCGCCCGCGAGCAGGTTCAGCAGGGAGGACTTGCCGACGTTCGAGCGGCCGATGAAGGCGAACTCCGGCAGTGACTCGTCCGGACACGAATCCAAATCGGGCGCGCTGCGATCAAAAATGGCGGATGAGATGTTCACGATGGAGAATCCACAGGCCAGTGTCGCACAAATCGCAGTTAAAACCACGGATAAACACGGATGAACACGGATTTTGAACTTAAGGAGCGGTTCAATCCTTCTGGCGGGACGGGCGACGGGTCCCGCGGTCGCTCTGTTTACGGGCTTTCCAGGCGGAACGCTTTTCGGCTTCGCGGAGGTATCGGATTTCGAGTTGGAGTTTGAGAAAGCTGTCATAGCGCTCGCGCGGGAGGGTGCCGGCGGCCAGGGCTTCGAGCACCGCACACTTATTCTCCCTGGTATGTGAGCAGTCGCGGAAGTGGCAACGCGGAGAGAGTACTTCGATCTCGGGAAAAGCTTGCTTCGAGCCTTCAGTGGCAATCCAGATGTGGAACTCTCTCATGCCCGGCGTATCAATGACCACGCCGCCTTGCGGGAGAAAAATCATCTCGCGCCACGAAGTGGTATGCCGGCCTTTGGCGTCATTGGTGCGCACTTCGACCGTGGCCTGGATGTCTTCGCCATAGAGGCGGTTGATGAGGCTCGACTTGCCAACGCCCGACGTGCCGATGAATACGGCGGTGTCGCCGGGCTTGATGAGCTCCGACAATTTCTTCACACCCCGCCCGGTGAGGGCACAGGCCGGGAGCACGGAGGCTCCGCCGGCCACACGAGCGGCAGCGGCGAGCTTGGCGTCAAGGTCCTGGCACAAATCGATTTTATTGAGAACGACGACCGGGCGCGCGCCGCTTTCATGCGCCACCACGAGCATCTGCTCCAGGCACGCCGGGTCGAAACCCGCGTCCGCGGAGGTCACCAGGAATGCAATGTCGATATTGGTGGCCAGGATTTGCTCGGCGGCGCCATGGCCGGTCATTTTGCGGGAGAGTTGGGTGCGTCGCGGAAGGATCGCCTGAATAAGGGCCTTCTGCTCGTTGGGCACGAGCTTTACGGCGACCCAATCGCCGACCTTGGGAAGTTTTGAGTTGGACTGGCGAGCTTCGTGCAAGCACTTGCCGGAGACTTGCGCGAGAAGCTCGGCCTCAGCGGTCCAGACGCGGAAGAAATGCTTATCCTCCACCGCGACGCGAGCCGGGACCAGACCCCTGGCATAGTGGGGGGCGAATTGCTGATGGAGGTCAGGGTTCCAGCCCAGCTTGGTCAGTTCCATAATCGGGGCTCGGCAATGCTTCGGACTGGCCTGCGTAAACAAACGTGAACTATTGAGTTTTTGTTGATGGTAATAATGCGATACAAAACTGGCGCGTCCGGCAGGACTTGAACCTGCAACCTTCTGATCCGAAGTCAGAAGCTCTATCCAATTGAGCTACGGACGCGTTGAAGCACCACGCACAATCAATGCCTTGTGAAAGGTCAGTTTGGCCCGCACGGTCTGTTGTGACAGGCTGAACCGGCAGCGCGGCTTGAAAGTGGTGGCCGAGCCTGGCAACCGTCCAATCTAATGCCGGAAGGTTGCCGGGAACCGGGTTTGCACAGGCCGTGTTTCACGCCGCCACGATACTCCGGCGGAACGGTTGGGGTCAACTTTTGCCGGGGGAGACGGGGGGGGATTTCGTAGCGCGACAAAAAAGCAACCGACGAGAACGAGGACTGGCCTTCGCGCTATGCTCCGGCCCGGCAGGCGAGGAGGAGGAGTTTTAACCACGGATTGCACGGATAGCGCGGATTTCTTTTCGTCTATCTGTGAAATCCCTGAAATCCGTGGTCGATACTCCGAACCGTTCCTGTAACACGTTTTGTGGCCCTATATATAGTGAAAGCAAAACGCGAGAACCAAATACCCAAACCGACATGAAAATCACATCGATAGCCTCGTTCCCCTTCCCTCGACTGGCGGCCACCGCCTCAGTGATTGAACGTCACGCGGGCGCCTTGGTTGCCTGCAAACGCCGCTCTCATCCGGACCCCGGCTCAGGGTGGATCAGACCGGTTCAAACCGGTTCAAACCCGTCAAAGCCACAAAGTGGGGGGGGTCACCCTAAGAAGCGCAAAGAGGCAAGTCCGCGTTATCCGCGGTTGAACCTCTTGGGCAATTGTGGCGGCGCGTTGCGGACAACGCGCCCTACCTCTTTGGGTTCGGGCGGTTCGGACAGGAGGTCAGAGACTCCTTACGTCGTCTCCTACAGAATTGCGGTCTGGCAATGATGCTTTTACGAATTCTTCAACTACGGGCGAGGTTTTTTGCTTCATCAGGGCCCCGACGATGAGGGGCGGGCCCGCCGGTCGCAGCGGGACCAGCCGCAGCCGCGGGCCGGCGATGCAGCTCACACAACTCGGCAGAATGGCGATTCCGTGACCGGCTTCCACTCCCGCTATGAGACTGGTGACGCTGTCGTGTTCCTCGGCGAACCTGGGTTTGCGCGCGCCGGCCTTGAACCGCGCTTCGACCTCGCTGTAATAGTCCGGGTAATCCTTCCGGGTGTAGCCCAGCAAAGGTTCGGAACGGAGTTGATCGAGAGTCAGCGACCGGGCCCGCGCGAGGGCATGCCGAGGCGACACGGCGACACACCACGGGTAGCGCGCCAGTTCCACAAAATTCAATCCGCGCGCTGCTTTGCCTCGCGGCCGAACAGTCAGCGCCAGGTCCAGTTTTCCTTCGTGCAATTGGGAAATCAGCTCTTCGGCCGACAGGTCATGGAGCATGACGCGGACGGCGGGGTATTGTGCCTGAAAACTCCTGAGCACCCGCGGCAGGATTTCGACGCTGGGCGATGGCGCGTAGCCCAGTTGAAGTTTGCCCTCGATCCGGCCGGCCTTCGCGCGCGCCTTTTCCACGGCTTCATCGGCCCGGTCCAGTACGGCCTGAGCTTCGAGCAGAAACACGCGGCCGGCCTCGGTGAGGCGAACCGATTTGGCGGTGCGTTCCAGAAGCGAGAATCCGAGTTCGTCCTCCAGGTCGCGAATCTGGCGGCTGAGCGCGGGCTGGGAAACGTGAAGCTTGAGCGCGGCGCGTGTGACATTTTCTTCGCGGGCGGCGGCGATGAAGTACCGGAGATGGCGCAGTTCCATGCGAGCGCGAGCATGCCATTTAGTTATGGTAAGGCAAGAAACATGATCTTTCCCTCCCCGGCAAGTGGTGTGGCACGGTGTAGCCATGATGAAAGTTCGAAAAGCAAATGAACGGGGCCACGCCGAGCACGGCTGGCTGGACAGTTATCACACTTTCAGTTTCGCGGGTTATTATGACCCGGAGTGGATGGGCTTCCGCAGCCTGCGGGTGATCAACGACGACCTGGTGATGCCCGGGAAGGGTTTCGGCCAGCATCCTCACCGGGACATGGAAATCATCACGTATGTCCTGAGCGGCGCGCTGCAGCACAAGGATTCGATGGGCAATGGCCGGGTCATCCGCGCCGGCGACCTGCAGTATATGGCGGCGGGCACGGGCGTGCAGCACAGCGAATTCAACCCGGCGAAAGACGAAGCGGTGCATTTCCTGCAGATCTGGATTCAGCCTGACCGGCAGGGGGTGGCGCCGCGTTACGCGGAGAAGTCTTTCCGGGACGCACCGGCCGGAACGCTGCAGCTCGTCACGAGCAAAACCGGCCGCGACAGTTCCATCGCGATTCACCAGGACGCGGACCTCTGGCTGGCCAAACTCGACGCCGGAAACCGCGCCACCCATAACCTGGCCCAGGGACGCCAGGCCTGGGTTCACGTGGCCGAGGGCGAAGTGGCGCTGAACGGAAAGAAACTCCAGGGGGGCGACGCGGCAGCGCTTACCGAACCGGGAGCGCTCGAGTTGGCCGCGGCAAAACCGGCGCAGGTTTTGCTGTTCGACCTTAACTGAACCACGACCAATGAAGCGCGCCCTGCGAATTCTCGCGTTGGTGGTTGCGCTCGCCGCCGGCTTGTTTTGGCTGGCGGCGGGTGCCCAGCGCGGTTGGACCAAGACTTCGGTGCCGGTGAAAACCGTGGACGATGTCACCGGCCTCGAAGGGATCACTTACAGGAAGCAGTTCATCCCCGGTCTTGATTTTCTCGCAGCCGCTCTCGTCGGCGCTGGCATCCTGGCGGGAGCTTCCTTAATATTTCGAAATCCGACACGTAGATAACAACAACGACAGAACAACGGAAAAGCTGAACCATCAACCATTGACACCATATGGCCAAGAAACTCATCGCTTCAATCGCTCTCGTCGCTCTGGGCAGCAGCGTTTTCGCCGCGCCCCAGGTTTTCGACTTCAAAGACCCAAAAGGCGTGAACAACGCCGTGTTCAAACTCGATGCGCCGCTTGAGGCGATCAACGGCAGCGCGAACGGCATTTCGGGGTCCGTTACGTTCGACCCCTCGAATCCCGGCGCCACCAAGGGGAAGATCGTCGTCACGACGGCCTCCCTGCGTGTGCCCAATCCGATAATGAACGAACATCTTCACAGCGCCCAATGGCTGGACGCGGCCAAGCAACCTGAAATCATCTTCGAGGCCAAGGAACTCAAGAACGTGAAGACCACAGGAGACAGCACCAGCGCCGATGTCAGCGGGACGCTTACCATCAAAGGCGTCGCCAAGGAACTAACGGCGCCCGTCAAGCTGACTTACCTAAAAGGCAAGCTCGGCCAGCGCGTGCCGAATCTCCAGGGCGACCTGCTGGTGATCCGATCCAACTTCACGATCAAGCGGAGCGATTTCGCAATCAACCCGAGCGCGCCGCAGGACAAGGTTTCCGACGAGATCACGCTGACGTTGAGCATCGCGGGGGCGTCGGCGCAGTGAAAGCGGGCCAGGCCGGCCATGACAATTGCCGTGCGCGTGATATCTTGCACCACCAACATGAAAAAGAGCGAACCACGACCAGCTCAAATCGAAATTACAAAAGATGGGCCCTATCTGGTAACGGGCGGACTGCCGCTCTGCGAGCAAATGATTGTTATCAATGCCGAGGGCGATTCTCTCGATTACGAGGAGGGGAAGAAATACCCGGTGCAGCAGCAGTACGCGCTATGCCGCTGCGGCCAGTCCGGCAACAAGCCGTTCTGCGACGGCACCCATAACAAGGTTCACTTCGACGGCACTGAAACGGCCAGCCGGCAGCCTTACCTCGAGCAAGCGGAGACCATCGAAGGACCGACAATGTTGCTCACGGATGCAGAGAGCCTGTGCGCATTCGCTCGTTTTTGTGACCCGAAAGGCAGCGTTTGGAACCTGGTTAAGCAAACCGATAATCCCGAAGCCAGGCGGCTCGTGGAGCACGAGGCCGGGCATTGTCCGGCCGGAAGGCTGGTGGCCTGGGACCGCAAGACGCGCAAACCCATTGAACCGAGGTTTGAACCGTCACTTGGGTTGATCGAGGACACGGCTAAGAAAGTCAGCGGACCAATCTGGGTGAGAGGAGGGGTTCCGGTGGTTTCGGCCGACGGCGAGAAATATGAGGTCCGGAATCGGCTAACCCTGTGCCGGTGTGGCCGGTCAGACAACAAGCCGTTCTGCAACGGAGCGCACGCCGCGTAGGCGTAAGAATCAGAGACTGCCCCCACTGAGTCGGTACGGAATGAAACTGAAGCTCCTTGACAATGGGTAGCAATTTGCTACCCTTACAGCATGAGTCAACCAGTAAAGGTCTCCGACGCGTTGTTACTGGACGCCCGCCTGATGGGGGAAGCCAGCCAGCGGTCCATCGCCGGCCAAATTGAGTTCTGGGCCAGGATGGGGAGGGCGATCGAAACTTTGCTGCGAGGCGACCAAATGGTCGCCTTGTGCAAAGCCGGGAATGCAAAGTCCCTTTCCGCCTGCCTCGAATCGGTGGATTCCAAGGAGGGTCGTAAGCGGTTGGCAGCGCATCTCAAGTCTTTGCCCTATCCGCACTACGAGCCGGATCCGGATTCGCCCGGCTTGCTGATCAGGACCGAGGCCCGCGGCAAACACACGCTGGGCCGATTTGTGAATCGCAAGTTCCACGTTGTCCGGCGCGTAACAGCGTGAAGCCTGGTCGCAAAGGTCGCCCGCTCGGCACGGCGGCAGACTTGCGTGAAAAGGCATTCTTTGCGGTTCTCGACCGGCGCCCGGTGCTCGTTGCGCTGGCTGGGCCGAACGGTGCGGGGAAAACTACGTTCTATCACGCTCACCTTCGGCATGCCGGCCTGCGGTTTCTCAACGCGGACGATTTCGCTCGCGGAATGGGAGTTGACCCTTATGAGGCGGCTCGGATCGTCAGCGAACTTCGCGAAGAGTTGGTCAGGCAAGGGGAGAGTTTTGTGTTCGAAACCGTGTTTTCGGATCCGGTCGGCGACAAACTGGCCTTCCTGAAGCGAGCGGCGCAATTGGGTTATACCGTGGTAGTTTGTTTCATCGGGATTTCCACGGTTGAACAATCCGAGGAACGAGTCGCCATGCGTGTTTCGCAAGGTGGGCACGACGTGCCTTTGGCGAAGCTGGTTTCCCGTTTCCCGCGTATTCTCGTCAACCTGGAAGCGGCCGTCCGCGAACTACCCTATGTGCTGGCCTACAACAACGAAGAGCTGCGGAATCCCTTCAAGAAGGTCGCGGTTTTCGAGAATGGGCGGCTGGTGTGGTGCGGTAAGCCTGTACCCAAATGGCTTGCGAATTTATTGCGGGCATAAATGGCCCGCCCCGGCTCATTGGTCCCGTTGTTTGGGCGATTTGTTGTCGTGCGAATTCTGCGGCTGAGAAGGTGAGGTGTCCTGGCGGCTCGGCCTTTGGACCGGGGGAAGGGAGTGCGCTTCAGCCGCCTGATGATAGGTTTTCGGCTGATAGACGGCGCCCTGGCTCGGCGAAGCATTTTCCTGCTGCGAGCTCGCACCCGTGCGCAAGGGGTAGAGGTGGGCGGGTTCCTGCGGCCTGGATACGTTCGGAGTGCGCGCCGGTTGGGCTTCTGGCGCCGGCTGAGGAGCGAACGTTTCAGAGCGCTGGGCGGGCGCGGGCGCATAAGGCGCGGGGGAGTGATTGGCGGCCTTCGGCGGTTCCGAGAACCTGGGCGCTGCGGGGGCCGGCTGGACATCGCGAGGAGCCGAGTACGTCTGGGAGCGAGGATTTGGCGGCACGCCGTGGTCATTGGAGGGCCGCGGTGAATTCGCGGGGAATTCAGATTTCATCCCGTGCGGTCCAGTGGCGGGCGCGGACACGTTGCCGGCCGGCACGGCGCGGCGCGGGACGTTCATCGCCGCGACCGGCTCATGCTGAATGACCGGGTGGCGGTCATCGACTCTCTGCGCGACCATCTTCACGGGCCGCGCCGGCGCTTTGAGCTCCGGGCGATAGACCGCCACCTCGGTTCGGGAGGCGGACACTCCACGCATCTGGGGAGACCCAGCGGGCACATCGCGGACGACAAGCTGGCGCATCGGCGTGTGGGTGGCGGCGCGGACTCGGTCCACCTCGATGCCGCGATTGACAACGGTATTGTTGTTCACGACGTAATTGTTGATGACCGTGGTGTGGTTGTAGATCCGGGTGACTTCAGTCTGCTGCAGCCGACGCTGGCCGAGGTCGTGGCGGTCGAAATCCTTCATCGCAACGAACGTGAAGAAATCAGGGCGGAGGCCGAAATCGAAATTCACGCCGACCCGGACGCCGTTGAAGCGCCAGCCGAGCCGGACGTCGAAGTCGGCATGGGGCGGCAACGGCGCCCAGCCGCAATGGTCGCTTTCGGAGCGCCAAACCACCCAGGACGGTCCCCAGACGCGGTCCGGCAGCCAGACCCACCCGCAGCGGTCGTGTAACTGCCAGCGGCCATAATGAAACGGCGCCCAGCCCCACGAATAATCCGATTGCCAGAACCATCCAGAATCGCTGTTTAACCAGTGCCCGCTGTCGCAGTAGGGCCGCCAACCGCGATTGATCGCCAGGACACGCGGTTGCCAGCACCAGCCGATGCCATCCAAGGTCACCCAGGTGCCATAAGGCGAGAGGTCATTGTAAAAGTAAGCGACTTCGGGCGGCGGGCTGGAAACATAGACCGGCGCGGGTTGAGCGACGGGCGGCGGCGGCGGTGCGGCCTCAACGGCCGGCGCGGGCGCCGGCTCAAGCGGGGCCGGCGGCGGCACCGTCGGCGGGTAGGCGGTTTGATTGTAATTATAAGTCTGCGGCTGGTTGCGGAGGGCGTTATCCCGGTTCAGCATCGCGGTGACGGCCGGCTGAGAGACTCCGATATCACGGAGATAAAGGATTTGGTCGGCGGTCAAGCCAAACGGGCCATTGGCATTCTGGATGTAGGCCTGCAAGACCTCATCGCTGGTGCCGGCTTCCGCAAGCCGGACGACTTCGGAGGCGCCAGCGGAGAGGTCGGTTGGGGCGGCAGCGGCGGTCCCCGGGGCAGGATTGCCAGGAGCTGGGGTGACGGGCACTTGCGCGTATCCGCTCGTCAGCGGCAGGACAGTGGCGGCGAGCAGGCCCAATAAATTGGTCATTTTCATAAAAAGTTCGATTACACGATCGAGACACCCGTTAGACCTCACCACCAGGGGTTTATTCAGGCAGCCGACCAGGGTGGATTGTGCACGGGTAAACCGTTGCAAGCCAGATCAAAGTGGACGGGCGCAGCGGCGCAGTTGAGCCGATTACAATGGTGCCACCGTTTTGTATCCTCCGTCGCAGGGTATGGGCGCGGTTGAAGGCTGAAGGTTGCAGGTTGGGTCCAACCTTCAACTGGCAACTCGGAAGCGCAAGAATCTGCGCTACCCTCGTCCGAGCCGATCGAGAAGTTTGGCATGAATGCCGCCGAAGCCGCCGTTGCTGAATACCACCACCACTTCGCCGCCCTGGGCGCCTTTCGCCACGTGCGTGACGATGGCTTCGACGTCGGGGAGATAGGCTGCAGCTTTGCCGGCGGATTTGAGGTCCTGCATCAGCTTTGCGGGGTCGAGGCGCTCTTCGGGGGCGAGCAATTCGAGCCGCGCGACCTGCGCCACCACCACCGAGTCGGCATCGGCGAAGGCCTCGACCAGCTCGGCCTGGAAGACATTGCGCCGCGTGGTGTTCGAGCGCGGCTCGAAGACGGCCCAGAGTTTTTGGTGCGGATACTTGATGCGCAGCGCGCGCAGGGTTTCGCGGATGGCGGTAGGGTGATGGCCGAAATCGTCGAGCACCGTGACGCCGCCGGCGATGCCGCGGATTTCCATGCGCCGCTTGATACCTTTGAAAGTGTCGAAGGCGGATTGGATTTGGTGGTTCTTGAGGCCGCAATGTTTGGCGCACGCGATGACGGCCAGGGCGTTGCGCACGTTCAGCTCCCCGACGAAATTTGTATGGAACTTGAAGCTGGGGATTTCGAATTCGGTGGCGGTCGGGCCGTAGCGGATATTGAACGCCTGCACGGCGTTGCCTTCGTCGAGGCCGAAGCGTTTAACCGGACAATGGGTGACGTTGAGCAACGGCGCGAGGTTGGCATCGTCACCATTGGCGAGCAACAAGCCGTTGCGCGGGACCAACCGGATAAAGAACTTGAAGGCGGTCTTGACGGCGTCGAGGTTGGCGAAGATGTCGGCATGATCGAATTCGAGGTTGTTGATGATCGCCACCTCGGGGAGATAATGGACGAACTTGCTGCGTTTATCGAAGAAGGCGGTGTCGTATTCATCGCCTTCGATGATGAACCATTCGCTGTCGGTGAAGCGCGCGCCCTGGCCGAGATTGTTGGGGATGCCGCCGATGAGGTAGCTCGGGTTGAGCCCGTTATGCTCGAAGACCCAGGTCAGCAACGACGTGGTGGTCGTCTTCCCGTGGGTGCCGGTGACGACCAGGGAGCGCTTGCCGCGGATGAAAAAATGTTTCAGCAGCTCCGGCAGCGAACAGTAGGGGAGTTTGTGGTCGAGCACATACTCGGCTTCGGGGTTGCCGCGGGAAATCGCGTTGCCGATCACGACGAGGTCGGGCCGGTGCGCGAGATTCTGCTCGGCGTAACCGGGAATGACGTTGACCTTGCGATCCGCCAGAAACGTGGACATGGGGGGATAGACGTTCTGGTCGGAGCCGGAAACCTGCACGCCTTTTTCCTGCATTGCGGCGGCGGCTGACGCCATGGCCGTACCACAAACGCCGACGAAGTGAACGGAACGAATCTGCGAAAACATCGGCGGCATAATAGAGCGGAGCGGCCGGAATGCAATGGGGCTAGCGGGGACGCTCGCCCGCCCAGGGAGCCTTCGCCCGCGCCTCTACAGCCATACCGGTTGAAGCAACGCCAAACGGTGGTACAGGTAAAGTGCGAGCCATGAAGATTGCCGATTCCACCCGGATGTTGAGCGCTCGGTCTTCGTCCGCCCTTTGGCGCGTCGGTCCCCTGCTCGTGCTCGGCCTGAGGCTGAGCCTGCCGGCGCAGGTTTATGTCCCGCCCGCCACTTACCGCGCAGACCTGAATCTGGACGGCGGCTGGCGCTTTATCCGCCAGGACGTCACCGGCGCCGAGGCCACCAGCTTCGACGACTCGACCTGGACGCTGCTGAACTTGCCTCACACCTGGAACAATCTTGACGGCCAGGATGGCGGGAATAACTACTATCGCGGCATCGGCTTGTACCGGACGCATTACATGGTGGACCCGAGCTACGCAGGCCGCCGTTTCTTTCTCAAGTTCGACGGCGCGTTTTACGTCACCGATGTGTGGCTGAACGGCAACTATCTTGGGGAGCACCAGGGCGGGTTCGCGGCTTTTGTTTTTGACGCGACCGCCTTCGTGAATATAGGCGGCGACAACGTCATCGCGGTGAAGGTCAATAATGGAGCGAACACGAACATCCCGCCGCTTTCGGCTGATTTCACCTTCGGCGGCGGGCTTTATCGCGACGTCCACCTGCTGGTTACCGACCCTGTGAGCATTTCGCCGCTCGACTACGGGTCGCCCGGCGTGTACTGGCAAGCCACGAACGTGAGCGCCGCGTCGGCCGGATTGCAGGTTACGACGGTGGTCCCAAACAGCGACAGCGTCGAGCGCTTGGCCGTGGTGCGCGTCGTGCTGGCGGATGCGGCCACCAACCTCGTGACCACGCTGACGAACATCTTCACGATACCGGCCGGCACGGTTTCGAACGTCGTCGCCAGCACTGCGGTGGCGAGCCCGCATTTGTGGGACGGGCGCAACGACCCCTACCTTTACCAGCTTTACGTCGAGCTGGGCGATGGCACCAACGTCACCGACCTGGTGAGCCAGCCCCTGGGGTTTCGGTTCTTCAGCATCGACCCGACGAACGGTTTCTTCCTCAACGGCCGCTACTACGACTTGCACGGCACGAGCATGCACCAGGACTGGCTCAATTGCGGCTGGGCCCTCACCAACGCGCAGCGGGCCACCAACTTCCTGTTCATTAAAGAAATCGGCGCCACGGCGGTACGCTTGTCTCATTACGAGCACGACGATTATACTTACCAGCTCGCCGACGAAAACGGCATCATCCTTTGGAGCGAGATTCCACTGATCAATGGCATCACCGCTGCGAGCGCGTTTGACACCAACGAGCAGCAGCAACTGCTGGAACTGATCCACCAGCGGCGCAACCACCCGTCGGTTGTGTGCTGGGGCATGTACAATGAAGAGACGGGCTCGGCGACGAACCTTGTCAGCCTTCTGGCGCAGACGGCGGCCCAGGAGGACCCGACGCGACCATCGACGGCCGCGTCGAACCGGGGCAACAGCGCGGCGTTGAACTGGCTCCCGACTGTCGTTGCGTTCAACAAGTACTACGGTTGGTATGGCGGAACGACCGCCGATTTCGCGCCGTGGGCCGATAATATCCACTCCAATTATCCTACCCGCAACATCGGGGTAAGCGAATACGGCGCGGGCGCCAGCGTTTGGCAGCACAGCGAGGACCCGGTCGCTGAGCCCGCCAACGCCGGACCGAACCATCCGGAAGAATACCAGAATCTCTTCCACGAAGCGCATTGGCTGGCGATGAAACAGCGGCCGTTCCTCTGGTGCAAATTCGTCTGGAACCTTTTTGATTTCGCCTCCGATGGCCGCAACGAAGGGGACACTCCCGGCCGCAACGACAAGGGCCTCGTCACCTACGACCGCCAGATTCGCAAAGACGCCTTTTACTGGTACAAGGCGAACTGGACAACCAACCCGATGGTTTACATCACCGGCCACACCTTTACGAATCGGCTGACCAACTCGATCACGGCGAAGGTTTATGCCAATTGCGATTCGGTTGAACTATTCCTGAACGGCATCTCTCAGGGCAGCCGAACCAACACAAATTCCATTTTCACCTGGCCGCTCACGTTGCCTGCCGGGAGCAACAGCGTCCTGGCCATCGGCACCAAAGGAGCAATCCAGGTGAGCGATTCACTGACCTGGCTCGCTCCGTTGCGGGCTGTTATCCTAAGGCCAGCCTCCTCCATCGTGTTTCTGAACAGCACCAATGACGCCTTGCAATTGGCGGCTGCGGTGTCCAACGCGCCCGGCGCTTTCACGACAGCCTGGAGCCAGGCCAGCGGTCCCGGGCTGGCCACTTTCGCCGACGCCAACGCGCTAAGCACCACGGCCAGTTTCAACGCCGAGGGCGTTTATGGTCTGGCGTTCACAGCCAATAACGGCGTGACGACCCGGGTCGGGTTGACTGTGGTTGTGAATCCTAATCTTGGCATCACTAATGGCTTGCTTGCCTGGTGGAAAATGGACGAGACGGGAGGCGCTGCCGCCTCCGATTCGTCGGGTAACAACCTCAACGCCGCAGTGAGCGGCGCAGTCTTTGCCACGGGCTACCTCTCGAACGCGCTCTACTTCAATGGCAGCAACAGCGCCGCGACCTTCTCCTCGCCTGACGCGGTCCAGCTCACGATCGCGGCGTGGGCTCGCGCCGATGGGCAGGGCAACAGCGCCTATCCGCGGATCCTGGATACGCCTGGTTACCGTCTCTTCTTCCGTTTCGACGGGCAGGGCTCGAACGGCCTGGATTTCGCCACTTACAGCACCGGCAACGGCGATTGGTTTTCCGGCGCAAACACCATTCAGACCGGCGCCTGGTATCACGTTGCGGCGAGCTACGATCGGAGCAGTTTCGCGAATTTGCCGGCGCTGTTCGTCAATGGCATCCGCCGCTCGCTGATTACAGTTACCTCGCCTTCCGGCACCCAGCCGCCCTATACGGGCACGGGTTACGTCGGCAACAAATCCGGTTTAACACGAGCCTGGAAAGGCGGCATCGACGACTTGCGTATTTATGGCCGCCTCCTGAGCGATGCCGAGGTGCAGGCCCTGGCGTCGATGCCCCCGGCCAACCTGGCGCCAAACGTTGACGCAGGCAGCAATCAGGCCGTGGTCTGGCCTGGCCGGGTCAATCTCTATGGCACGGCAACCGATGATGGCCAGCCCAATCCGCCCGGCGCTCTGACGCTCACGTGGAGCGAGGTCAGCGGTCCCGGCACCGCTGCGTTTGCCAACGCCAACGTGCAAGCGGCCACCGCCGCTTTCTCCACGGGCGGCACCTATGTCCTTCGCCTTACGGCCGACGATGGACAAGTACAGACCTCCAGCGATACGACGGTCACGGTTATTCAGCGCCCGACAATTGCCTTCCAGCCGTTCGCGGGCGCAATATAACTCTCCTGGCCGACCGGCGCCGCCAATTGGGTTCTCCAGGCCCAGACCAATCCGCTGACGCAGGGTTTAGGCACAAACTGGAGCACGGTGCCTGGGCTAATTTCGAATCCGTTTGTCGCGCCCTTCGATCCGACGGCCGGGTCCGTGTTTTACCGGCTGTGGTTGGGGAACTAATCTGCGTACACAGTGCGCAGAAATGGAGATGCACCGGGGTCCCCATTGCGCTTTGATTTTGCGCCGAGCCGGGACATCATTCGCGGCATGACCCATGAGACTCTGGCTGGTTTGGGGATACTGGTTGTGGAAGATGAGCCGTTGCTGCGCAAGCAGCTTACCGCCAACCTGGAGCGGCTGGGAGCCGATGTCACCGCGGCCGGCACAGTCAGCGCGTCGCGGCAGTTACTAGCAGACCTTAACTTCGATTTTGCGTTGGTCGATGTGAACCTGCCGGATGGACGCGGGACTGATTTGCTCGCGGAGAAAGTGTTTCCGATACAAACCGGTGTTATCGTTATGACCGCGAACAGTGGGGTTGCGGGAGCGGTGCAGGCGATGCAGCTGGGAGCGCTGGACTATCTGGTCAAGCCGTTCGATCCGCTCGAACTGCCCCTCGTGATCCAGCGGGCGCGCCGGGCCAGACAGGGCTCGCGCGCCGATGAGCATCGGCGGGAGGAACAGTCGGCCTTTTTTTTCGGACCTGCGCTGGCCGGGCTCGAGGCGCAGTTGCAGAAGGTCCTGGCGGCGGACCGGCGCATGCAGGGGCCGTTGCCGCCTGTGTTAATCCAGGGCGAGACCGGCACCGGGAAAACGACCATTGCGCGCTGGCTGCATCAACAAGGGCCCCGCGGCGGCGAACAACTGATCGAGGTCAACTGCTCGGCGTTGCCGGAGGCGCTCGCGGAGTCGGAATTGTTTGGCCATGAGCGTGGCGCTTTCACGGATGCCCGCACGAGCCGAATGGGCCTGTTCGAGGCCGCGAACGGCGGCACGCTGTTTCTGGACGAACTGCCCAGCCTCTCGCCGGCGTTGCAGGCTAAGGTGCTGATGGTCATCGAAGACCACAGCCTCCGGCGCGTGGGCGGCAACAAGCCGATCGCTACGGACGCGCGGGTCATCGCGGCCACCAACCGCGAGCTGAAGCAACTGGTCGAGCGAGGTGAGTTTCGCGAGGATTTGTTTCATCGGTTGGACCTTTACCGGATTAGCCTGCCGCCGTTGCGAGAGCGGGGAGAAGACATTTTGAAACTCGCCGACTTGCTGATGCGCGGCCTGTGCCGGCGTCATCGGGTGATGGTGAAGAACATCACTCCGGCTGGGCGGCAGCGGCTGCTGGCCTACCGCTGGCCTGGCAACGTGCGCGAACTGGCGCAC
This sequence comes from Candidatus Acidiferrum sp., assembly GCA_035566435.1. GTDB lineage: Bacteria > Verrucomicrobiota > Verrucomicrobiia > Limisphaerales > UBA8199 > DATMRF01. The sequence continues at coordinate 27,596 of DATMRF010000120.1, forward strand.
GAGTTGGAACGAGCGCTGGTATTCGAGGAGAGCGAGGAGTTGAGTTTCGAGCATTTGCAGACGCCCATTGATACCGGGGCGCCCATGCTTGAGACGGGCTGGTTCAATCCGGGTTTCCGTTATCCGCCGCAGGGGTTCTCGCTCGAATCCGCCATCGGATTGCTCATCGAGCATGCGATGAAGCAAAGCAGCAACAACGTTTCGGCGGCCGCCCGCTTGCTGGGAGTATCGAGGGATTACTTGCGGTATCGACTGAAGGGGACGGGGGACGGGGAGCCGGGAGCGTGAAGAGCGGAGCGTGTTGCGTGATGCGTGTGGGGGAGAACACCCAAACAACCGAAGCGGTGGGAGCGGGATTGGGTGAAAGTCCCCAGGTTATCGAGGAGGAGATTGTCGCCGGATGGAGCCTTTCAATCGAATGTCATTGGTTATAAGTCATTTGTGACATCGAGTGAAGGGCTGGCACAGGACGTGCAAAAGAGGAATCCTGTTAGCGGGCTACCGAGATTGAATCGGTAGGATAGAAAAGTGAAGAGACATATGAAGAAGATACGAATTCTGGCGATGGTTGGTGCTTCGGCGATAAGTTTGCTATGCCCCCGCGCCGTGATGGCGCAAGCGACCACGCCTCCGACGGTGGTGCCGCAGGATCGCGACGATAAAGACCTCTTGCGCGACCTGAAGGGAGTGCCTGACAACGTCAAGACGCTCATTCTGAATTTCGATCAGCAGCGCGACCAGTTTTTGCGTCAGCAGCGATTGCTGCTAATTAAGCTGCGCCATGCGACGACTCCGGAGCAACGTGAGGAAATCAGGGAGCAACTGCAGGCCAATCGCCAGGAGTTCCTGGCGGACCTGAAGGCCTTCCGGCAGGACCTGAGGGCCGACCTGGCGAAGCTGAAGGGCGAGATCAGCCACCAGGAATTCTTGCGGATAATCGATGCGGCGCATGATGCCTCGCATGAAGGCGGCCACCGTCATCATGGCCAGTAAGAAAGGCCCGGGCTGACCGCTGGAAAGAATCAACTAGCTCGCACACCTCAAACCAAGCGACCCGTAAGGGCCGCTTGGTTGTTTTTACCGGACTTGTGGTTCCGGATTGAGGGTGTCCTTCCGAAAATAGTGATGGGACCGGCGTCCCGCCTGTCCTGGCGGGCCTTGCGCCCGTGTTGGGTCCGAGGGCAGGAAGCCCTCGTGGCAGGCGAGACGCCCGTCCCATCACTTTTTCGCGGTTCGAGCTGCTGGGCGCCGGCAGTCGTGACCCGGGTTCTTCAGGTTGCGGTCATGTGCCTCGCGATGGGGGCCGCGGTGGCGAAGGCGGATGCTGACGTGTCGACCAACGGACTGGAATTGATCCCGGAAGGGCATTCATTGTGGAGTGAGTCGATGTTGTGGGACAAAGACATCGTTGTGCGGGCGGGTCTGGGTTACAAAGACAACGTGGCGCTGAGCCCCTCAACGGCGCAAGGCAGTGGTTTCTTCGCCAGCGGGCTCGACCTCACGATCTTCCGCGTGCCGCTGGATGGACCGGAGGTCAATTTCTCGATCACGGGCGACGACCAGCGTTATTGGAGGGCGCCCGACGGAATCAAGGGCGAGGACCTTTGGCTGGCCAGCGCGCGGGTGCAAAAGTATATCGGCGGCGAATGGCAAGGGGGGACCGAGGTCAGGTATGTTTATGTTGACCAGGTGTTGGCGGAGTTGCTCCTGAATGGCGGGATTCACCCGGTGCAAGCCAAGGGTAACATGCTCGGGGTTCGGCCATATATCAGGCGGGATTTCGACACGAACCTCTGGCTCCAGTTCGAAGCGCCCATCACGCGGGAGTGGTGGCAAGAGCCGCTCGATAGCGATTGGAAATATGGTCTGCAAATGATCCTCGGAAGCCATTATGCCCAGCACTCGGAATTCGCGATCACTTTTGGCGAGTTCTATATACCCCAGGACCATTGGCTGGCGCGCGACCGTGACGGCAACGAGCTGGCCGGCAAGACGCTGGCGGTTTGGCGCCAGGTGTTCGAACTCAAATGGGAGCACGAGTGGGATTTGAAACGGCGTTGGGCCTCAACCACCCGAGCGGGGTTTAATTCCGACTCAGATAACGGGGGTGGCTACTTCAATTACGACCGATATTATTTGTCGCAGGAGCTGCGGTTTCGGACCAAGGACTGGGAAATCAAAGGCAGCGCCGGGGTGTCCTATTACGATTTCCCGGTGCAAACAATTGGCGCGCCATCCGGCCCAACGTTTAACCTAACCACCGTCGACTTCACGGTGCGGGCGGAACGCCGACTCTACAAGTCCCTGAAGCTGTTTGCGTCATTCGACCACGAACAGGCTCTCTCGAATGATCCCAGCAGCGAATACAAAGCCAATGTGATTATGGGTGGAGGGAGCTGGGAATTTTGAGCACAAGACGCGAAAGGGATGTTACCATTGTGGTGAGCCCGAACGTCTAAGATGGCGACCTATGAAGTCCGAAGTTCTGCGACCGTGGTCCAGAGCCGCCTTTAGCCTCTCCGGCCGCTCCCACTGGGCGGTGGCGGCGGGGATCGGCCTCGCGCTGCTGGTGCTGGCGGGCACGATCGGCGGGTCCGTCTGGCGCCTGCGCCAGCAGATTCGCGCCCAGATGGCCAGCCGGGATGGGGAGACCCTCGACTCGGTGGCGGCGATGCAATACCTGGACGACAAGAGCAGCGAGGAAACCGTCGCCACACTTGACGATCCCGGTGAACAGCTTCAACTGGCGATGAAAATCTCACGCCTGCGAAACGTGCTGGGCGTGCGTTTGTTTTCACCGGAGGGCCAGTTCATTAACGCAGTGCCCGCTTACATTACTGAAGCCAGCTTGCAGGTCGGGGATTTGGCCGTGTTGCGAGAGTTGCGGCCGGTCAGTCATTTCCTCCCGCGGGCGCGGCTCGAGGAGGAGGACCTGCTGGCGGGCACGAACAGCGCGCCGGTACCGCTTCTGGAGGTCAACATCCCCCTCCACGAAGAAGGCGGAGCCAGGTTGGCGGGCGTGGCCCAGTTTCTAATGAACGGAACCAGTATCGCAAGGGAATACGCAGAGCTCGACCGGCGCCTGGCGCTTCAGGGGTTGCTGGCGTTCGGCATCGGCGGCAGCATCCTGGCTGCCGGGTTGGCCCTGGCGTTCCGTCGAGTCCAGCGTGCCAACCGTCTGCTGGCGGCCCGCACGACGAATTTGCTCCAGGCAAACCGCGAGCTGGCCCTCGCCGCGAAGACCTCCGCCGTGGGCGCGGTAACCTCTCACCTCATTCACGGACTAAAGAACCCGCTCGGCGGCCTGCGGAGCTTCGTTCAGGATCGTGCGGCCGGCCAAAGCAATGGAACTGACACCGATTGGAAACTCGCGGTGGCGACAACGCAGCGGATGGGAAGCTTAATCGAGCGGATCGTGCGAGTGTTGCAGGAACAAGAATCGGTGGCGGATTACGAAGTGTCGCTGGCAGAACTCGCGGAGGTGCTGACCGGCAGGCTGAAAGCAGCCGCCCAGAACGCAGGGGTGCGGCTCGAGACCAGCGTGACCGCCGCGGGAATACTCTCCAATCGCGAAGCGGATTTAATTCTGCTCATCCTGGAAAACTTGCTTCAAAACTCACTCGAGGCGACTCCGGCTGGGAAAACAGTTCGCCTCAACATTTTTCAGAACGATGGGCGCGTCATCGTGGAAGTCGGGGACGAGGGGCCGGGTTTGCCGCCCGCGGTGGCCGGCCAGCTTTTCACGCCATGCGTTTCAACAAAAACGGGCGGCAGCGGCGTCGGCCTGGCCATCAGCCGGCAACTGGCCAAGCATCTTGGCGCTGAGTTGGAGTTGAAGGAATCGTCGCCCCAGGGGTGCACGTTTCGCCTTGCGCTGCCAACACAAGCGGCGGACCCGGAAAAGCATTTGGAGACGGCAGCATTGTAGTGAAAGCACAGATATGCGCCGCATAGCACTCCTCACGGACGCGTTTCGCGGCGGGTGCGTGTTATTGGCAGTTTTGTTTGGCATGGCACACGGCTCGGCGCTCACGTGGCGCTGGTCCAATCCACTGCCGCACGGAAACAACATCGTGGACATGACCTGGGACGGGAATGTTTCCGTCCAAGTGAGCGACCTGGGTCAACTTTATACCGGAGAGAGTTTCTTTGGCTGGCTGCCGCAGGTGAGCGGTACCACGAATACGCTTCAGGCGGTGAAATTCTTCGGAAGCCGGATTGTGTTTGTTGGCGCCAACGCGACGGTCGGCTACTCGGATGATGGCGTAAACTTCACCGCGACATCCCTGGGGAGCCCTGACTGGCTGGTGGATTTGGCGGCCTCACCGAGCCTCCTGGTGGCCGTGGGGGATGAGGCGGTCATTTACACCAGCAGCGACGGCGCGAGCTGGCAGTACCGCGGGCAAGCGCCTCACAACCAGTTCGGCACGAATTGGCTCTTGAACGTCGCCTGGGGCGCGGGGGTTTTCGTGGCGACGGGCGAGAACGGCTATGTGGCCACCAGCAGCGACGGGACTACCTGGACTTACCGTGCGAACGGCGTCAGCGGCGATTTGACGCATGTCGCCTGGGTCTCGACCACGAACGCGATAAGCACGTTTCCCTATACGGGTTTCTGGGCCGTTACTGACAATGGGAGGGCATTCTATAGCACCAACAGCGGGGCGGCGTGGCAACCCTTCAACCGGATTCTCAGCACAAACGTTTTTTACAGTGTAGCCGCCAACGACAGCACCGGGCTGCTGGCGGGAGACAATGTGGTCAGGTTGGGGACGACGGCGACCAACTGGTCCGACCAACTCAGCTTGCTCGGGAGCCTGTCGCCGGCGCCCGCCTGGACGTACTACAGCGCGCTGTGGGACTCCACGAATTCTGCTTACCGCCTGGTAGGGGATGACGGCATGATGGTGCAGAGCAGCATTTCCACTAACGGCGCCTACCTGTGGCAGCCACAATATCCGCTCGTTCCTCGGGATTGGCTCTGGCAGGTGACGTTGGCCCAGGACCTCTATGTGGCGGTCGGCGATAATACCCGTATTCTGACCAGCCAGAACGGCATTGACTGGAGCATCGAAGCGGTGCCGTTGACCAACTCGGTCCGCAGCCCCACCACGACAAACGTTTTCTTCTGTGTGGGAGGTGACACGAACCTGTTGGTTGCGGCTGGAAACCGCGGCTGCCTCGCCGTTAGCCCAAATACCGGCATTCCGGTTATCGTGACCAACCTTGATGGCACGCTTTTTACCAACTTAGTTGGCGCACTGGGCGTGCTTTGGTATGCGCTGCCCCCGCCGGCTGCCACGACGAATGATCTCGCGGGAGCCTGCGCGTACAACAACAATTACTTCCTCTCCGGCGGCAATGCCACCCTGCTGCGCAGCGCCGATGCCACCAACTGGACCACGCTATCGGTCCCCACGACCAATTACCTGTCGGGGCTGGCGCCGTCCACAAATCTGCTCGTCGCCACCGGCGACCAGGGCGTTATTCTCACGAGCCCGGACGGTGCCACTTGGACCAGGCGGACGTCAGGCACCACCAATTGGCTCTGGCGGACGCGTTGGCTGAACGGCTACTTCTTGGCCCTTGGCGAAAACGGGACCATTCTGAAAAGCGCGAACGGCGCCGCGTGGGCGGCGGTGGCTAGCGGCACCACCAATTGGCTCAACGACGCCGTGATGGTATCGAACACCTGCTACATCGTCGGCAACAACGGCACCGTGCTCGCAAGCACCAACTTTGTGAACTGGACCAATGTCGGAATCATCACCGGCCAATCGCTTTATAGCGCGGCGACCCAGAACGGCCAATTGCTCGTGGTGGGGTTGGAAGGCTCGATTCTGCGCAGCCAGATTATTCCCAACCTGACTCCGCCAACGTTCGTTAGTTATTCGCAAAACTCGGGCGAGAACATCTTCCTGGTAGCGGGAGTGCCGGACCAGGAGTTCACTCTGGACTCCAGCGCGGATCTTTCAAACTGGACCACCGGACCGCTCCTGGACCTGATTTACGGCTCTGGCACCTTGGTTTTTATCACTCAGACCGGCACCAATCCGCCTCCCACGCAGTACTACCGGGCTACGCTCGTGCCGTGAAGTAGGGCGCGCGTGTCCCCGGGCCGCCGTAGCCGGAACGAAACTCTCGGCGAGCTCCGTTTTAGGTTGAAGGTTGGAAGTTGCAAGTTGACGCAACCAACTTTGAACCTTCAACTTGCAACTTGGAACCACAAAAGTCTGCGCAGAAAAACTACATTCCCGAATATAGTCATTTGGTGCGCCGTGGGTTGGAGGGAGTGACGTGTTCGCGGGGCGATGACGGACGCGCCCTTCCTACCTCGGCCAGTTCGGGGTAGTAAAGCGTGAGATCCGCCTGGCCCCAAAGCCCCGGATCCGCAAGGCATTTCCCTCCAGGAGCAATTATTTCCATATTCCGTCTAAGAAAGTGTGCTGTCCGGTGTCAAATAAAGTACGACACGATGTTCTCTTGCGAACAACGCGCCCGGCGGCTGGCTGAATTGAGTCTCTAGCAACGAGAATTGCCGAACATGGCCGTAATGCGACCAGACCAAACCAGCGCCGGGCCGCCGCGGGCGGAAACGATTGAAGAGCTATTTGGTGCTCTGGAATCGCCGCTATTGAGCTATGCACTGCGGTTGCTGGGCGAACGCGGCCCAGCCGAGGACGTCGTTCAGGAAGCGTTCATGAGATTACATGAAGAATTTAAGGTGGTGCGCGAGCCCCGGCGCTGGCTCTACCGGACCGTGCACAACGCCGCCCTGAACCAGCGGCGCCAGGCCAGCAAGCTCGTCTCCCTCGATGGCTCGCAGGAGGATGGGACGTCGGCGTCGGCGGATACAGCCGACCCTCAGCCATTGCCCGATGAACAAATTGCCCGCTGGGAAGGCATCGGCCTGGTCCGCCTCAGCCTCAACGCGCTCGATGAGCGCGGCCGCGAACTGATCCGGCTTAAGTTCAACGAGAACCTTTCCTACAAAGAAATAAGCGTGCGCACCGGCCTGACCGTGGGCAATGTGGGCTACATCCTGCACCACGCGCTCAAAGCCATCGCCGCGGAGCTAGCCAAGAATGGGATTGTGCCATGAGGCCACTTTTCACTTTTCACTTTTCACTTTTCACTCCGCAATGACTCCGGACTCTCCCATAGATCCGCGCCAGGCTCTTGAGGCAAGCCTTACCGCACTGCTGCTCGGCGAGCTGCCACCGGACCAAGCCGCCTTCCTAAGGCATGTCATGGCCGGAGACCCTGAACTGGCGAAAATTCACCAACGGCTGAAACAAACTATCAAGCTTGTCCGCGAGACCGAAACCACCCCGGGAACCCAGCCGTCCGCCGAACAGACGGCGCTCAAGTTGAGCGACGAACGCCGACAGGAACTGCTCCAACGTTTCAAAACCGTGGCTCCAAGGGAATATGCCAAACCGCCGGAGCGCCGGGTGTCCTGGCTCGTTCCGGTGGCCGTGGCGGCGCTTTTCATGGTCCTACTGGCGTCAATGATGTTGCCGGCGTTGTCGCGGTCGAAATCCAAAGCCGCTCGATTTAGCGCTAGCAGCCAAGACGCCGCGGTTTTCTTCGAGAGTGGGCGGGATTCTTTCTTGACGCATCACGCCGAGTTGCCGGACGAATGCGCCCGAGCCTTGGTCCCGCAGTCCAGCGCAAACAATCTCAAGAACATATCGACGGGTATCGAACAGCCGCCCGTTGCTTCAGCCGCGCCTCCGCCGACTGTTCCGGCGCCTGAACCGAACCAGGCAATTATCGTTCTTCCCCCAACATATGCGGCGGCTGATCAAAGTGCGGTGGTTCCTTCAGTCACCGCTGATCCGGCCACGACGGTAACATTCAACGCCGGCCAGGCGTATGGTGGGTATGCCCTCTCGTCGCCCAAATCCGACGGCGACAAGCCGCTGATGCTCGGGCTTGAGTTCGATAAAGTCGCTCCTGGCACTCTGTCTGCTGCGCAGGCGCCCGTTACAGTCCCGCCGGCGAGCGGAGTACCGGGCGACCAAAGTTTCACTTACCGCCGCGTTGAACTCCCGAAAGCGCCACCCGGTCGCGATCTGATCGCCTCGGCAGGAGGGGCTGGAGGAGGTGGGATCGGAGGCGGCGGCGGAGTAGCGTTGCCGCTTTCAACTCCCTCCGCAGTCACTCCGACGGCTTCGCCGCCCACGAGTCCCGCGGGACGCATTCTGGTTGAGTCGGAAGGTGTTCTACCCGCCGAACCACGGCTTGCAAACACGCTTGGCGACGACTCCTTGCAATCCGCGGTGGATCGCAATGTAACACGTCGTCGGTCTGTGGAAGAAAAACAATCGGACCAGACCAGAGCGGGTTTGAACGAGATGGCTGGTGAAACAACGGCGGTGCCGACGACCATCGATCCAACAACCGGTTTGCCCGTCGTCGTGAATCGCAATTCCGGAGGTATTGCAAACGTCGCAGGTGCGCAAACGCTCGCTAGGCGGTACGGGTTGGGGCCGGGTGGGATAGTGGCACCGCCGCCGACCGACCCGGCGACAGGCTTGACGACGGCCACTTTTCAGGCGGTTGACCCGACGACTGGTTTGCCGGTGGCGATAGTCGAGCGAACTCTGCGCGCTCAGTCGCAAAACAGCGACGCTCTGACACCCTCCTCCAATTTCTATAGCGCGAACGTTGTGGGCTACGCCAATGCGCCGTCCCAGGTCACCAACTTTGTTGTGACGGCAACGACCCGCGGCTTCTACGAGGATGACGCACGAATGCAGAAGGACCGTGAGCGCGCGGCCAAGGGAAAACCCTCTGCGATCGTTCTGCCGGGAGTCGAATCGCTGAAGCAGCCAGCCGACAGCCTAGATGGTTTTTCGGCCGGGCCTCCCGCTCAGGTCGTCGCCATCAATGGGGCCATTACGCGTTCGGGCGACCAAGCCTCAACCCGTCAGCAGTCCGCCACCATCGAGGCCAAGAAGCGTGAACTGAACGAGTTGCTCAGATCTCGGGCACTTCTGGATACCAAATTGCTCACGGAAGGGACCGATTTGATGCTGCCAAAGAGTAGCATGGTTGAAATCGTCGATAAGGCTTCGCCTCCACCCTCGCAGAGCCCGGGATTGCTCGCTGGGCTGGGTCGCATGTTTAGAGGGGAGGCCGAGGCGCGCGTGCGGATCAAAATCGAACGAGACCAAGCGGAAACCCATAGCGTGCACACTGGGCAAACAGGGGTTGCTTATGACCCTTATTTCATTCAGAGCGAATTCGAGGTTATCCAATCCGACGCGGTCCTCGGCAAGGTGATTAAGGATCTCAATCTGAATAAGGCGTGGGCCAAGAATGACCGCGTAGCGGGTGAACTTAAAACCGCGGAGACCCTTCAGCTGCTGAAGAAGAAGCTCGACTTGCGCCCAGTTCGCAACACCAGCTTGGTGGAGATTGGAGTCAAAGATGATAAACCTGAAGAAGCCGCCCACATTGCAAACGCTATCGCAGAAGCCTACCAGGCGCAGCGCATTGAACAGCGTATGCAGTTGGGCCCAAGTGGGACAAAAGCCTTGATGGAGGATTCCGCCAAACAGGAGCAAAAAATACGCCAGGCCACCGAAGAACTGGCGCGGCTAGAGAGCCAGCCAGCTAGCCAGCAGGTGGACGCCGCGCCACCCAAACCTGCTCCCTCGATTCCCGTCCCTCAGCCCGAGGTCCAGAGCCGCGAGAACGCCTTCTCCACTTTTTCACTCAATGTCAGCGATGTCTCGTTTAAGCTTGCGGCCGCCAGCCTCGAAAAGGGTGTTCTGCCCGACCCGGCATCGATTCGCAGCGAGGAATTCATTAATGCGTTCGATTACCGCGATCCGGAAGCGCCCGCGGGAGTGCCGATCGCCTTTGCCTGGGAGCGTGCCCGCTATCCGTTCGCCCAGAGTCGCGACCTGCTGCGCTTTTCGCTCAAGACCGCCGCCCAGGGCCGCCAGGTGGGCCGGCCTCTGAACCTCGTTTTGCTCCTCGACAATTCCGGCTCGATGGAGCGCGCGGACCGGGTTCAGATCATACGCGAGGCGTTGCGCGTGCTCGCCACTCAATTGCAGCCGCAGGACACCTTCAGCGTTGTCACGTTCGCCCGCACGGCACGTCTTTGGGTGGACGGCGTCCCGGGCAGCCAGGCCGGCCAGGTCGCCGAAGAAGTCGGCAAGCTTACGCCTCAGGGTGGGACGAATCTGGGCGATGCAATGGACCTGGCCTACCAAACCGCCCTGCGCCACTATCTCGCCAACGGAATCAATCGCGTCGTCCTGCTCACCGATGGCGCGGCCAACCTTGGGGATGTCGAGCCGGGGTCGCTGAAGGCAAAAGTTGAAGCCAACCGCAAGCAAGGTATCGCGCTCGATTGCTTCGGCATCGGTTGGGAAGGCTACAACGACGATTTGCTCGAAGTGCTCACGCGCAATGGCGATGGGCGCTACGGTTTTATCAACACGCCCGAAGAAGCCGCGACCGAGTTTGCCAGCCAGCTCGCAGGAGCGCTGCACGTTGCCGCCGCCGACGTGAAAGTGCAGGTCGAGCTTAATCCGGGCCGCGTCACCGCTTATCGGCAGATCGGCTACGCCAAGCATCAGCTCACGAAAGAACAGTTCCGCGACAACACAGTCGATGCCGCCGAGATTGGCGCGGCTGAATCCGGCAACGCGCTGTATGTGATCGAGGCCAACCCCGCCGGCGAAGGTCCGCTCGGCACGGTTCGGGTTCGGTATCGGGTTCCCGGCACCACTGATTATCAGGAGCGCGAGTGGGTTGTTCCTTATACAGGCAATGCCGTGGCTCTGGAGCAATCCAGCCCGGCGATGCGTCTGGCGACGACTGCCAGCGCTTTCTCAGAGTGGCTGGCCACCAGCCCCTACGCCGTCGAAGTCACGCCGGACGCTTTGCTCGGGTACCTGACTGGAGTGCCGGACGTTTACGGCGCTGACATCCGGCCCAAGAAACTCGAGTGGATGCTCCACCAGGCGAAGAGTATCGGAGGGAAATGAATGACAAGCTTGTTGATGTACTATTCACACTCGACAACGGCTGCCCGAAGGCGTAGCGCAGATTTTCAATCTGCTGTATCGCAGATTTGTAATCTGCAAACCGTCCGTCGCGGGGAAGATTCCCCTCTTATCCTGAGCGCAGCCGACTACAAGTCGGCGATACAGCAAATTGAAAATCTACGCTACGGGGACTGCCCGTCACGCCAGGCGCTGCTCCATCGCCAGTTTTCCGGTGCGGCGCACAAACGTGCCTTCACCGGGTTGTTTAACACGTAACTGCAACAGCGGGCATGTTCCACGTCCTTCCGTATCCAGTGATCAAAAGACTCCGGTTGCCAAAACGGCAGTCCGGTGCGATTAAGCAATTTGTTTGCCTCCCGAGCGGTGTACCGCTTCCAGCTCTGCACGATCGAGCTCAAGCTGTGATTCGGCATTGGCCGCAACACCACATGAACGTGGTTTGGCATCACTACCCACGCCTTCAATTGGTAACGCTGCCCTTCAAAGAAGCCGAACGCCCCTGCCACCAATCCGGCAATCTGGGGACGACGGAGCCAACATTCTCCCGAGCCTTTGTCGAGGTACGCCTCCAGCTTACGGAAATATTCGCGCTCAGCTTCCTCCAAAGCGGCCGAATCAGGCGCAGCGCTACCCTGGCGCTCTGCGGCGGCGCCCTGCGTGAAACACCGGGTCAATCGTTCCGACCGTTCGGCCTGAATCTTGAGCAGCACTTCCTTTGGAAGCGAATCTGCCAACCAGAACGTGACGAAGTAGCGGACTCCCTCTCTCTTGACGTGCGGCAGATACCCACGCGTGTGAATGCCCGACATCAATGTCTTGCTCTGTGTCGGCTTTACGCCCGTGGACCGCAGTTCAAACTCAACCCGTTCTATCCGCGGATTCCTTTCCCCAGGAAGCATGGCGGCAGTCTCGCAGCGAAGCTGTATGTCACGCAATGTTTTTCGTCAACACGAAACTCCGAATTGCCGTACCTCGCCCGAAGGCGTTGCGCAGATTTTCAATCTGCTGTATCGCCGACTTGCAGTCGGCTGGCCGTAGGCCAACACGGGGGCTTTCCGAGCTACGAAAGGATTGCAGATTCCAAATCTGCGCTGCGGCTTCGCCAGCATCATCGACCGTTCTGACTAAAGTCCCTATGAAAAACCTAGTTGCCACCCTGTGTGTGTCTGTTCTCCTTGTTTCCGCCCGCGCGGCAGAACCGGCTGCGCCGGCTATCACGCTCGACCAATTCAAACTCGTCGGCGTGCTCGGCGAAGGCCAGGCTACCTTCACTCTCAATGCCATTGCACGAGTCGAGAATTCCAAAGGCGGCACGCTGGAACTGCTCTCCGGGCCCATCGCGCTGACGGAGATCGGTACCCACCCGAAATGGCGGCTGCGCGCCGAAGACAACCGTTTCGTCCTGGTCTTTGATCGCGCCGGCAAGTTCCCGCTCCAGCTCAAGTTCACCGCGGCCGTCCGCCAAAAGGACGGGTGGAATGCGGTCGATTTCCGGGTCAACGCCAGTCCGCTGCGCCCAATTCTCTTCCAGGGCCTGCCGGCGGACGCGCAATTCGAATTTCCCGGCGCGGCTCGCCCCGAGCGTAAAGGGGATGCGTTCACGAGCTTCCTGCCATCGGATGGAGTCGTGAAACTTTCGTGGAAAGCAGCCCGCCCGGAAGCGGAGGGCAAGCTGTTTTACGCCGCCGAAATGTTCTCTCAAATCAGCGTCAGCCCTGGCCTGATGCGCCAACTCGCGCTGCTGGATTGCAAGGTGATGCAAGGCGAGCTGAATCGTGTGGCCCTGCTCCTACACGGCGCCGGCGAAGTCACGCGCGTCCAGGGCGATCAGGTGCTTGCCTGGAACGTCGAGCCGATTTCCAACTCCGCCGACCGCCGCCTGGTGGTCCAATTCAATCAGCCGCAAAAGGACCAATTCACTCTCCAGCTTCAGTTGCAGACACCCCTGGGAGCTTTTCCGCAGACGACTGATGCGATGCAGTTGCGGCCCGAGGCGGCCACGCGCTTCGCCGGGTATGTGCGCATCGTGAACGAGGGCGCCGTCCGGCTCGAGGTGACCCAAGCAAGCGGCCTTTCCCAGATTTCGCCCGAGCAGTTTCCCGAGACCGAGGCCACCCGAGCGATCTTGCGGCCCACCGGCAGCCAGCGCTTCGCCTACCGATTTTCGGGCGCCGATTTCGCTTTGCGCATTCAGGCCGACCAAATTTTCCCTGAACTGGCCGTCTCCGAACTCCTTGCTTATCGCCTCGGCGAAAATGAACTGTCTATCGAAGGCGAAATCGAACTGGACATCCGCGAAGCCCCGTTGCGCGAACTGTTGTTGCGCGTGCCGAAAGGTTACGCCGTCGCCCGGCTCAGCGCGCCCAGCCTGAGCGACTATTTCGTTCGCGACCCGGCAGGGGAGCCTGATGCGGAACTGCGACTCGTCTTCGGGCAGCCGCTTTCCGGTCGGCAAGTGGTTCAGTTGCGTCTCGAAAGGAACAAGCCTTTGAGCGAGACCACCTGGACCTTGCCTCGCATCGAGGTTACCAAGGCCAAGTCTGTGCGCGGCCATATCGCGGTGGCGGCGGACGCCGGCTTCCGCCTAAGCCCGGACCGCACCCAGGCCTTGACGGAAATTGCCACCGCGTTCTTTCCGCGGAAGGTTCCGGGCATTCAATCCGCCTTTCGACTGAGCGACCCGGCCTGGCTGGCGGTGCTGCGCGTGGAGCGTTTGCCGCAGACCGTCCAGGTCGATGCGCTTCATTTGTTCTCGATCGGTGAAGGGGTCGCCTATGGCAGCAGCGTCTTGAATTACCTTATTTCGGGCGCTCCCCTCTCGACTTTCAAAATCGAGTTGTCCGACGAGTACTTTAATGTCGAGTTCGCAGGCAAAGACATCCGCAACTGGCAAAAGACCGAGGGAGGTTATCTGGTGCAATTGCATACGCCCGTGTCTGGCGCATTCACGTTGCTGGCGACGTACGAGCGGCCGTTCAAGGCCCAGGGCGAAACGCTCACCTTTACGGGCGCGCGCCCGCTCGATGCGCAGTCCGAGCAGGGCAACACTTTGGTCATCAGCGCCTACCAATTTCAGGTGAAGCCCGCGAGTGTTTCTCCGGGATTGCTGGCGCTGGAAACCGGCGAAGTCCCGCCGGAGTACCGCCTGTTTTTCGACGCGCCCATCCTCGCGGCCTATCGCTACGCCTCGCGGCCTTTCGATTTGAAGCTGGCGCTGAGTCCGCTCGCGCAGGGCGATTCGCTCAGCCAGGTGGTGGACCGCGCGTCGTTGACCACCCGCATTTCCAAGGAAGGCCAAGTCCTGACCGACGTTCGCTACTTCGTCAAGAATCGCGGTAACCCCAACCTCCGGATAACGCTGCCACCGCACACGGATTTGTGGTCTGCGACCGTCAATGGCACAGCTGTCGTGCCAGTCACCGACGGTGCGGCAAATCTTATTCCGCTGCCGCAGGGTGGCGATCCGAACGCCGTCCTGACGCTCGATTTAAAACTTGCGTCGCGGTCAACGGAGCCAGGTCGGATCAACGTTGCTGCGCCGCTGGTGAACGCCCCGGTAATGCTTGCCGAATGGAAGCTGGAACCGGACACCGCTCAACGGCTGGTCTATCGTGGCGGGTCGCTCATGCCTGTCGGCGGGGTGGCGGATATTTCGGGATTCGCTGAGCTGTCCCGGCTATTCAGCGGCGATGACGCCGGAGCCGCGTTGGCCTCGCTCGCAACTGCGTTGGGGATGATGGGGGCGGCGCTCGTGGTGTGGCGCTGGGCGGCGCAGCGAGGCGCTTATAAGCTCAGCCCACGCCACCTGGTCGGTACGACCGCCGGTTTGCTGGCGCTTGTTTTGGCCATCGTGGCCTTCGCCAAGCTTGCCGATGCGACCGGGCGTTACACCAGCTTTTTGCCGAGAGACGTAACCTTGCTCGCTCCAGTGCAACAGGCCGGCAGTAGCCTGACGGTCGAGGTGGCAAACTTCTCAGAGAAGGCCTCGGTCCTGGGCATTTTACGTTATGCCTGGCCGGTTTTGCTCGCGCTGCCCGTGCTCGCTTACGGCTGGCTCTCCGAATCGCGCGGAATCAAACTTGCCTGCCGCCTCCTCGCCTGGACTCTGCTGAGCTGGGCTGCGTTGCGGACACCGAACGGAGCGGTCGCATTCCTTCTGATCATTGCGGCTTTCGTTGTCTGGCATGCCATCATCCCTGCCGCGCGCCAATTGTGGCGTCTGCCAGTCCGGGCCCCATCACCGGTGTTACCGCAAACCGGCGGCAGCGCCGCTTCCGCCGCCGCAGCGCTGGTGGTGGGCAGCCTTATATGCATGAGCGCTGGGAACGCGCTCGCAGGCAGCGCGGAGCCTAAACCTGCGCCTCCTCAACAACTCGCCATTGCAGAATCAATCAGCCAGGACCTCCGGATCGAGGACAAGTTCGCTCTGGCCACTGCCAGGCTCCGGTGGCAGGCGGAGAAAGGCCAGATTCTGCCGCTGCTCGCCGAGCCCGCCGTGCTAACGCGGCTTACTTACCCGAGCAACTCGCTCGAGCTGTTGCCTTCCCCGGCAGGGTCGAAAGCCACGCAACAGTTGCTGGCCCACAGAAGCGGCGTTTACGAACTGGAACTGCAATATGAGCTTCAGGTCGGCAAGAAGAATTCTGAAACCGGGTTGTTTCTCCCGGTTCAATTCGGCCTGGTCAACCGGCTAAATCTGACGGTGGTCAATCTGGACGTGGACGTGTTTTCCCCTCAGGCGGTCTCGCTCCAGCGCGAGTTCGCCGGCAGCAACACAGTCGCGACGCTGGTGCTCTCGCCGGCAGCCGATGCCTGGGTCGGCTGGAAACCTCGCAGCCGCGATGTGAAGCGCGAGAAGCCGGTGTTCTACGCCGAGGTCTCCCAGCTTTACGTGCCGGCAGCAGGGTCGATTGAAGGAGCCCATTACGTCTCCATTCGCCCGGCGCAAGGCGAACTGACCGAACTGGTGCTGGATGTGCCGCCAGGCGCCGCAGTCACGGACGTGATTGACCCAGCGAAATGGGCCGTCCCGGCGGCGGCCGCTGACAAGGTGGCGCCGGCCGCGCCCTCTCTCGTCTCCTTGTGGCGGTTCGATCCCGACACCCGCAAGCTGCGGGTCACGCTCAACCCGCCTCAGTCCCGGCCATTCACGCTATCGGTTCGTTCCCAAATCGCCACCGGGCCATTGCCCCTCGAACATTCGGTGGGATTGTTGCGCGTGGAAAATGCCGCCGGCCAAATCGGCTTGCTCGGCGTGGCGACTGGAAACGAAGTTCAGCTCGACACGATTACTGCCGAGCGCTTCTCGCCCATTAACCTCGAGGATTTCCCTGCTAACCTCCTCTCTGTTCTTCAGTCGCAAATCCCCGGGCTCACCGTCCGCCGCGCGTTCCGTTATGCGGAAAAACCCGGGGTTGCCGCCAGCCCATCCGCGGGAGGGTCGGTTGACGCTTCAGCCTTGCTCTTCTCTCTAAGAGCCTCGGCGGTCGAACCCGACATCCGCGTTGAAACGCAGGACACCCTCTCGCTGGGCGAAGACCGCACCGTGCTGGCTGCGAATGCCACCGTCGAGATAACCCGGGCCGGCATCTTCAAATTGAGCTTTCTCATGCCGCCCGGCTTCGATGTCGAGTCGCTCAGCGGTGCCGCGCTCAGCCACTGGACCGAGCTGAAGACCAGTGAGGGCCGGGTCATAACGCTGCACCTGGCCGGCAAGACTGAAGGCAAGCAACAGTTTGCCATTAGCCTCGCCGGACCGGGTGTCAAAGCCGCGCAGGGCTGGCTGGTGCCGCAATTGGTGTTGCGCGAAGCGAGCAAGCAACGCGGCACCCTGTTGCTCGTGCCTGAGCAAGGCCTGCGCCTTCAGGTTGCTGCTTCCGAGGGTCTCACGCAATTGGACCCCGAAAAGTCCGGCATCAAGCAGAAAGGTGTGCTCGCCTTCCGCGTTCTGCAAACGCCGCGCAGCCTCTCCCTGAACCTCGAGCAGGTGGACCCGTGGGTTCAGGTCACCAGCCTCCAGCATGCGACCGTTACCGAGGCACAGCTCAAAGTGGCCGCCAACCTCCAATACCAAATCGAGAATACCGGCCTGAAAAGTTTCCGCGTGTTTATCCCGACCAACGCCGAAGCCGTCCGCTTCCAGTGTGAGCAGCTCGCCGATTTTCTGCAGGTTCCGAACGCGCTCACGAACGGCCTGCAAGCCTGGGAAATCAAACTCCAGCGCCGTGTCATCGGCGCGTTCCTGCTCCGGGTCAGCTACCAGGCGCCGATTTCTGAACAAGCGCCGGAGGTCGTCCTGCGCGGTCTGCTGGCTGCCGACGTCAATCTTCAGCGCGGTTTCGTTACCGTGCAGTCCAGCGGCCGTGTGCAGGTGCACATCGACACGCCACCCTCGGCTCTCCAGGCGGCCGAATGGCAGAGCATCCCGCGCGCGCTCCAGCAAGGGCTCCCTGCCAGCGCCGCCAATTTCTCTTATCGGCTGGTCGAATCGGTTTTCGAGCTGCCGCTCAAACTCGAACGTCACGAGGCCGCTAAACTTCTCCCCGCACGGGTCAACAGCATCTCGCTCAGCTCTGTCATCTCTGATGATGGAGTCATGCTGACCCAGGTCCGCCTCGAAATGCTTCCCGGCGATAAAAGGTTGCTTAATGTCCGGCTGCCCAAGGACGCTCATTTCTGGTTCGCGTTCGTCAACCAGAACGGTGTTTGGCCCTGGCGCGAGCAGGATCAGCTCCTTCTCCCACTCGAACAGCAGGCGCGCCGCGATCAGGCCCTGCCGGTCGAGCTCTTTTATAGCTGCAAAATCGGCTCCGCGGATGGGCGGTCGCTGGACCTGGAACTGCTGGCCCCTAAGTTCGACCTTCCGCTCGAAAACATCACCTGGCGCGTTTCCCTCAATGACAAGTGGCGGCTGAACAAATGGTCCGGCTCGTTGCAGTTGCAGCAGCAGGAAGCCCCCCCGCAAACCGCCTCGCTCGATCTGCAAAGCTACCTACAAGGTGAAGCCGCCCGGCAGCGCCAGCAAACCAAGCAAGCTGAAGACTTCCTGGCCGCCGGCAATTCCGCGCTTCAGCAAGGGGACCCCCAGCAGGCCCGCCGCGCGTTCCAGGCTGCTTATGGACTTTCCACCCACGACGCTGCATTCAATGAGGACGCCCGCGTGCAACTGCATAACATCAAACTCCAACAGGCGCTCATCGGTCTGAACGTGCGCGAGGCCGCTTCCGCCGGCGAGTCGGGCGCGGTGGGCGGCAAACTCCGTGAACTGCGCGACCGCAAGGAACTCAATTACACCCAGCAGGACGCCAAGGACATCCTCGACCGGAACAGCGCCGACGACAACGCCGCCTTTATGAAACTCGCGGAACGGCTCATCCAGCAGCAGGACGCCGCTGTTACCGCGCCGGCTGCCCTCCGAGCCAGTATTCCCGATCAGGGCCGCGTGCTAACCTTCAAGCGCGCGGTGGCGGTGGACCCGTGGGCCGACCTGAAAATCGACTTGAAAGCATCGGTTGCCCGGGCGGCTTCGTGGGGTGTGCGAGTCATGATTCTTGCCGGCACGGCGCTCGTGCTGCTGCTGCTCGGTGGAGCAGCCCGGTGGACAAGGCCAGCCCAGGAAACCACGTAAGCCGGCTGACGAGCACCGAGGAAGGGCCCGCCCAACTTCGGTTGCTGCTTCACCGCTCTGGCTTCGTCCCGCTCTGGGCGGTTTGCCTGCCGGTCGACCTCTCGCTCCGGCCAACCTGCGGAGCGCCACCCTCGCCGGACCCTTCTGGCCCCTTGTCACTTAGGTAACAGGTTTTGCGGCCCTATAGTAGAGTGAGAGCACTGCTATAATTATGGAAAACCCAAGTGACCTGGATCCCCTCCCTTCGGGGTCCGACTTTCCTGGCCCGTGTCCGGCGCCCCGCCCCCCGCCTCTCATTCCTGTAACACGTTTTGTGGCCCTATATAGCGTGACAACACTACTCTCAATATGAAAAACCCAACCCGAATGAAAAGCTCCGCCACCGCCTCGCGCCCTCCCTTGGCTCTCTTTGCTTCTGTGGGCTCTTCCCCTGTGTTGGCCTTAGCCGTTGGAAATCCGGCGGACACCTGGAAGAGTGGCCAGAACCCACCCGCCACTGGACCGCGCCCCGGGCCGGATCAGACTGGATCAAACCGCTTCAAACCGGATAAAGCTATAAGTGGGGGGGGTCTCAAGCCTTGGCCAATCCTCCGCGTCCGTTCTGGCCCACCGATGGCTGCGAGGACCCTTGCGCTGCGATCAGAAGAAGGTTCCGATACCCTCGCCGCCCTGCGTTCTATGCGGTTAAACCTTCCCGCGCGCTTGACGCGGCCTTCCGCCAGCCGATACTCGCCGGCATGAATCGCAGAGAACTACTTCGCGCGTCCGGGTTCCTGGCGGCCGGAAGTTCGCTTATGGCTCTTCCCCTGGCCGCACAAACCCGCGGAAAATCTCAGCCCCACTTGTTCGCGGTGAAGGACCACGGCGCGGTCGGCGATGGCAAGACTCTCGACACCGCCTCGCTTAACCGCGCGATTAGCGCCTGCCATGCCTCCGGCGGCGGAGTCGTGTATGTTTCTCCCGGCACCTACTTGACCGGCACGGTAGTCCTGCTGAGTAACGTCACGCTTTACCTCGAGGCCGGGGCCACCATCCTCGGCAGTAAGAATCTCGCCGACTACTCACCAAAGACGGGACCGCGGCTGCAAGGCGACGCCAACCAAAAGCACCTCATCTTCGCGCGCGACGCTGAAAATGTCAGCCTCGCTGGACCGGGCCGCATCGACGGCCAGGGTCAGGCATTCTGGGTGCCTAGCGGACGCACTTCCCCGCCGCCCACCGAGAGTTGGCGCGATGTCGCCACCTACGATTGGAAACCACTGGACCGCCCATCGCCGCTGCTGGAATTCTACAATTGCACGAACCTCCGGATCGAGGATGTGCGGATCGAAAACGCGTCCGGCTGGACGCTCCGGCCAATCCAGTGCGAGAACGTTTTTCTGCGGAGCATCACCATCAAAAACCCGATGATCGGGCCGAACACCGACGGTATCGACCTCACTTGCAGCCGGAACGCGTTCATTTCCGATTGTCTGATCGATACCGGCGACGACGCGATTTGCCTCAAGAGTGAGAGTCCGTATGGCGGTGAGCTGCGAGTTTCGAAAAATATCGCCATCACGAATTGCGTGCTGACTTGCTGCTGTAACGGCCTGAAATTCGGCACGGCCACCCGTGGCGGGTTTGAAAACGTGACGTTCACGAATTCCGTGATTTTCAACGAGGATGTGGACCTCAAGGCCCGTGTGATTTCCGGCATCGCGCTCGAGATGGTCGATGGCGGCTGGCTGGAAGGCGTGACGATTTCGAACATCAGGATGCAACGGGTGCGCACGC
Organism: Candidatus Acidiferrum sp.; assembly: GCA_035566435.1. GTDB lineage: Bacteria > Verrucomicrobiota > Verrucomicrobiia > Limisphaerales > UBA8199 > DATMRF01. Next base: position 48,032 of record DATMRF010000120.1, read on the forward strand.
CCATTTTCATTCGCCGCGGCATCCGCAAAGCCCGCCCTGACGGCACACCGGGCACGCTTCGCGGCGTGATGATTGAAAACGTGCATGCCACCGGTTCGATCCTGACCAGTTCGGTGACCGGCTTGCCGGGTTTCGAGGTCGAGGACGTGACGCTCTCGAATATCCGGATCGATAGCGAAGAGAACGGCAAAGCCGACTGGGTGAAACGCGACATCCCGGAAGCGCCGCAAGCCTACCCGGAGGCGCGCATGTTTGGCCGCCTCTCGGCTTACGGACTTTATTGCCGCCATGTCAAAGGTCTCCGCCTCCGTCACCTCGAATTCAACGCAGCCGGCTCAGAAGCACGGCCTGCGCTAGTCTGCGACGATGTCCAGGACCTCGACCTCGAGGGCTTTCGCGCCGCGCCCGCTGCGCCCACCCAACTGCTGATCAAACTCGTCCAGACCCGGCAAGCTCTTCTGCACGCCTGCTCCGCGCCGCCTGCCACCAAGACCTTCCTCGAACTCCAAGGCGATAAAACCGACCGCATCGTCGTGATGTCCAGCGACCTCTCCGCCGCCCAAAAGACAACCGAGACTGCCCCGGATGTCCCGCCCGGCGCGCTTGTCGTTTCGGGCAACGTCGGCCCCGCTCGAAACGGCTCAGCTTGAAACGGGCTTTTCAAAACCCCGGCTCCGCGTCATCATCGCCTGCACACTTATGAACGACCAAATCCGATTCGACGCAGGAACTACGCGCCGTACATTCCTCAAACACTCAAGCCTCGCCCTGGGTGCCGCGAGCCTCGCCGGATTTGCCTCCACCTCCTCCGCGGCTGAGTCCTGGCCGCCCGCCATGCATGAACTCATCGCCAAAGGCGACAACATTCTCTTTCAGGGAGATTCCATTACCGATGCCGGACGCAAAAAAGACCAGACCGCGGTGGCTAACGACCAGCCGGCCCTGGGCAATGGTTACGCCTGGCTTGCCGCTGCTGAGTTGTTGGTAGGCCGATTGCCTCGACCTCAAACCGAACGTGCTGAGCATTCTTATCGGAGTGAACGACCTCTGGCATACTCTCAACGGCAATTATGACGGGACGGTCGAGAAATATGAGAAGGACTACCGCGCCTTGCTGGAGCGCACGCTGAAAGCGCTGCCCAAGGTGAAGCTCGTTATCTGTGAGCCGTTCGTCCTGCGCTGCGGCGCGGTCAACGACAAGTGGTTCCCCGAGTTCGACCGTTACCGTGCCGCAGCCGAACGCGTCTCACGCTCCTTCCACGCCACATTCCTTCCCTTCCAGACGATGTTCGGCGAAGCCATCAAATACGCTCCGCCCTCCCATTGGGCCGCCGACGGCGTCCACCCCACCTCTGCCGGCGCCTCGCTGATGGCCTTCAATTGGCTTAGAACCGCGGCGGGTAAAAAATAGGAATCAAATTATAATTGATCCTGCGCTACAACGTGCGATTTATTCTGCGTGAAAGTTAAACGGTTCCGGTTCGGAGCATAGGTGGAAACAAATGAGCTTCTCGTGGTTTTCGGCAGCGGGCTCAAAAGCAATTGAGCGCCCTTCTTCATTCGTGTTATCAACCTGTCTGGATGAGTAATTTCTGGCGCGAGTTGCGCGCTTGTAGCTGCGGTCTTTTGGCCCTTCTCTTTTTCACCGTCGGGCTCATTCCCCTCGATGCTGCCGACGGCCTGCGTGAAATCCAGCGGCGTGGTTTACTCCTCTGGGGCGCGGATGCCGAGGGCGGCGCGCCGTACGTTTATCCCGATCCCCAGAAACCGGAGCAGCTCATCGGGTTCGAATACGACCTGGCCGACGCGCTGGCCGCCAAACTCGGGGTCAAAGCCCGGATGGTTCAGAATCAGTGGGACCAGCTTGTTCCCGCGCTGGAGCGTGGCAATTTCGATATCATTCTCAACGGCCTGGAACTCACGCCCGAAAACCAGCGGCGCATCGCGATGTCGCAGCCCTACTTTGTGTATGCGCAGCAGATCGTGACACGGCGCGAGACCGACGGCCTGACCGGCATGACCGACCTCAAAGGCAAACCCGTCGGCGTGCTCTCTTCCTCAGTGGCGGAGCGGTTGCTGGAGCAGATAGGCGGCGTTGACCTGCGGCATTATCCTGGCAACGTCGAGAGTTTGCGCGACTTGAAAGCCAAACGCATCGAGGCGGTGTTGATGGACCTCCCCATCGCGCTGCATTACGCCCAGCCGGACCCGGCGCTGAAATTTTCCGGCGCGCCATTTGCCCCGGGCTACTATGGCATCGGTGTTCGCAAGCAGGATGCGTTGCTATTGGCCGCCCTTAACCAGGCGATTCAAGACCTCGCTGCCGACCACACCCTCGAACGGATCTATCGCAAGTATGGGGTCTGGGACGAGCGGCAGGCGCGCTTGAAGGATTACCGGGCGGAAACGGTCGTCGCGCAAAAATCAGTTTCCACGCTGCGCGAGTGGCCGAAGTACTTGCCGTTGCTGCTCCGCGGAGCTGTCACGACCGTAGAGCTAAGCGTGCTGGCGATGGCGCTGGCGGTGATCGCCGGTCTCTTCGTCGTGCTGGTTCGGCTTTACGCGGTCGCGCCGCTGAACTGGCTCGCCAAGGCCTACGTCGAAGTGATCCGCGGCACGCCGCTGCTGATCCAGCTTTTCCTGCTTTATTATGGCCTGCCGGAAATCGGCATTCGGCTGAACGCCTTCTGCGCGGCCATCCTTGGCCTGGGGCTAAACTACGCCGCCAGCGAAGCAGAGAATTACCGGGCCGGCATCCAGGCCATCCCGCGCGGTCAAACCGAGGCCGCGTTGGCGTTGGGCATGAGCCGCTGGCAGACCCTCCGGCACGTGGTCCTGCCGCAGGCGCTGCGCGTAGTAATCCCGCCCGTCACCAATGACTTTATCGCGATGTTCAAGGATTCCTCCATTGTTTCCGTCATCACCATGGTCGAATTGACCAAAGTCTATGGCATGCTTGCGATGTCCACCTACGACTACATCGGCCTGGGCCTCATGACCGCGGGCATTTACTTCGCCTTGAGCTACCCGGCGTCGCTTTTTGCCAATTGGCTGGAAGGAAGATTGAGCCATGATCACCGTTGAGAACCTGGTAAAATCCTATAACTCCACCCGCGTGCTGCACGGCGTCTGCCACGCCCAGCAGCGCGGCGAAGCCGTCGTCCTCATCGGTCCCAGCGGCTGCGGCAAGAGCACTTTCCTCCGTTGTCTCAACCAGCTCGAAACCCCCGACTCCGGCCGTATCACGATCGACGGCGTGACCATCGACTGCGGGCATCCTCCCGGGACAAACCATGAACGCGAGTTGCAGCGCCAGTTGCGCCTGCGTGCCGGGATGGTGTTCCAGGCCTTCAACCTGTTCCCGCACCTGACCGCGCTGGAGAACATTGTCGCCGCGCCCACCGTGGTCAAAGGCCTTCCCCGGTCCGAAGCGGAAGCCCGGGCCCGCGAGTTGCTGGGTAAGGTCGGACTCGAAGGCAGAGCTCAGGCCTATCCGGCGCAGCTTTCCGGCGGGCAGCAGCAGCGCGTTGCCATCGCCCGGGCCCTGGCGATGGAGCCGCAGGTGATGCTCTTCGACGAGCCGACCAGCGCGCTGGATCCCGAACTAAAAGATGAGGTTCTGCGCGTGATGCGCCAACTGGCCGAGGAGGGCATGACCATGCTCGTCGTGACTCATGAAATGCAGTTCGCCCGCGATATCGCCGACCGCGTCCTTTTCTTTGAAGGGGGCCGCGTGGCCGAATCAGGCACTCCCGAACAAATCTTCTCCGCTCCCCAGCAGGAGCGGACCCGCGAGTTCCTGCGGAAGGCAACCGTGAGGTGACCTGCCTCCGCCAAAAAATAGCGGCCCAAGCATAGAGGTTTGTCTTAAAGTGTGATAATAATAGAGGTGTAATTGGCTTCTAAGACGAAGTCATGAAAACCGAGCACATCGGCAGTGTCCTGCACCGGCGCGGAAGCGCCGTCAAAACCCGAGCGAGTTGATCTATGTTACATGTCTGGCTCGTTCCAGCCTTGGTCATCCTCCTGGTGGTCATCGCGGCCTTTTACGTGCTTCTCAAAGTGAGGGGCGGCAGCGGCGTCCGGACCGAGGGACGCACGCTCCTGGATAAACCTGAGGCCGAGGAAGACGGTCCGCCCCAAATGAAGCAGTGAGTCAGCGCGGCTCACGCCAAGGGGAAGCCTTCGCGTTTCAAACGGTCGCGGAGGGTGGCGATGTGTTCCGCGTCGCGCGTTTCCACTACGCAATGAACGGCGACCGTGGTGATGTCATCGTCTGCGAAGGCGCGGTCGTGGGTAATGTCGATAATGCTGACGCCCTCCTCAGCCAGCAGCCCGGCAAACCGCGCCAGGCCGCCGGGGCGGTCGCTGATGGTGGCGGTGAACCGGCACAGCCGTCCTTCGGAGGCCATTCCACGCTCAATGACCCGGTCGAGGGTGTTCAGATCGATGTTGCCGCCGCACAACGGCAGCACGACTTTCTTTCCTTTCAGTTCGGGCACCAGACCGGCAAGGCAGGCGGCCAGTGGCGCTGCGCCCGCGCCTTCCACCACTGCCTTCTCAAGTTCCATCAGGCGCAACACCGCCCGCGCTATGTCGTGCTCGCCGGCCAGCACCGTCCGGTCCACTCGCTGGCGCGCGAGGCTGAAAGCGTTTTCACCCACCTTGGGAACGCTTAAGCCGTCGGCGAGGGTCGGTTGCATCTCGATTTGGACAGGGTGGCCGGCAGCGAGCGCCGCGGTGAAGCTGGCCGCCCGCTCGGGTTCGACGCCGATGATTTTGACGCTGAGCTTGAGAGTTTTTAGCGCCAGCGCGACCCCCGCAACTAAACCCGCGCCGCCGATGGGCACAATCACGGCATCCAGGCGCGGGACCTGCGCGGCAATTTCCAGTCCGATGGTGCCCTGCCCCGCGATGATCGCCGGGTCGTCGAAGCCATTGATATAAGTGAGCCCGTGCTGGGCTGCAATTTGGTCCGCGCGGGCACGGGCCTCGCCGATGTTCGCGCCAGCGAGAACGACCTCGGCGCCCAGCCGGCGGCAGTTGACGACTTTGGTCAGGGGCGCGAACCGCGGCATAACGACCGTAACGGGGATGCCGAGCAACTGCGCATGATACCCCACCCCAAGCGCGTGGTTGCCGGCGGAGGCGGCGATCACACCGAGTTTTCGCTGTTCCGGTGATAGCAGGAGCAAAGCGTTGCGAGCGCCGCGCTCTTTGAAGCTTCCGGTGCGCTGCAAGTACTCGAGCTTGCAGAAAATCTCCATGCCGGTCGCTTCGGAGAGCGAAATGGAACGTGGACACGGAGATTCGACAACGTGGCCGGCAATGCGGGCCGCGGCGGCCTGGATGTCGGCGAAGGTGGGGAGCATGGGGCGTGAAGCGGTTGATAGTGGATAGTTGAGAGTTGATAGTCGGGGGATGGGATGGAGGGACGGGGGAAAGTGATGCGTCAAACGTTTTAACTGTCTAGAAATCGCGGCTTTCGCCTGGGCGCAGCAAGTGGAGGCGCTTGTGGGCCTGCTGGAACTTTTTTACGGCGGCGACCGTATCGATCTGGATGGGCGGAAACGTGTTGTAATGGAGCCCGAGGATCTCGTCGCACCCTACAAAGACGGCCGCTTTGATGGCGTCCTCGACTCCCATGGTGAAGTTGTCGCCAATGCACAGCGCGGCGAATTTGAGCTTGTTCGAATCGCTGATCAGCTTCATGTCCAAAGTCAACGCGGTGTCGCCGGAGTAATAGAAATCCCCTTCGGCGGTTTCCACGACGAATCCGCCGGCGTTGCCGCCGTAAGTGCCGTCCGGCAGGCAGCTCGAATGGATGGCGCTAACGAATTTGACGCGCCCGAAATCGAATCGATAGCCACCGCCGTGGTTCAGCGGATGGCTCTTCTGCACTCCTTGATTGGCGAACCATAGCGTCAGTTCGTAGTTGGCAATAATCGTCGCCCCGGTCCTTCGCGCGATGCCCGCCGCGTCGGCCATGTGGTCGTCGTGGCCGTGGGAAATGAGGATGTAGTCCGCCGGGATTTCGTCTACATCGATACCTCGCGCCAACTCGTTACCGGTGATAAATGGATCAAACAGCAACGTGCGATTCAAGACCTCGACGGCGAAGCAAGAATGTCCGTAGTAAGTCACTTTCATAATCCCTTTCGAAGCTGAAGTTCCGACGATTGTGAGCCCCGGACAATATCTCCGGAAGGCTGGTGGGGGTCAACCTCGGAAGCAGGGTTGATTCAACCTCGGGCGCGACCGAGGAGCTTCAACCGCGGATTGCGCGGATAAGGTGAATTTCGTTTGGACTCTCAGTGAAGTCCGTGGTCAACAACTCAACGCTGGGATCTCCATACAGTGAACGCACAGGAAACGGGTCAGCCGGGGTTTCGCATCTAACGATGGCCACCGCCGCTGAATCCACCGCCATGAGAGCCGCCGCCGGAGAAACCCCCGCCGGAAAACCCGCCACCATGAGAGCCACCGCCAGAGAATCCACCGCCGTGGGAGCCGCCGCCGGAGGAGCCACCACGGAATCCGCCACTGAAGGAGCTGCCGCCGCGGAAACCGCCGCCAAAAACACTCCCGCCCGAAAAACGGGGCACTGAATTCATCGCCATGCCACCGCGCCACGCGCCGGAATAGCTCCGGCTCGGCATTGAGTAACGGGGTGTCGCATAGGTCGGAGCGCGATAACTCGGCGCGGCCCAGCTGCTGCGCGGTACTGCGGCTGGCCGCGAGGCGCCGTAGGAACCCGCGTTGGGGTAAGCCGGTCGAGCATTGGCATAAACCGGCGATTGGTAAGTGCGACCAATCACACCCGGCGCCGCAGGTGTCATCGGGGCACGGCCTGCGTCACCTGTCCACGAGCGCGCGGCGGGCATGGTCGGAGCGGCAGCGCTGGAAGTGGCTCCCGGCTGGTGCGAAAGGATGCTCGGAGCACTGCGGGCACCAAAGCTGGCCTGGCCGGCGGCAGCCATCGAGGCCGTGCCAGCGCGAACGGGGACGTGGCCGTCCCCGCCCCAGGCCGTGCCGGTGTGGGAGGTCAAAGCGGCTGAAGGAGCGCGGGTTTGCGAGCCGGCGCGGGCCCATTGCGCCGCGGAAGGACTCGGCCGGGCCGCAGTTCCAAAGAACGAGGTGCCGCCCTGAGCGCCGTGGTGCCACGCCCCTGGATCACGCCCCGGGCCGAAGCTGCCGTTGTGAGCGAAGGCGCCGTCGCGGCCGAAGTGCCCATCATGGCCAAAGCGTCCGTCGTGGCGAAAACCGTGGTGGAAATCATCGAAGTCTCCAAAAGCGATGGCGAAGCCGAACGGGAAAAAGCTGCACCCGCCCCAGAATCCGAGCGGCCGCCACCAGCACCAGGGTGTCGGGGCAATCCATCCCGGGCCCCAAGAGGAGTAGAAGCCGTAATTGGGCCCCCAATAGTCGTACGCGTAATCCGGGTAGTAGGGGTACGCGGCATAATAATCAGCGGGAGGGGTCAGCGCTCCATAGCCGAGCGGGGCGACCTGGTCGGCCTGCGCTTGCGGGGCGAGCCCAGCCTGAGGAACGGCCGGGGCTTGCGGAGCATAAGGGACGGTTGGGGCGGGCGCCACCTGGCCCGGCTGAGTTTGCGCGGAACTCGATTGTGGAGCGGGGGTTCCTGCAGGCGCCGGCGTCACGTTGGACTGGTAAGCTTTTCTGGCGTTGTCGTACGCCTCGGTGAATGTAGGCTGCTTCGCCAGCGAGGTCCGGACCTTGTCCAAGCCACTTTTGGCTGTGTCAGGGACGGTGGCCTTGTCTGCCTTGAAGTCGTACCAGGCGAGGATCTCGCCCGCAGTGTGCACGACAAACTTGTTGTCTGAAGCGAGTTGACCGGCGAGGTTGATAGCGGCAATCGCTGCCGGCATGTCCAACCGGCGCGCATCGACGTAAGCCACTACCCCCCAAGCCAAGCCGTTGTTCGGGTCCAGCGTTGTCAGTGTCTCGGCCTGGTGATACGCCAATTCCGGCAGGCCAAGGTCAACCATTCGGCCAACGTAAGCGGCGTGAAGTTTCGGATCGTTCCGGTCGACGGCGATTCCGTTGGCGTAGGCGGCCACGGCGGCCGAAGGATCGGCGGCTTGCTGGATAGCCTGGATGGCGTTATCGGTAGATTGATTGCCTGGCAAAGCGGCAAGCGCTGCCGCGGGGGATAAACTTCCAAGCAGGAAGACTAAAAAGCTTTTGAGAGGGGCTTTCATTGGTCTGCTCCGTTTAGGTTTTCGCTGACACATTTCACCATATACCACACGGCCTCTCCGCTCTCCCTACTGACACTAAATATTGGACGTCCGGACGATAACCAACATTCAACCTGATTCATGGATTGTGCAACTACAAATGATGTCTCATCACCACGAACGCCCCGCGCGCCGCGGGCCGCCCAGTATTCCCGCCAGCAGCACCGCCACCACGCCGGTCAGGAAGATGCCATCGAATTTTCCCGCGCCGCCAATGGACGCGACCGGCGCGCCCAGGCCACGGATTTTGTCCAGGTTCAGCAGGTCCGCCCCGATGAGGGTTCCCAGGCTCCCCGCGATATAGGCAAGCGGGGCCGGATTCCAGCGGGACAGCACCAGGGCCACGATGGCGGTGATGAGCGGGGGGATGAAAATGGGCACGGCGATTCCCACGCCACGCACGGGGCGAGCCATGAGGTGGACCAGGATGGTCACAATCCCAACCGCCACAATGCTCGGGCCGTACAGGCGATGCTTGATAATGAGGTAGATAGAGAGAATCACCGGGATGACCGCGCCACCTACATTGACCGCGATGACGGTTCCGGGAGAGTTGACGACGACGGGGACGACATATTGCATGCCGAAGAAATCAATCACTTCGCCGGCGCGTTCGTGCTGGCCGGGCAACTGCGCGATAGGAATATTGATGTAGCTCCCCAGCAGGCACAACAGCAACAGGACCAGCATGTAGCGGCGGCTGATTCCCATGCTCTCGAAGACGTATTGAAGAATGCCGATCTCGATCAGCGCGACCAGCAGCGCGAAAAGAAACCAGAACGCCAGGAAGAATAAAAAACCTATTGGAATATAAAGCATAGCCCGCCTGAAGATGGCCTACTTCCCAGCCTCTGCCAAGGACAGGAAAGCCGAGCTGAGCGAAGGATTGGATGGTGGAGCCGAGGGGGTTCGAACCCCTGACCTCCTGAATGCCATTCAGGCGCTCTACCAACTGAGCTACGACCCCATCCGGAGCGGAGGAAAATGTAAGAGGCTGCGAAAAATTGTCAAAATCAATTTGCGCCGAGTGAGTCAGCCCGGCGCATCTGTCAACGGAGCGTCAATTTATCATCGAGTTTACCCGGACGGAGTCTGGCCGCACACCGCAGTGGGCACGTATGCTCCAAGTCGATCACAAATCGGCGCTCCGACCCAGAGGTACTGTCGTTACGGTAGTGTCAAGATATGCCCGAGCCCGCCGATGGCATCAATCTTAGCATATTTTACTTGTCATGCGATTTGGACCGGATGCGAGGAGCGGTGTCCTCCATGGACTCATGAAGTAGGAGCGCTCCTTGCCAAAACAGCATGAACTCTCCCTGACCCGTAAAGCCAGGCGACCAGCGCAGCGTAAGAAACGAGGGTCAAGAGTCCGTAGTCGCCAATCAAGAACCAGGCGGCGGGTCCGCTGAAAGAGACGCCAAAGAAGCTCTGCACAAACGAATTGAAGGACGTGTGCGCCATCGCCGCAACGAAAACGCTGCCGGACGCGAGTCGCAGCCAGCCAACGAACACTCCGAACAAAATTGTCAGCAACGTGAACATGAGCACGGATAAAGTCACAGCCCCATGCGCGTAGCCGGTCAAAACGAACAGAGGCAAATGCCAGAGGCCCCACACAAGACCGGTGAGCATTAGCGGAGAGGGCCAACCGGCCTGTATTAGTCGCGGCAGAAGGTAACCGCGCCAGCCCAACTCTTCGCCGAAAGCGCAAAAGAAACCTGGCCCTATGCTGATGAAAGCCACCGCAAGAAATCGCTGGGCTAAAAGGCCAGCGGTCGAAACATCGGAGAGCGGCCAGGAGAGTTTGAAGAAAAGGGCGTCCAACATCGTTTGCCCGGACAGGTGGCGAACCACCCTCACCTTTCCGAGAAGCACCGCCAGCGCGACGGATAGCAAAGCCAGGCCCAGTGGCCCAAGGTAAGCCCAGGCCCAGAACCGCGCTTTGCCAACACGCCAACCGACATCAGCAAAGCCCTCTCTGAACACGACGCGAAACAGAATCGAAACCAGCCCGGGAATCCACATGAGCACTAGAATCGCTACCCACTCAGGCGGTCGAAAACCAAGCCTGAAGCTCACCATCCAAAGCCACGCGGCAACGAGGACAGCGGCAATGTAGAGGATGACCTGGCGATGGTGTGTGGGTGAACTCATTCAAGATCCGTGATCCCAACCAGGACAATTGGCAGCGCAAGGCGAACCTGCCTCGCCACAAGGCTGGGTTGGACTCACTCGATCCTGGGGGCGTCGAATGTGCGACCGCCCTGGTGGTGAATGGCTTTGGTGATTTTGCCGGCGTCGTTCTTCACGAATTGAACTTGGGCATCCACGACTTTCCAGAAGAACTCGGTGGGGGATTTGGGAAAGATTTCGAATTTAGGCTGGCCGGTTAACTGGGCGAACAAGCGGTCACCTTCGCGAGACACGGTCATGATGGCCTGGCCCGCGCCATAATCGTATTTGCCGACAAAAGCATCGTAGGAGGCAGCATCCACCTTGGCCTCCTTCAAATCTTCGAGTCGCGGCGCATTGATGGTTTGACCGCCTTGATGGTGGACGGCTTTGGTTACTTTGCCCTGGCTGTCTTTGACGAACGTCACTTGGGCATCCACCACTTTCCAGAAAAACTCAGTGCCGGATTTGGGGAAAATCTCGAAGCGCGGCTGGCCGGCGAGCTGGGCGTAGAGGTGTAGGCCTTCTTTGGTCACGGTCATGACGGCCCCGCCGTAGTCGTACCGGCCGACGAGAGCATCAAAGGCGTCCGGCGAAACGGCCGGGTTGACCTGGCGGGTGGGGCGCGGGTCGAGTTTTTGACCGAGATAAATCTCGGTGACCAGATGGGCGAGTTGGCCCGGGTCGGCGCCGGGAGCGCCCGGCAGCGCGTTGGCGAGGATGGCGACGGTGAAGTTCTCGCGCGGAAGCCGCATGATGAAGCTGCTGAAACCGTTGAGCCCGCCGCCGTGGGAAATCTCCTGGGCGCCGCGCGTCTGGGAGCTGAACCAGCCGTAACCGTAGCCGTTTCCGGAATTGTCGTCCTGGTTATCCTCGGCCTTCACAGGCGTCCAAGCGGCTTTCAGGCTGGCATCGTTCAAGACTTTGCCGCCGAAGACACCCTCATTCCAGCGGAATAAATCCTCGAGCGTCGAGTAGAGCGCGCCGGCGCCACCGGCCCAGGACATGTCCCAGTTGAGCGCGTTGGTGAAGCCAGCGGCGTTGAATTGATAACCGAGCGCCTCGTGTTCGAGCGCCAGGTCGGCGCGGTGGACACCGGTATTGGTCATGCCCAGCGGCTCGAAGAAGTTCTTGCGCAGGAAATCGGCGTAGGATTGGCCGGAGACTTTCTCAATGATGCGGCCCAGCAGGAAGTAACCGGAGTTGTCATAGTGCCATTTCTTTCCCGGGTCGAAATCGTAAGGATCGTTCTGAAACGATTTGATGAGGGCATCCGGTTCGGTGGGCGAAGTGACCTTGTCCATGAAGCCGGGTTTGTCGGTGTAGCTGCGGATGCCCGAGGTATGGGTGAGGAGATGGCGCAAGGTGACCTCATCACCGCGCGGGAAATCGGGGAAGTATTTCGAGAGCTTGTCCTGCACGCTGAGCTTGCCTTGCTCCTGCAGTTTCAAAATGGCCGCAGCGGTAAACTGTTTGGTGATGGAGCCGATGCGGGATTTGGTGTCCGGAGCAAAGCCGGCGCCGTGGGCCACATCAGCGAGGCCGTATCCCTTTTTGAAGAGAACCTTCCCGTTTTGGGCAACCAACACCGCCGCACCGGGCCCATTGTTCGTGATCGCCGTGGTGAAGAGGGCGTCCACCAGTTTATCCGGCGGCGGCATCGGGGCGTTGGTGACGGCGCCACGGCCGGCCAACAATCGCATCATCTCCGTGTCCCCGTGCAGGCGAGCCGCCTGGAACGCCGTCACGCCGGGTTTGGCTTGCGCATTTACATCCAGGCCATGCTCCAGCAATTTCCGGACGGTTTCCGAATCGCTGGTCATCACCGCGGAAATCAGCTTGTTAGCTTGCAATTCCCGGCTCAGCAATCGGCAAGCGAAACTCCAATCGCCCCGGATATTTTGCACCTTCAACAGAAGCTGATTTTTGCCGGCGGCGAAATCCACTGGCACAATATCGTCATCGGGAGCGCAAGGGCGGTCGCTCCAATTGTCATGGACCAATTTGCCGTTGAGCCAAACCTTTACGGCATCGTCGCTGCCGAGACCGAGGACGCCCTTGATCTTCTCAGGCAACTCGATTTCGGCCCAGGCGTAAGCAATGGCATAATCGCTCGGGCTGCTGCCGGCTTTTAGGTCGATGACGTCGCTGCCGGACTTGACTGATTTCCATTCGAGTTCGCGTTCGCCGAACGTTTGCTTCAAGCCGGCTCGGGGACGCGCGTTCGCTTCGCCGTCCTGGCTCTTGAGTAAGTCTTCGGCGAAGGCTGTTTTTTGGATTTCCTGCGACGGCTCGCCGGACTTGTCAGCGGAGACCGGGAAGGGTTTGAGGACTAGCCAGTTTCGCATGAACTCGTCTGGTTTGAGGCCGGCGTAGGTGGCGGGATCGCTCGCGCTCAACGAGGCGCCGCTCAGCAGCAGGGCCAGGGTGGTGGAACAGGCGATGGAGGATAATCTCATGCGGACGGTTTGGCGCCGGCCACGAGCTGAGTCAAGAACATTTAATGGGCCGAAACGTATAGTAACCACTGGGTTCCGGGCTTGATATTTCAAAACCCGCGAAGCTGACGAATTTGCGGCCCCAGTTCCCCTCACGCCGGCCCTCGCGCGAGAACCCGTTGAAACACGTTTCTTTTACGTAAGCGCGCGCACACCCCGCTGAAGCGCTTGTCATTACCCACATCTTGTAAGGTTTTTCTTAAACCAGAGTGATGGAGCGTATGATTTGCGGCGCAGCAATCCTCAAAGAATGGCATTTTTCGGGGTTGCATCGTCCGGCCCGACGTGCCGAGTCACGGCAATTTGACGCAACCCTTTTCAGGGTTGGCGGGTTTGCGGCGCCGCTGACCCAGGGTAGCTCGTTCCTCGCAACCCTAGGCTGAGTGACGGAATCCCGTTGGGATTCCCCAAAACGCGACCGGCGGCGGCTAAGAGTGCCTCCGTATTCCAGGGGTTTCGTGGGTGCTGAAAAGAAGGACTGATACAGGCGTGCAAAATATGTGGGTAATGACAAGCGCAAAAGCGGGGTGTTAATGAGAGGGCGCGAAGCTCCAGTGTATGAAAGCGCACACACTATTGCTGAGAACAGCGTTGGAAGTGAAAGCCAGAAGAATTTCAGACACGAATTCCACGAATTTTCACGAAGTAAAGTAGCTGGGGCGGTCAGCGATCATTGCCGGGAGGCGCGGTCGGGGACGGAGGGTCGGGTCGAGGAAGAACAGTGTCGATCGAGTTTGAGGAATAGAATTGAGCTAATGGGAGCAACAACGCTTCGAGCTGGCGATAGTACTCATCTTCGGTCGACTCGCCTTTCTTGTCACGGAACAGGAGGACGGCGCGTTCCAGTTGGTCGCGTTGGGTGCGCTGTTCCATCGTAAGCGTCCGTTCGGTATCGCTGTTGACCAGATAGAATTGGCGCGCCAGCAGGCCATCCAAAGGCGTGTTTTCCTTGGGGCGCTTAGTTGCGCGCAAGCCGCGGAACCAGTCGGCCGGGGTGCCCAGGCCGTCGCCGTTATCGTCGAGCAACGCATGCTCGGAGGCGAGGCGGCCTTCGACTTTGTAGAATTCAGCGACCTGGCGGGAGGCGGTCAGGAAAGCCTCGAGAAGCGAGACCTGGCCGTCTTTGTCGAGGTCGGCCTCCGAGCTGGTGATGGCTTCGGCGAGGAATTGTCCGAACCGGGTGTAGTTCTGCTCGTAGCCGCTGCGGGTGGCGGTGATGATGACCCGGTTGGTAGCGGAGAGTTTGTTGAGGAAGGGCGCGCTGGCGGAGGCGGTGTTAAGGACGGCCAGCGGGCGGTGAAAAGGCTGAAGCCACAGGGCCAGTTCGGTGGCCGAGAAGTCCGGTCCGCGCAGGTTGAACCGGGCTTCTTTGCCGTCGAAGGTTCCGTGTCCGAGCAACACGAGCCAAAGCTGGGCGAGGCCGTTCCTGGGCTCAGCGGCGAGGGTTAGTTTGAGCCGGTCGTAATCGTTGGTCTGGCTTTCGGTATCGAGACCGATGGTGACATGGCGGCAGTTTGCCTGGGAGCAGGCTTTAGTCCAGAGATCAGCCTGGCGGACGAAGTTGCTGCCGAACTCGGGGTCACCGGGGGCGCCGACGACGATGATAACGGTGGTGTGGGAGGCGGTGTCGGGAGCGCTGAAGGCGGGAAGGGCGGAGGAGAAGAGGAAGGCGAGAAGAACGGGCTTTAGCAAAGAGAGGGGGGGCAAGCAGGCGCTACGGCGGTGCAGTTCAGCAAGAGTTTTTAACGCAAGGGCGCAGAGATGCAAAGGCGCAAAGGATTTGCTGGTGCTGGCAGGGGTGTCAGGGGTTACTGAAAGGTGGCTAGCGCTCGTGTTGCGCGGCTCGATTCCAACGGGGACGTGGCCGTCCCCGCCCCTTGCACCTCGCTGTTCGTTCGCGACGGGGACGTGGCCGTCCCCGCCTCTGGAGGGTTGTGCGGTCACGGCAAACCTTTCCAGCGGCGGAGGCCCCATTCGGCGGCCAGGCAGGCGAGCGCGAAGCCGAACATCGCCGGGGTGTGCCACAGAGGCCAGGTCCAGGACTCCATCACCGGCGCGTGACGGTGAGGCAGGTTGCGGGCGAACTGGTCAAGTTTGTCAGCCGAAACGAGCTCGCCGCCGGTCGCACGGGCTATGGTTTCGAGCAGCGCGATGTTTGGCGCCAGGGAACGGAATTCTTCGGCGGCGAGGTCGGTACTCCAGCCGCCAGCGGCGCGGCCCACTTCGACGCCGTCCGAGTTGGTGACGCAGACACTGGCTTGGTAGCCACCCGTGGCCCGCGGCACGTAGGCAGCTTCATAGAGCCCCGGCTCGGTCGCCGAGGCCTCCGCCGGGAGGCGAATGACGTTGGTTTCGCCGCCGGGGCCGGGCTCGGTCATGACCGGCTGAACCGTCAGGCTGATGCCGGCGTTATCGAGCGGCTGGAATTTCGGGTCGCGAACGCGCACCTGTAATTTGACTGCGCCGTTAGGCGAGTCCGCTTCAGGGTCGGCCAAAAGGTCAACGCGGTTGGGAACGTCGTTCACCAGCCAGCGCATCAACTGGCGCCAGGCTTTGTCCATGTCGTGGTGGGCGTCGGTGTCATGAAAACCCCAGCGCCAGACATCGCCAAGCGTCAGGGCGGCGGTGCGGCCGCGGCCAAAACGCTGAACCACCAGGGCCGGAAGGGATTTCCCGTCCGCATCGGCGACGGTGGCAATGATGCTCGCGCCGGGTTTGACCTCGCGGACGCGATTGAGCACCTGGAAGGGGGCCATGCCTTGCAGGCGCGCCTTCTCGTCCGCTTCGTTGTCGCGCAGCCGCGCCCAGGGTTGCAGCCAGCCTTCGCGGGTCAACTCGAGGCGCAGCGGCCCCGGCGGGTTGGTTTCCTCGGCGGGATCGAGATAAACGGGCAGCATGTCGCCGATGGGCGTCCGTTGATACCGGCCCTGCTGAAACGATTCCATGCCGCCGAGCATGAGAAAGCCGCCGCCGCGTTCCGACACGAACCGCTGCAGCAGGGCCGCCTGGTCGGGCGTGAAGAATTCCGCTTCGAGGTGATCGACAATCACAGCGTGGTAGGCGTACAGGTCCTCGGGTGTGGTGGGGAAACCGGCGCGCAGCTCGAATTCGTCGCGGGTATTGAGCCGGACCACCACCGGCTGGTCGTAGCGTTCGACATCCTCGACCGCCTGGTTGCCGAAACCGCGGAACAGCGGGTTGCTAGTCTCGCCGGGGCGGCCCATGAAAGTGAACTTCGGTTCCCGCTTCGCGATGCGAATCAGGCCGACGAGCTGCAACTGGTCGTCTTCCTGGACGGCGCGGTTCAGGAATTTAAACTCCCAGGTAGGCCGGCCCGTCACATAGAGGATGCGGTAGGGACCGTGCCCGCGGTCCACGACCACTACTGAGGTGTTGTTCGCCAGGGTCGCTTCCTCGGTTTTCTGGGGCTGGTCTGGCGTTACGGCTTCGTTCTTGGCGCGCACGCTGACGCGGTAAAAGGAGAGTCCGTGCTTTTCCGGCCGCAACTGAAAGCGGAACGCGAGCAGATCATTCTCGTTGCGCGCCTTGAGCGTCTGTTCCATGACCTGTTTCCCGGAAACATCCAGCAACCGGGCGACAATCGACTCGCCGCGGCAGCCGGCGGCGGAGATGTCGGCCTGGATTGAGACGGGCGCGTCCTCGAAATCAGTTTGGGTCGTGCGGACCTGCCGGATGGCGATGTCGCGGAACTGCCCCGGGTTGCCCAGCAGCACGGGGTAAACCGGCGGCAAGCCCGCCAGAGCGGCCGGGCCGGGGAGATCGGTGGCATTGCCATCCGTGAACAGCAGGATGCCGGCAAGAGGCCGGCCATGGTAGCGTTCAGCCAGTGCGCGCAGACTGGCGCCAATAGCGGAGGCGCGGCCGTCGAAGGCGAGTTCGCTGAAATCCCGGGTGCTTTGCAGACGGGCATCGAAATAATAGCGCCGGACGTCAAAGTTCTCCTCCAACGTTCCCTGCCACCCGGCCCGCTGAGGATTGAGGAGGTCGAGCAGGGAATCACCCCGGCTGCGGTTCGCGCCGTGGTCTTTGACCTGCAAGCTCTGGCTGTTGTCGGCGACGATGGAAAAGAGGTTGGCGCCGGGGCGAGCGCGTTGGCCGGACCAGAGGGGTTCCAGCAAACAGACGGCGAGGGCGGCAAAGGCAAGGGCTTTGAGAGCGAAGCAGAGCCAAGGGAGGGGGTCATTGCTTGCGGGTCGCCCCCCGTTCTCTGCGGGGACGTGGCCGTCCCCGCCCCTGGGTGTGGCGCGATAGGACCAGCATAATAGCGACAAGGCGACGAGCAGGACGGCGGCAGCGAACGAGAGCCAGTGAGAGCCTGAGAAGATGAGGGTTGAGAGCGCGTGTGGAAAATGGGGGAGGCTATCGCTTTGTGCGAAGAAAAGCGGCAGAGGACTGCCGCACTCCAAAACCCGGCGGGTGTAGCTGCGATTTACGGCGAGCGCTCGCGTTTTGGAGTGCGGGCAGTCCTCTGCCGCTTTCGAATCCTGGGTCAAGGACTGCACGACAGTTCTAATCAAACCGCACGAGGCGCACATGGGTCAGGCTTCAGTTCCCTTTTTCCTTGCCCAGCTCTTCGTAGTAGCGGCGTACCAGCTCGGAGTAACGGTTTGGAACCGGGTCGCGGTCGATGGGGACGAGGGCTTCTTTGGACTCGCGGCGCGCCAGTTCGTCCGCGAGGCGGTCACGCACTTCCTGAAGCGGTTTCATCACTTGCAGGCGGACGACCGCCCAATCGGGCTTCTTGCGGCCGTGTTTATATTCCTGCCGCATGACGCGGACACGGTCCCGGGCCACGGCGACCCGGTTCCGCAAATCGGGCTGGTCGAGCATCTCCTCGACATCGCGCAAGCGGTCCGACCAGGGGCCGTAATCCGCGCCGGTGATGGGTCCGGCCAGGCGCAGAGCTTCATTATCGAGGAGTCGATCCAGCCCGCCACCTCCATTTTCGTCAAGACGTCCGCCGGCTGTGCCGGCCGCAAGGGAAGTGTTTCCGCCGGAATCGGCTTGGCGCGCAGCGGGATCGTTTTGGCCGGTGGCATTGTCGGGCTGACGCGCAGCCGAGGCTGAATCCTGGTTTTGCCTTTGCCCGTTGTTGGCGGCAACCCGCGGCGAGCGATCAGGACTGCCACCCGGCCGGTTGTTCTGGGATGGTTCGAGATTGGTTTGGGATTGGCTGTTGCCGGCCTGGGCCATTTCCTTTTGCAGCTCCTCGGTTAACTGGTCGAGTTGCTGTTGCGCCAAGCGCATCGCTTCGGCTTCGTCGCCGAGCATGCTTTCGGCGGCGCGTTCAACTCCCCGCTTCAGGTTGTCGATGTTAGCGCCAACCCGGCGGCTGGTTTCATCCGCCTGGGGCAAGAAGCCCAGGCGCAATAGTTCGGCGGTGAGATCCATCAATTTCGCGCCGTCCGGCTCAGTGCTCTCTTTGAGCTGGTCGTAAAGGCTGCGAGTCATTAGCCGGCGTTCGAGCAACTGGTCCTGGGTTTCGTTCACGCCCTTGGCGGTGTCCTGGGTGAATTGCCGGACAGTGTCGTAGAGCTGGCGCGAGAGCAGGGGCTCAGCCTGCTCCGCCTGCTGAGAGACCTGGGTGGCGCGGTCAACGAGGTTGGTCAGGCGCTCCTTTTGGCGGGCGACCTCATTTTGTATGCCCTTAGTTTCGGGGGAACCAGAGAGCGATTTGTGTTCTTGGGAATTCTCCGCCTCCATCTTCTTCGACAGGTCTTCCTGCTGGCGCGCCAGTTCGCGGGCCTCGCTGCGCATGTCGCGCAGCTCATTGGAGAATTGGCTGGCGTTCCGCTGGCGCATCCCATCGTGGAGCTGCTGGAACTGGCGTTGGGCGCGTGTCCCGGAGGCGAGGGCCTGGGCGGCGGCGCCCTGGGCGGCGGCCTCGGCAGCGCGTTGGACGTCGTCGCGCGTCTGGTCCAACTGGCGGCGCTCGTCGTTCATGGCGGATTGGTTTTCGGGACGGTCCATGCGCTGGCGCAATTCGTCCACGTCGGCGAGCATCTGCTGTTCCTGCTCCTGCAGGCGCTTGAGGCGGCGCTGGATTTCCTCGCGCTCCTGATCGGTGCGGGCTTCCTGCAAGGCGGTCTGCAGCTCCTTGAGGCGGTCATTCAAATCCTGCTGGCGGCGCGCGAGTTCCTGCAGGCGATTCGCCACCTGCAACTGTTCGCGGCGCTGAGGGCTTTGCGGCGACTGTGCCAGGCGCTGCGTTTCGTAACGGTTTTCGGACTGCGTCAGATCCATTTGTTCAAGCTGCCGCTGCATTTGCTGGCCCTGCGCGCCGCCTTGCTGATTCCGGCTGCGCGAACGGGAGACCTGGTATTCGTGTTCCTGTAACTTCAGCAGCGCCTGGTAAGCCGCCTGCTCGGCAGCCAATGCTTCGGGCAACGCAGAGGGCGATTGAGCAGCCTGGCTCAGCCGGGCGAGGGCCTTTTCCATTTGTTTGGATGCGTTCGACCAAAGAGCGGAGGCACGCGGGTCCTGCTGGCGGCTCAGAGCGGCGTTTGCCTGCTCGAGTGCCTGGGCCTGGGAATCACGCACAACGCCGGCGTCAGTTTCGTAGCCCGGCTTACTGGCACGGGGAGGAGAGGCCTCATCACGAGCCTGGGAAGTTTCGGCAGACCTCGGTTGAGCAGGCTCCGGTTGACTGTCCGGTTCGTCTGCGCCAACCGCGGCAAGGAAAACGACTCTGGAAAGCGTGTTCTTCAACTGGCTGAATTCCGACTTTCCTGACCCTGTCGATCCGCGCTCGCGGTAGAACGTTCCTTGGGGAACGGGAGCGGCGCGGTCCGGAGTCGGATGGGTATTGAGAGGGTGGTTGGGATCTGGAGGGATTCCTTGTGAACCGCTCTCCTGTTTAAGCAACTTCCAAGTCGCGCCGATGATTTGTTTTTGCAATTCGGCGAGGCGGCCCGTTCGGCCGCCCGCTTGCCCGGCCTGTGGCTGCGATTGGCCGTCCATGCCCTGCCCTTCCCGAAACACCTCTTCGAACGGCCGCACCTCCGCGAAAAAGAGGTCACCGGTGGTACGCCGCACCTGGCCGTTGGGGCCGATGTCATCGGCCCAGACGAACCAGGAAACGAGTTGATCGGGCTGGAGCTCGAGCTGCTCCAGGCGCAGCAAATATTGAAACGGCCGTTTTTCCTTGCCCGGCACATCGCGACCCAGTTCGACAAACTTCGTCTCCTGCCCGACCATCGCATACCCGAGCCCATACGCCTGGACGCCGAAGTCGTCCCAAACCGTTCCTTCGAACGAGACTTCTTCCAGGGGGGAAGGCCGGAGGTCCCCGCGCGGCAAGGCCAGGTGAACCTCCGGCGGCCGGTTCTTCAACACCGCGAACACAAATTGCGACTGAACCTTGTTGGTCCGGCCATCGGCATCGACAAGTTGCAGCTCGTAGGTGGCGTTCGTCTCCAGCGGAAACTGCGTTAGCGACGCCGAGGGTCGGTTGGTGTCCACATTTAGCGGGAGCGAGTTTCGGTTTTTGTCGCGGGCCACAAGTTGCGCTGAGACGACCGGTTTGTTGAGGTGAAGCGTCAGGTCCAGGTGGGAGCCCTCGATGGCGGTCACACGCCGGGTGTTCTCGGTATGTTGAGGAGGCTGCTTCGTGTAGTCGGGGAAAACGAGGCTTGCGTCCGCCGATTCAAGGCGCGGATGCTCAAAGACGGTCACGTGAAAGTCGCGGGTTTGCTTCCCGGCATATTCAATGTGATAGGACAGGTTAGTGGCGACCTCCGGGATCGCGCCGCCAAACATCGGGTCCGCGAGACTCTTGGCCAAAGGCATCCGTTGCACGGTTGCAGGCGATTGGCCGAGGACCAAATCAACAGTGGCGGGGAGAGGCCCCGTGAAGCGCGCGAGGACCACCAAAGTGTTGCCGCGTTCGAGGCTGACGTCGCCGGGGGTCACGGTGATGCCCGAAGCAAATTCCCGAGTGAAGACACCATGACCACGTGGCACGCGCAGCGCGAGCAACGTGGCGACAAACAAGCCCAGCGCGACCCAGTGGGCCAGGTATGTCAGGCCGAGGCGCGCTCCGGGCATGACGTCAGACCAGTCGCTCTGCCGGCTGAGGCGAAGGACCTCATCGATTAGCCGCTGCTGCAGGTAGTTGAGTTCGCCTCCAACCAAGGGATGCTGCTGGACGGCGGTGAGCAGGCGACCGTCGAGTTCCGGATGGCGGGCCTCGATTGCGCGGGCGACTTCGCGCCAATCGGTTTCAACCTTCAGATGCTTCACAGACAGAATGATCGCAGCAACCAAGGCGGCCAAAGCGACCCCAGGCAACGCGAGGAAAGACGACCAACCGCTCTGGCGCTGGAGGGCAATGACCACAAGCCCGAGGCAGGCCGCGGCCACCCAGCAAATCGAGAGGGCGCGCCAAAGCCGAAACTGACGCTGCCGACGGGCAATCCTCCGAACCCGCGCTTGAAGTTCTTGATTCATAAGGTCGCTCCTCCCGTCAGGGCCGCCGGCTTGCGCCCGGTTCGACCGGCGAGCCAGGTTTCAAATAGCAACACCGCAAGAGTCATCACGACGAACCAGCGCCAAAGCTTTTGACGGCTTTCCAGCTCGGTGTTTTGCAACCGGTGCCGGCGATCGGCCTCGCGAGCCGTTGTCGGAACCTGGCGCGCCAGCGGCGCGCCCAATCGCTCCAGCTCATCCGGGGACAATGGCGCCGTGCGGCTTTCGGTGGGATCGAGATTGACCGCAAACCGCCGGGAGGTTTGCGCTGAAACCACGGTGTAAATGCCTGGCATGGTCGTTTGAGAAGAATTTGTTTCGGCGGAGGCGAGGCCCATTTGGGAGCCGTCCGGCAAACGCAGGGCCAATGTGGAGGGGCCGGCGCCCGGGACCGGAGCAAGCGGGATAGTATCTCCAATGTAGTATTGGGTAGGCGCGGGAGCCGGTGCGCCGCTCCCTTCGAGCATCGAGTAAAGCAACGGGACGAACTTGGTGGAGAGGGCCAACTGGCTGTTGTCGGGCTGCCAGCCGGAAGTCAGGACCAGCAACCGGCCTTTGCCGACCGGAACTTCCAAGAGGGCAGGAGCGCCGCTATCGAATTTCGCGACGACCCGTGCGCTGGGGATAGAGGCAGGGTCCAGGCGACGGTACTTCCAGAAATGGATCCGGGTGAAGTCGCTGAACCGTGGGTCCGCGAACGGCGCGAAGAGCGGGTGACGGAAATCGATGTCGGCGAGCATGGCATAGCCATTGCGCTGGGCTTCCTCCAGGCTCACGCGGTCCAATTCGAGCAACCGGGCCAGGGTGGGGCCAAGCGCATCCGTTTTGAGCATGACGAAAGCCGTTTTCCCGCCGACGAGCTGTTCGCGAATTGTTTTGAGCGGCTGGTCGGGCAACGGGTCAGTGATGATGAACAGCGTCGCGCTCCGAACTTCGGTATCTACAAGAGGGCCGCCGGGAGGATGCGCCAGCACCTGCACCACCTGCCGCCGGGTTTCCTGGAACGCGCGCCGGAGAAAGTAAAGCGGCTGCCGGGAGTCTTTTTCGGAATCGCTGCCGAGGTACAGCACAGTGAGCCGCGCGGTTTCCGGCGGGGTTGCGAAGACCGTGTTGTCAAACTCTTCCTCATCGCCTGTCAAAATGATGCGGTCCACGGGTTCCGCACTGGAAGGTGCGGGAAGCGTCACGATGCGGCTTTGGCCGGCGGGAACGTAGATAGCGATGGGCTGGCCCGCGAAACTGCCGCCGCCCGGCCGTGCCCAGCCGACCTGGAACTGATCGCGGCGCGAATCCGCTGCGTTACTCACCCGCACTCGCACGTTCGCGTCGCCCTTGGCGCCGGCTTCATCCGAGTCGGTCATCAGTTGGAGGGCGGCGTTGCTGGTTCGCTTGGAGTTGAGGCGCTCAACCGAAAGCTCAATTCCCTTGGGCCATTCGTAACCTTGCAGCGGCTCGAGGTGGCTACCTTCCTGCAAGTCGGTGATGAGGATAATGCGGCCTCGCGGCGTCGGCGTCTTGCCGGCGGTTTCAGCCAGAGCCTCGGCCGCACTGATGAGCGCGTCGCCCAAACGGGTGGCCGACCAGCCGGGCGGGTGCCGCGCGAGCTTGCCCATCGCGAGCGCAACTCGATCGCCGCTGGGCGCGGCATTCCACTCTTCGAAGCTCACCAGAGGCTTGAGCTGCCGGTCAAAAGCGAAGACCGCTGCCTGGTCCGCCGGCCTGGTTTTGCCCAGGATAGCCTCGGCCCGCTTCTGTGCCTCCGGCCACAGGTTCGCGCGGCGCATGCTGGCACTGGTGTCCACCAGCAAGACGAAGCGACTTGCAGCGGCCGACGCCGGCGGGGCGCTGACTGGCTGTTTCACAAAAGGACGCGCGAACCCCACAGCAAGCAGGCAAAGCGCAAGGCAACGAAGCAACAGCAGAAAAATGTGTTCGAGACGGCTGCGCCGCGTAATGCGGGGCGGGGTGGGCAAGAGGAACATCAGCGAGCTGAACGGAGTTCGCTCACGGGTGGTCCGCCGGATGAGGTGGAACACGACCGGCAAGGCAACGCCCAGCGCGCCCAACAAAAACAGCGGCGTCAATAAACTCATGCGTGACTCCTGCCGTAGCGCATCGCGTGTCGCGCCTTGCGGCGGCGCTGCATTCGTTGCCGCAAAATGTCAAAGAGTGCCAATTCGAGCGGGCGCGTTGTCTCGAGCCGGTAACAGGCCGCGCCGAGCCGGTCACAGGCGGCACGCAAGCCGGCGCAGTGAGTTTCGAGCCTGCGCAGGTACTCTTTCCGAGCGGCGGCGGGGTCGATGAAAATCTTCCGGCCCGACTCCACGTCCTCGAACAGCGAGGGGTTTTCAAAACTGAAGGAGGACTCCGCCGGGTCCAGAATCTGGAACACGACGACCTCATGGCCGCAGGCAGCCAGCGCGGCAAGGTCGAGTTCCAGCCGCGGGATCGGGGCGAGAAAATCCGAGAGCAGCACGACCAACCCACGTTTGCGGACGAGTTCGGCCAACCGCTGGAGCGGGACGCCCAGGTCGGTCGCCTGGCCGGCCGCGGGTTGTTCGAGGGCGAGCATCAATTGCCGCAGATGTCCGGCGCGATGACGCGCGGGCAGGTACTCACGGATTTGCTCATCGAAGGTGAGCAGACCGACCGCATCGCCCTGGAGGTGCAGGAAGTAGGCCAGCGTGGCGGCGAGCGTGGCCGCATATTGGGCCTTGGTGTAGCCGACCGAGCCGTAGGCCATCGAGCGGCTGGTATCAGCAAGCAGATAACAGCGCAAGTTGGTTTCGTCTTCGAACTTCTTGATGAAATAACGATCGCTGCGAGCGAAGACCCGCCAGTCGAGGTAACGCGGGTCGTCATCGGGGGTGTACTGGCGGTACTCGGTGAATTCGACGGAAAAGCCGTGATAGGGGCTGCGATGAATCCCGTTCCAAAAGCCTTCAACCACCACGCGCGCCCGCAATTCCAGGTTGCGGATGGTCATCAGGGCCTGCGGGTCGATCAGTGCCGTGGCGGAAAGACCGGAGTTGAGCGCGGGCGCGGTCATACCCCCAGCGGCGGCTTAACCTCTTCCAGCAGACGCTTGATCACGTCGGCGACGGTGATGCCTTCGGCCTCAGCGCGGTAGTTCAGAAGGATGCGATGGCGGAGGGTCGGCTGGGCCAGCGCCCGGATGTCGTCAACGGTCACATGGGCGCGCCCCTTCAGCAGGGCGCGGACCTTGCCGCCCAACACGAGGAATTGGCCGGCTCGGGTGCCAGCCCCCCAACTGGCCCATTCGTTCAGGAAGTCAGGCGTGCCGTCCTGGTGAGGCCGCGAAGCTGCGGCGAGCCTAACCGCGTAGCGCACGATTTCTTCAGCAACCGGCACTTTGCGGACGATCTCATGGAAGCTCAGCACGTTTTGCCCAGTGAAGAGGGGTTCGATTGGTGCGGACGGTTCAGCCGTGGTCCGGGTGACGACGGCGACCTCCTCGTCCTCGGGGAGGTAATCCATCACGACGTTGAACATAAAACGGTCGAGCTGGGCCTCGGGCAACGGATAGGTGCCTTCCATTTCGATCGGGTTTTGCGTGGCCAACACGAAGAAAGGCTCTTCGAGGGCGTGGCGGACGCCCGCGGCGGTGACCTGGTGTTCCTGCATCGCTTCGAGCAAAGCCGCCTGAGTCTTGGGGGGTGTGCGATTGATTTCGTCGGCCAGGATCATATTGGCGAACACCGGACCGCGCACGAACACCATCTTTCGCCCTTCAGGGGTGTCCTGGAGGATCTCCGTGCCGGTAATGTCGGCAGGCATGAGGTCGGGCGTGAACTGGATGCGCTGGAACTTGAGGTGGAAGATTTGGGCGATGGATTTGACCAGGAGTGTTTTGGCCAGGCCGGGGGCGCCGGTGATCAAGCAATGGCCCCCGGCGAAAAGCGCGATCAGGATCTGCTCGATTACGTCTTTCTGGCCGACAATGACTTTGGCCAACTCGGTTTCGATTTGCACCCGGCCGGCGGTGAGGCGCTCGACGATTTCCCGTTCCTGCTGCTGCAATGGGGGGGCCGCTGCTTCCGGTTTAGTGTCCACGAGCGTGTTCATTTAGTGTGTCATGAGGTAAAAGACGATGTTGATGCCGAGCGGGTAACCGCGTTTCTCGGAAAATTCGTGGAAAAAGAAGTCATCCTCGCCTTCGCGTTCCCAACTGTCCCCGTTATCGCAGTTATGAGTGGCGATGACCATGATGCGCTCCTTGTCGTCCAGGATGGCACGCACATGCATCTCCCGGCAATCCTCCGTGCCTTCCCCGTCTTCGCGCGGGTGATAGGTTTCCCAGGTAAAATCTGTCGAGCGCCGTTGCCTGACGTAATTAACAGCGGGCGTTTGCAGCTTGTTCTTGGGGACTTTGATGTCAAAGACGCAGTGAAAGAGGGGGTGGTCCATGGGGAGCTCCTGGAACTCGCGTTCCGGCAGAGCGCGTTTAATCTGGCTGGCGAAGCCTTTCCACTGCCACTCCCCCCAAAAATCATCGGCCATGAGGACGCCGCCGTTGAGCAGGTATTTTCGCAGGATGGGCACTTCGTCGTCGCGCAGAAGGAGGGCGCCTGGCTCGACCATATAGATCCACGGGTAATTAAAGAGGTCGGGGTCGGTCAGCCGCAGCACACGGCCGTCCGGATTGACTTTTATGGATGTCACTTGCTGAAGGCGAAACGAAAAATTGAGGTCGCTGTCCGGGAAATCGGTAATCCAGTTGCCCGCGGTCGGCGAGCCGTCCGGGTCCCGGTCGCGGATGATGCGCGCGAAAGTAAAAACATCTTTCTCGAATGCGGGCGGGTTGGTCCATTCCGGGGTGCCGGTGCTGTGCGAGGCAATTTCGCGCGCGGTGCGCACTTTAGTCTGGTCCACCCACTCCCCGCCTTCGGTCCGGACCATGTCTCCGTTCCCGAAGCGGTTTCGCCGCCGCCAATTCTGAGCGGTGGCGAAGCTCAGGACGAGCATCGCCACAAGTCCGACCAGCGCCATTTTCGGCAGCGTCTTCATTCTCTCGCTAAGTTCCGCTCGGCTCGGTGCCGTTGCTGTTTTCGATTTCCAGCAACAACCGCAACGCTTCCCGGTACCGGGGCGCTTCCTCGAGGGCCTGCAACACCTGACGCCGCGCTTCCGGACTGCCGGCCTGATGGAGCAAGCGCGCCAGTTTAAAGTGGAGTTCCGCCGGGTCGGGCGGTTCCAGCGCCAGCGTAGCGCGATACGCAGACAGCGCTGTATCTGTTTCTCCCGTTCGTTCGCAAGCTTGCGCCAGGAAGCGATACGGCAGCGCCACGAGCGGGTCCACGGCGAGGTAGCGCTGCGCGTTGAGGCTCACCGCCGGCCAATCCTTGGCCCCGGCGCCCAACTCCATCAACCTGCGATAAGCTTCGAGCGCTTCGCCATCCTGATCCGCCAACCGGATGAGAACGTGTCGCTCAGCGTTGGTCTCGCCAAGCCCGCGGTGAGCAGCGGCGAGCATGGCCCACGCACTTTCGGCGCCGGTCTGAGAAGGATAGAGCTTGATGAGTTCTTGAAGCGGCGTTTTGGCAGCCTCGAATTCCTTATCCTCGAGCGACTTTACTGCCAGCTCAGTCAAGGAGTAGAAATTTGTGGCGCTCTTCGAGGGGCCTTCCGGGCCGGGCTTGGTCCAGTCCAGCCCGGGGGCGAGTTGTTCTGCTTTCTGCCGCGCGAAGGCGGCGAAATCCTCCTCCAACTTCTGCATGGTGACCGTATGTTTCTCGATGGCGGTGTTGATTTCGACTCCCTCCCCCAGGTCGTACAGAACGGCCTGTAACTGATTCAGGCCGAATTGTTGCACGAGGAACTCCACCACGAGAGAGGATTCGTAATAGGCAAATTGCAAGTGCAGCGCGGAACGAGGGGCGAGAAACGCGCCGCTGAGCTCGGAAACGGGCGTTAGTTCATCCCCGAGCGCCATCCTGCGGTAATCCGGGTTCATGTGTTCGCCCCAGGCGGGATTGGCCTGGCGTTCCTCATACACGGAGATGCCTTCGCTCAGCCAGCGCGGCATTTTGTTGTGCGTCATTTGGAGGGTGACCACGTGGCAGAATTCGTGCCACAACACGGCTTCCCAGTTGATCGCATGGCCGGGTTGGGCCGCGGGGCTGTTGGCGGTGATTACCTTGCCGAAGCAAACACCAAGGTAGCCCGGATTGCCAGGCATCCCGAAGGTGCGGACGGCGAAGTCTTTTTGTTCCGGGAACACCTCGACGATAGTCGGCTGCTGGAGTTCCATTCCATACTTGGCGCAAAGATTACTCCGGGCGCGCTCCAGCAAGTCGAGCACCCGCGCGCCATAAACCTCCGCTTCGTGGCGGCTGATGCGCAGGATGAAGTTGCGGTTAGTGAGGGTGGCGAACTTCGCCATGGTGTCGTGCAACAGGGAGAGGTTATAGGCCTCGACATCGTAGGCGTCTTGCTTCTGGACTTCTTCTGCGAGCTTCCACCCTTCGACCTCCGCGCCGAGGCGGAGCAGGTCCTGGGCGAGCTGCGCTTTGGCCGGCATATAGTCCGGACTAAATCTCAGCGCTTGACGCTGGTGCGCCGAACCTTCCTCGAAACGGTATTGTTGGGAAAGCTTCAGGCCGATCAAATAGTCCACGCGTGGATTGTCGGGCCAGAACTTCAACGCTTTTTGACGAGCGGTTTGTTCGGCTTCAGGCTGATTCTGCAGCTTGGCCAGCACGGCGCGATAGGCCCAGGCGTCCGGCTGCCACGGGTTTACCGCTTCGACCCGGTTCAGCAGATTCGAAGACTCCTCGTAATCTTCAGCATCGATGGCATGGTCCACGAGCAACAAGAGGCAGGCGACGTGATTACTGTTGTGCTTCAGCGCCGTCTCCAGGGAGGCGAGCATCAGGGCGGTATCGCTGGGAGCATAGGCCTGTGACAGCCCGCAATTCAGGTCAGGGTCGTCCGGCAGTTGCTTCAAGCCTTCTTCGAATTTCTTTGCGGCCAGTGCGAAATCGTGTTTGTCCAGCGCCAGTCCCCCGCTGGCCAGGTACACGTCCCTCAGTTTGGGATCGGCCTTCCGGGCCGCGTCGAATACGTTGTCGAGAACGCGCTTCGGGTCGGCGCCGGTTTGCAAGACCGCCCGGCCAAAAACGACCAGGCTCGCGGCATCATTGAAGTCTCGCGGGTTCCTGGAGACCATCCCGATGATCCGGTCTGGCAATTCCTTCGCGGCCTCCGTCTGGCCATTGCCCAGGAACACCTCGCGGGCCTGCCAGCACAAGCGAACGCTCCAACGGTTCCGCGCGAGCGCGTTGGTAATCGCCGTCTGCGCTTCCGGGTAACGGCCGGTCGCCAGCAGCGCGTCGCTAAGCAATAACTGCCAATCTTCGTCGTCGGGCCGATCGGCCAATGTCTTTTGAGCGAGAGTGACAGCTCGCGCGTAGTCGCCGGCCAGGAACCGTTGTTGGGCTTCCTTAAACTCAGCGCCGCGAGCCTGCAGGATTCCACACAGGACCAGCAAACCTGTCAGGAGGCGGACCCTCAGCCGCACACTGCCACAGCCGTACATCATCATTGGGCTGATACTTGTAATTGACCACGTTAATGCATCAACGCCATGGGCTCAAGCGGTAGTGAGAGGCTGGGCTCCGTAGAGCTCAGGCCATTCCAGAGCGCGGTGTTCGCTGAATTGGCCATCGCGGGGTTTCCCCTCCGCTTCGCGTCAGCGCGGCAACCTGGTTTTCGTGGCAGACAGGGCAGATCGGCATAACGCTGCAAGATTAAGCGGGCCCCGCAGTATTTCAATAGCCGCGACCTGAAACCAGAATAGGCGGTTGGGAAGTGGGAGTTGAGCGAGCGGCCTAAGGAGGCGGGGGCGGCGCAGCAGAAAGGCTAGAATCACGCGACCGTGAGCATCCGGCAGATGAACGGTCCAACCCTCTTACAATGACGTGCGAGCGAGCGCCCAGCCTTAACCGAACGGAGATTTTGTTTGCCGAGCCGCACCCGGACACTCACGATAGCTTTTGAGAATGTCTGGGGCGCCGGTGATTGAAACGCAGGGGTTAACCAAGGTCTTCGGGCCGCAGCGAGCGCTTGACGGCGTGAGTCTGCAAGTGGCGCCCGGGGCCATTGGCCTGCTAGGGCCCAATGGAGCGGGAAAGAGCACGTTCATGAAGTGCCTGCTCCAGCTCCAGCCGATCACGTCCGGTTCGGCCAAACTGCTCGGACGCGAGGTGGGCCGGGAGGGCCGCGAGATCCGCAAGCGCGTGGGCTATACCCCCGAACAGGATTGCCACATTCCCGGGATGGCCGGCTGCGAGTACGTGACGTACTGCGCGCAGTTATGCGGGTTGCCCTTCCAGGCGGCCCGCCAGCGCGCCCATGAGATGTTGGATTTCGTGGGCATGGGCCAGGAGCGCTACCGGAAAGCGGACACCTACTCGACCGGCATGAGACAGCGGCTCAAGCTGGCCCAGGCGATCGTTCACGACCCGGAAATCGTTTTCCTCGACGAACCGACCAACGGGCTCGACCCCAAAGGCCAGGCGCAAATCCTGGAGCTGGTCCAGAGCCTGTGGAAGACCTACGGCATCACGGTCGTGGTTTCGTCGCACCTGATGCAGGACGTGGACCGGATCTGCGAGCAGATCATCATCATCGCCCGCGGCCGGGTCCTGGTGCATGACAGTCTGGAGAATTTGAAGGCGCGCAAGCGAGGGGCGGCGGAGGTGGTAATCGCCAGCGGGCAGCAGAAATTGCAGGCGGCCTGCCAGCAACGGCAGTGGCCTTGCGAACTGCTCGCCAACGGCCATGTGAAAGTCGAACACAAAGCCGACTCGCTCAACCCACTGCTCGCTCTCTTGCACGAGTTGAAGCTGGCGCCGCTGGAGCTCATTCCGAGCCCCAACGCGCTCGAAGAAACCTTCGTGCAAGCCCTGGAGATTTCCCATGCCGCTGCATGATACCAGCTACCAGCACTGGGAGGGTGCGCATCTCGGCCTTTGGCGGCGGCGGTGGGCAATCGCCCGGAACGGCATCGCGGCCTGCCTGCAGATCAAGGGCATGGGCCAACTGGTCGTAGCCTGCTGGCTCGCGGCGCTGGTCATGACCACTCTGCTCTTCTTTGTCGGCCAACTTCTGGTGGCCGATAGCATTGTGGTCCAATGGGTGGGGAACTTGAACCCGCAGCTCCAGGCCTTCGTCAAAACCTTTACCATCTGGCTGGAGCAGCACCCGGAGATCTCGGTTCGCACGACTCAGGATGTGCTGTTTTATTATTTCGGCATTTTCCTGATGCCCGTGAGCATCTTTGCCCTGGGGCTCATCATGCCGGTGCTCATCACGCGTGACTTGGCGAGCAACGCCATCATCATCTACGCCTCCAAAGCGGTCAGCCGCGGCGATTATTTCCTGGGTAAATTCTGCACCGCGTTCGGGCTGATGGTGCTGACCTGGCTGGGGCCGGTGTGCTCCGCCTGGTTCCTGGGCAACCTGCTGGCGCCCGATTGGCGCTTTTTCTGGCACTCGCGAATCGCCGTATTCCATGCCGTGGTTTATGGCGTGAGCAGCATGTGCATTCTCAGCGTGCTCGCGCTAGGGGTGTCGGCCACATCTCTCAAGGAAAAATCGACCGCCGCCTTTTGGTTCATGTGGTGGATCGTTGGCGGGGTGATCGCGCCCATCGCCACCCATACGAAGCCGTGGTTGAGGCATGTAAGCTTCAATTTCAACCTTGACCAGATCGCGCTGGCCGTCTTCCGCCTCGGAGACGACCTCAAGATCGCCCAGGACAACGTCCCGATCTTCGGCGAAATGCTCCGCAACATCCGCCCTGACACAATGGCGGCCCTGAACACGCCGGCCATTGGGGGCGCTTTGCTGGGCCTGCTGGCGATGGGCGTCCTTGCGGCCACGGTGGTGGGCAAGCGAGTCAAACCCGAATGAGCGCCGTCATCCAGGCCCGTGAGCTAAGCCGCTGGTACGGGATGGTGATGGGATTGAACAATGTCAGCTTCGAAGTAGGAGCGGGCTTGACGGGCCTGGTCGGTCCCAACGGCGCAGGCAAGAGCACCCTGATTCAGATCATCACCGGCCAGCTTCAGCCGAGCTCCGGCAGCCTTACCGTTTTCGGCGAGGTCCCCTGGAACAACCCGGGCTTGATCCAACGGCTGGGCTATTGCCCGGAGCGGGAAGGAGTGCCGAAAGAACTGCGCCCCCTGGAATGGCTGCGGGGCCTGGCGTGGCTCTCCGGTTTGACGGGCGCCGAGGCGGCCGCGCGCTGTGAGACCCTCCTGGACCGGGTCGCTTTGCCGCGGGAGCATTGGTCCAAGCGCATGGGGCAGTTTTCCAAGGGCATGAAACAGCGCGTCAAACTGGCCCAGGGCCTGTTGCACGAACCGGACCTGCTGGTGCTGGACGAACCGATGAACGGCCTCGACCCGATGGGCCGGCAGGAGATCGCCAACATCCTCAAAGCACTCGCAGCCGGCGGCGTGAGCATCCTCATCTCCAGTCATATCCTGGCGGAGCTGGAATCGCTCTGCAAAGATATCCTCATTCTCAACTGGGGCCGCATCCTGGCTTCCGGCAGCCAACGCGACATCCGAACGGACATCAAAAACTGGTCGGAAGAACTCTCGATCCAGTGCGACGCTCCGGAAAAACTTGCCCGGCGCCTCTTCGAGGCCGGCGTGCTGCTCGGTTTCGACGTCGAGCTCAACGAGGGCCTCCTTCATATCCGGGTCAAGGATGCCGAGAGTTTTTACGCGCGCTGGACCGGCCTGCTGCTCGACAGCGGGGTCAGCGTCCGCGCCATCCGCAGTCAAAGCCGCTCGCTAAAGAATATTTTCGACAAGGTGACGACATGACTGCTGGCCCTCCACCTTTGCCCGTAACTGCGCCCAAGGCTCCCCGGCCGAACCCGACCTTTCTCGGCGCCTTGCGCGGCATTTGGCTGTTCACGTGGAAACCGCAAGCGGCCTGGCGGCGGCTGCCCCTCCTGCTGGTGGGCCTGCTGGCATTGCCGTCGCTCGTGTACCTCACCACTCCGGCGCAGCAGGGACTGCCCAAACGCGATTCGCCTCTCGGCAACCCGTCGATGCTGGTGAACAGATTTTCGCGTCAGTTGGAACGCGCGAGGGCGCCACTCTCCGCCGAGCAACGCAGCCAGTTGCTGGAAATTTTCACCGAGGAATTTGCTCACGCGGACACCACGCCGGTTGAGGGGCAATCCGCCGAAGCCGGGGCCGCTCGCGAGCGCGAGGAAATCAAGGCTTGTTACGCACGCATCCACGCCCGCGCGCAAACGGTTTTGGACGAAACGCAATTCAATCGGTTCCGGAATTCTGAGAAGCTGGCAGTGGCGCAGGCCCAGCAACAGGTCAGGCCGAAGTGGGGGCGGATCGAGCCATTTTATCATTGGCTGATTGATTTTTATTTTTTTGTCATCCTGCCGTTGCAGTGCGTGCGGGGCGCCGGCGGGGTGATTCGGGATGAACTGCAGGCGGATACATTGGGGTTCCTGCTTACCCGCCCCTTGAGCCGTGCCCGGTTGTTGGTGCTCAAGTACCTCAGCCAAACCGCCTGGCTGCAGCTCATCCTGCTGCTGGAAACCTTGCTGCTATTCCTCGCCGGGAGGCTTCGCCAGATGCCGGCGCTGGGTTCTCTCCTGCCGCTGTTCCTTGCCGCACAATTCCTGGCCGTGCTGGCCTGGAGCGCGCTCGGACTTTTCCTGGGGCAGGTGACCAAGCGTTACCTGGCTATCGCGCTGCTCTATGGGTTCCTCGTCGAGATGGGCATTGGCCGCATTCCGACCAATGTCAATACGCTATCCCTGATTCGCCACCTCAAGACGCTCCTGGCTCACAACCCGGCACTGCAGACGCTTTACGAATGGAGCGGCACCGGCGTTCCAATGTCGATCGGTGCGCTGGCATTTGCCGCGGGGCTGTTCCTCACCCTGGCCGCCCTGCTGTTCACGTTCAAGGAATACCACCAAACCGCGGAGATGCAGAAGTAATTGATCCGGGAAACAGCGGAGGCAACGCTACAGGTAATTAATGTCGGAAGCTGGTTGCGTCTTATTTCTTCTGGATGACCCAGGCCTGCGAGCCGTCGTGGGAGAGCACTTCGAAAGCCCCTGACTCGCGAAAGTCGTGGGTGACCTTGCGGCTGGCGAGGACAATTCCGCCGGGATGCAGCGAGTCCTCGATGCGGCGCTCGAAGCGGGCCTGGACCTCGTCGTCCGCGAATGGGCCGTAGTAGTAAACGGCGTCGAACGCGCCGTAGCGGTCGAAGGTCAGGAGATCGGCCTCCTCGATCCGGACCGAGGGGAAGAGGCGGCGGGACGTCTCGATGTAGCCGGGCTCGATCTCGATCCCGGTCACTGTGAAGCCGAGCTCCCGCGCCAGGGCCGCAATGAAGCCGAAGCCCGAGCCGCATTCGAGGAGTCGCGGGCTCCTCGCGGGTGTGGCGCTGAGGGCCACGCGGAGCTGATCGAGAGCGTTGGTGATGCGGGCGCCGCAGAACCCCCAGCTCTCGGGCCTGCCTTTGAGGGTCGCGATCCCTCCGATGAGCCAGTTGCGCAGCGAGTCCTGGACGCAGTCGAGGACCTCTGCGACCGCCGCGACATCGTCGCTCACGGCAGGAATGCCGGGAAGTTGATTTTCGACGCTCCGCGGGTAAGGGAGAATTACTTTTTGACTTGTCTCATTTTTCTCCATCTGTACGGAAATCATGTGCCCGACCGTGCCGCAATCAAGCACCAACTTCGGCATCAGCTCTGAGCGCGGGCGTGCCCGGCGATGGAGCTGAAGGAGGCTGGCGGGCGGGACTGCCAGCGACAGACGGAGCCTTGGGCTAGCCGGCGCTCCGGGGTTGGAAGCGGGAGGCTTCCGCACCCGTAATATTGGGGCAAGCGCCTACTGGTAAGGGTGAACCTATGGAGTTAGCCTGAAAGGGATGAAGCCACTACCGAGCAGCGTGAGCCCTTTGGCTTCGGTGGCAACAATTGATCCTGGGGCATCGGCAATCGCCACCGCTCCCAACTCTCGTTCTAACCTGGCAGTGCGGTGCTCGGACATTGCGGCTTCGAAATCTCCCCGGCGCGAGCACACGGTCGTGCTTGATCCGCTGACACATCCGGGCTGGGACTCATTGGTGGCCGGACATTCTGAAACTTCATTTTTCCACGGAAGAGCCTGGGCGCGGGTGCTTCAGGAATCCTACGGCCACCGCCCTTTCTATTTTTGCCGGTTGGTAAATGGCGAATTGGAGGAGCTCCTGCCGGTCATGGAAGTTTCCAGCCCATGGACCGGCCGCCGTGGCGTTTCGCTCCCTTTCACCGATTTCTGCGGTCTGCTTAGGACCCGGGACGTGGATGGCGCACGACTCCACAACATGGCGTTGGAGAAGGGACCGGAACGCAACTGGCGCTACCTTGAGTGCAGAACTCGCCGTCACGAGTGGCCAGGCTCCTCGCCAGCCCTCGTGTTTTATGGTCACTCCATCGCCCTCGATCGGGGACGCCAGACCCTCTTTAATGGCTTCAAGAGCGCAACGCAGCGCAACGTGCGGAGGGCGGAAGCGTCCGGGCTGCAAATCGCATTCGACAACAGTCAGGAGTCGATGCGGGACTTTTACTGGCTGCACAACCTGACGCGGCGGCGGCACGGAGTGCCTCCCCAGGGATTCAGGTTTTTTGAATACATCCGTCGGCACGTGCTCGAGCCCGGGCATGGGTTTATCGTGACCGTGCGAACGGGGAAACTGCCGGTTGCCGCCGCGGTCTATTTCTGCCACGGCCGCCAGGCTATCTTCAAGTTCGGGGCTTCTAACTATGCCTTTCAGCATTTGCGCCCCAATAACCTTGTGATGTGGGAGGCGATCAAGCGTCTTGCCGCGGATGGATTCACGAGTCTTCACCTGGGCCGGACCTCGCTGGCCAACGAGGGTTTGCGGCGCTACAAACTCGCATTCGGAGCCCGCGAGGAGAAGATTGAGTATTGCCGGTATGATTTTCTGAAGCGCGCGTTCACCGGCGCGAGCCGTCCCGCCGGTGAAACTTCCAGTCGCGTGTTTCACTGGCTCCCGTTGCCTCTGTTACGCCTGGCTGGCCGTCTGCTTTATTCGCACCTTTGCTAGACTATGCAAGCCGTAAGGTAAATTGACAGTTAACATGAATACTGGCGGACGCTCGAGGTGCGCCGCTGAGAAAGGATAAGATATGGCGCGCGCAAAACTCTGTTGCTTACTGCTCCGGGTGGCAGCTTCGGCCGGCGCAATCCTGTGCTCCGGGACGGGCGTTTACGGACAAGGCCAACTCATAACCTTTGATGACCTCACGACAACAAATGACCTTCAGGTCTTTAATGGAAGCAACTATTACTATAGTGAGGTACCGACGAACTATAATG
This sequence comes from Candidatus Acidiferrum sp., assembly GCA_035566435.1. Taxonomy (GTDB): domain Bacteria; phylum Verrucomicrobiota; class Verrucomicrobiia; order Limisphaerales; family UBA8199; genus DATMRF01. Next base: position 83,858 of record DATMRF010000120.1, read on the forward strand.
GGCTAACCTGGACCAACTTTGGCGTCACCGCTGGAGCAATTGACACCAATAGCGGCTATCAGGCGGCCGTGGTGTCGTCAAAGAATGTGGTGTTCAATCGGAACGGGAATCCGGCGAGCATCAGCAATGGAACGCCTTTTAGCGTCATGTCGGCTTACTTCACGGCGGCATGGAATGACAACTTGCAGCTTGAAGCCCAAGGTTATGCCGGCGGCACGCTCCTCTATGACCGATCATATACCTTGAGCGCGACTGCTCCCACGCTGATCAGCTTCAACTACGCCGGCGTTGACCAGGTTTTGTTTCGAGCCTTTGGCGGGACGCCTCACAGCGGTTACAGTTACAGCGACCCCCCCTACGCAGGCGGCACATGGTTTGCGATGGATAACCTAACCGTCACGACCAACCCCGGGCCGCGACTCACGGTCACTCGTTCCCGAACAGAGTTGATTTTGACGTGGCCGACCAACGCCACGGGGTTCACTGTGCAGTCTGCAACGAACCTGGTTTCACAAGCGGCCTGGACTACGGTTTCTCCAGGGCCAACCGTTGTCAACGGGCAGAACACGGTGACGAATCCTATCTCCCGCACCCAGCAGTTTTTCCGGTTAAGCCAATAGATGCGCCGGCAGCGCCCAGCGCGATCAAGGCGATGTCGGCGACGCCTCGATTTAGATCCGTTTCTGAGTCAAAAGTTTTGATACGGTCTAGGCGGGGCGCTGAATTCGGCCCGTGACAATTGGTCTGCGTTATGCCACATATTCTCCGTCCTAATGAACCACTATGAACGAGGCAGTGGCCTTTTGCCCGCAGTGCAAGAACGACGTGGCTTTTGTGACGGTTGGCAACTCTCGCAAGTGCCCGGCATGCGGCTTCCAATTTAAGTTAACCGACCCGCCGCCAATCAGCACCCCGTCAGCCGGCTCCGAGATGATGAGCGTGTTTCGTGTGCTGTTGATGGTCCTGCTCATTATGGCAGGCATGGCCGCCGTTGGTGTGGGGGTGCTTTTTGCCGGCTGCGCCCTGCTGACCGGCGGGTTCCATTGAAAGGATTTGGCACCCGTGAAATTCTCTCTCCTGCGCTACCTGATGATGCTTGATGCGGCCATCCTGTTCCTTTTGGGCGCGCTGCTGATTTTCGCTCCGAGACAGGTGGAAATAGCCTTCCGGTTCAATGATTTGCCTGCGGCGGTCAGTTACCTGATTGGACTGTGGGGTTGTGTTTTTGCGACGATGGGGATCGGTTACGTCGTCGCGGCCACCCAACCGCTGCGGCATCTGGTGTGGATTCAAGTTGGCATCGCGCGTGGCGCGCTTGAATGCGTGCTCGGGTTGGTTTACCTAGCTCGCGGGGTCGTCACCTGGCAACAGGCGGCGTTTGGAATCATCGCCGCAGGTTTGATCACCGGAGCCTATCTGGCCCTTTACCCGCGGGGGATGCCCGGCCAGCCGACCCGACGCTCCGCCGCTTAAGACAAGCTCTAAATGGAAGGAGCCGATGTGAAAAGGCTGGGATGCATGGCAAAACCCTTCGACCCATGAGCCTCCTCGCGTCCGCTCCTAAGATGAACGTGGGCGAACGCTTGCTCAAACGCACGCTGAGCCGGTGCCCAAGTTGTCATGCGCCCTGCCCGGCCGAGGTCTGGATTACGGGTCTGACGCCGGCCAAAGTCTATCTTCGGCGGACTTGCCCCGCGCACGGGGAACTTTCCGTGTGCATCGCTTCGGACGCCCGCTTTTATTGGCTGGCGAACGGCAAACCGGAAAACTCGTGCGGGTGCAACGAGGCCGACTTGACCAGCTACGCACCCGGGGCAAACGGGACGCGAGAGGCGGGCAATGCTTGTTGCGCGGCCAGTGGCTCCGCTACCGGGACGCTTGGACGCAATGCGGGCGGCCGCGGCGCTGGTCCATTTGAAAAGCTCTCCACTTGCCTGGCGCTGATTGAGATCGTCAATTCCTGTAATCTTTCGTGCCCGACATGCTATGCTGACTCGCCGCTGAGCGGGAACAGCAGCGTGGATGCGGTTCCGTTGGACGATTTGAAGGAACGGATTCAGGGGGTGATCGACCGCAAAGGCGGCATTGAGATCCTGCAACTCTCCGGCGGCGAGCCGACGCTCCACCCGCAATTCTTCGAATTGGTAGATTGGGTGCAAGCCAACCCCCAAATCGATTATCTGCTCCTGAACACCAACGGCGTGCGCATTGCTACGGATGAAACGTTCGCCTGGGAATTGGCGCATGCCGCTCGGCATGGCCATATTCAACTCTATCTTCAATTCGACGGCGTCCAGCTTGAGGGGCAGCGCCGGTTGCGCGGCGCCGACTTGCGCTCGATACGACACCAGGCGATCGAACGGTGCGCCGGGATCAACCTGCCCATCACGCTGGCCATGACAGTCACCGGCGAAAACCTACCCAGCATTTGGCGAGCGATTGAATTTGGCCTGCAATTCCCCCATATCCGTGGTGTCTCGTTCCAGCCGTTGTTCCATTCCGGCCGGCGCGCGCCCGCGCCTGCGGAAGCTCGTTTGAATACCGCGGACATCATCCTGGCGGCGGTGGAGCAATCGAACGGCCGCCTGCGCTTGGAGGATTTCACTCCCTTACCGTGCGGGGACCCAAACTGTGCCACGATCGGTTACCTGCTTAAAGTTAATGGCGCCACCTGTTCGGTCAGCGATTTTGTTGATTTTTCACAAGTCCAGGATTTTCTACGCGACAAGGTCCGTTACGACCTGGAGGACCTCGTCCGCTGCGGCTGCGAATCAGAACCTTTGGGAGAACTATTGCGGCGGTTTGAGATGAATGAGTCCAACACCTTCCGCCTCTTCATCAAACCCTTCATGGATGCCTGGACCTGGGATGATGACCGCATCGACCGGTGTTGCACGCACGTCATTCGGCCGGACGGAAAACTCGATTCCTTTTGCCGCTACTACTCTGGCTTCGCCGACGTCAAAGCTTCCCCGTGAGCCTGACGCCTTATAGCTGGCTGATGCTCGGGGGCATCACCGCGAGTCTCGCCCTGTGGTCGCGCGTGGCCCGGCGGGACGGGAGGTTGTTGACTCTTTACCTGGCGGCGCTGGCGGGTGCGTTTCTTGGAGCCAAAGCCGTGTATTTCCTGGCCGAAGGTTACCTGCACCTGGGAGAACCGGACATTTGGCTCCAACTGGCCACCGGCAAGAGTATCCTTGGCGGGTTGCTCGGCGGCTACGCAGCGGTCGAACTGGCCAAGCGTGTGACGGGTTATTCGGGTGTCACCGGAGATTGGTTTGCGCTGATTGTGCCGGTCGGAATTATCCTGGGGCGCATCGGCTGTTGGCTTCACGGGTGCTGCCAAGGCATCGAATGCCTGCCGGCCTGGTTCGCCGTGAGCGATGCTTCCGGCCATCCCCGGTGGCCGGCTGTCCCCGTCGAAATCCTTTTCAATCTTCTTGCGGTTGCCGGCCTCTATTGCCTTCGGAGAGCGGGGACGCTTCCTGGCCAGCACTTTCATTTATACCTCATTGCTTACGGCGCCTTCCGTTTCCTGCACGAATTCCTCCGCGACGAACCCCGCCTCATCCGAAGCCTGACCGGCTATCACTTCGCTGCCCTGGCTGTGCTGGCGGCCGGGCTGGTGATGTTCGTTCGACGCCAGCGAGAATTTCACCGGCTTGCTCGGGCTTAAACGCCTCTCATAGCCAGGGTCACCATGGACTTGGGACCTGGGACTTGGGACCTGGGACTTGAGACTTTGTAACACCCTTGTAGCATCTTTGTAGCACCCTGATGGCGCAAAATCACTCGGTTCTATGCGGGTTGTAGCACTGTAGCACCCTGGAGACCCCTAACACACACCCCCTCCCTGTCCCCCCTCCGGCATCCACTCCTCCTCCGTTTCAATGCTCCGGCTCTGTATGGTTTAACTCAAGCCGAACACAGTCGTACATGATGCCCTGAGACCAACTGTTGGCGTGGGAGAGCAGTTTGATGACGTTCGTGCCGCGAGTGAGCAGGTTGGCGTCGAAGCTGAGGTCTTTTTCAACCCAATACGCCCGGATGCCATCGCGTTGCATTGCGCTTGTAGAGGGCAATAGGCCGGTATCGCCAATTGGCTTGCCGTTGGCAAAAGCCTCAACGTGGCAGCCCACATGGGTCCCGCAAAACGCCAGACGCAGGGTCGCGGTGCCGTGCGCGGGCTCCCGCAGGTCGAATTTAATCGACCAGGTCGTGCTGCGGACATCGCCCGGCTCAAAAGGCGCTCGTGGCTGGTTCGCGGCCTCGTTCTGTTCCTCGTCCTCTCCAACCGCGGGAACGTTCCTGGTCTCGATGCGTGGCGGTTGCACGTAGTTCCAATCACGGCGCCAATCGCTCCTGCCGATGACAAAGTTGACGTTCTTCGGAAACTCTTTCGGGTAATCGAAGTAGAGCCCCCACTGCCAGTAATGGTCGCCGTGCCTGAATTCGCGAGCGGTGCGATCGGGAAAGCCGATCTCCCAGAGCGTCCGGCCAAAGCGCAGTGGCGTCCAGACCAGTTGTCCCAGCGATCTGTTGTCGCCTGCGGTGACCGTAACGTTCGTGAGGGCGAATTCGCCCAGCATGCCATCCGCTATCGCATGCAGCGTATAAGTGCCGGCGCGGACGTGACGAATAACGAACCGGCCTTGAGCATCCGCGCGGGTCCAAAACTGGTAGAATTTCGCGTCCCGCTGCCAATCGACATAGGGAGGAAGCCCTGCCCGTCCGTACACGTAGGCGGGCCAGCGCCCCGATGCATTGGTGTAGGGGAGGCCGGAAGCCGGAGAGTTTGTGGCCAGCCTCTTGGCCCCGAAACCAAGGCCGAGCCTCGACGGCTCATAATCCGGGGCCGCCAACCCCACCCAGATGTTGCTCATCGTGGCGCCGGGCGCGAAGGGATCGCGGAGAACCAGTTCTCCGCTCACGCTGGCCCGCTCTGCGGAGGGAGGATAATCCGGGTCCGAAACCCAGGCGTAAGGCCACTGCCCGGTTTCCCGTGCAGCTTGCACAAGGGCGTCCTGCCACAGGGTGCGCTGAGCATTGGTGTCCGAACGAGCCAAGGTGAGCGATGAATTGCAGTACAACGCAAACGGCCCGACGACTTTGGTCCAGGCTTCGTTCGTGGCCACCGAGATGGTCGTGCCGCCGTAGTGGCTGCCGACCCACATATTCAACAGAGTGGGCAGGCCGCCAGGATTGACATCCAGGTGGCCGGTCAACTCAGCCTTGGTGGGGCCGCCGCCCAGATACTCGATGCTCGGGTTAATCAACCAAAGGCCAACTTTGTCCCTGGTGCTGGACCACCCGTAAGCCGGCGTCTCAGAGAGCACCGCCGAATAGTCGTACTTGTGCTCCGCCTCACCTTTATGGACGCCAGTCGTCATTCGGCGCGCTTCTTTAACATTCAACGGCGCTCCACGGTCCCAGTCGTAACCTCTTGGCATGAGTCGCTGGCGGTCGGCATCGACGCTTAGATAATCGAAAACGTCGGGATTGAGTTTCAGGCAATAGCGCGCTTCGCCGACCCCGAAAGCGGGGTAACCCGGCTGATGCTTCAGGGCCGCATAGACGTAGAGGCAGGACTCTCCTCGCGCCAAAGCGTAGCGATAATCCGCATCGACCGGGCGGTGGGCGAACTCGGGTCGTTGTGCAGTTGGCAGGAGATTTCGGCGCGCGAGCCGCCGTTGTCAGCGGGATTAACGCGGACGGCGGCGGTGTTGGAAGACCCGGGGCGGCCGTTCCCCACCGAGGACCAAAAGCCGCCGTTAGCTCCGCCACGGTTGCGGCCGAGCAACTCGAGGCCTTTGTAGCCGAGCGAAACGAGTTTTCCCGACCGCTTTTCAATGCGAGCAGTGATGAGCCCATTGCCCAGAGTGAAGGAGCCGGCATCTTCGGCAAGCGTGACCTCCGTGCCGCCTGGGGACGAATCCCTCGGCGAATAGATTTCCGTCCCCGCGAAACCAAGAATCCGCGCGAACAACAATGCTAAGGCCGGGACCAGGATGCGGCGCATCGGAAGTCCAGACGGGCAGGATTGGGGTTGGTTACTGGTTTTCGTTCGAACAATAGAGCAGCTCTTGGCAGATTAGTCGCAGGGTCGCAGGACTTCGCGAGATAAGGTCATCGCCCGTATTACTTCTCGTTGCACTTGTCGGAGACAGTGATGACCGCCAGCGCATTGCGTTCGTTATCAAACATGCCTCGACTCCTGATACCAGTCGCCACCGCCGGTTCCCACCAGAACACGCCTTTGCCCCGCTGATGCGGAGTCGCGAGCACGAGCCGGCTGACTTCCTCGAGGAACTCTCTTTGGCCCTCGGGCGTCTCGGGAAACGGAGCCGGTTTGGTTCTGTATTCCGCGGGCCTCCAACTGTAAGCGGTTTCAACCACGACGATGTCTTTCTGGTAGGTCTTGGCCATGAACGCAAGGTTCTCGCGCAAGTCGAGCAAAGTTCCATGCCACCACGGATAGTAAATTGGCCGATGACATCGTAAGCGACATCATACGAACTCAGCTTGTCGAAGAACCACTTCGTTCCCTTCAAGTCGCCGCCGCCGTCGATGTGGATCATGATGCGGGGACGCGGGCCCTCGCCGCGGCCCGCCTCGACACCACGGATGCCGGCTTTCACCAGTTCCGCGAAATTGTCCCAATGCTCGGGCAGTTTACCGTCGGGCCAAAGCAGGCCATGAATGATTTCGTTGCCTGGCTGGACCATGTCGGGCAAGACGCTGGCCTGGCGGAAGGCGGCAATCGTGTCCCGCGTGTATTCGAAAACCGCCTGCACCAATTCGGCGTGGGATTTGCCTTCCCAAGCTTTCGGGAGGAATTGCTTGGCCGGATCGGCCCACGTGTCGGAGTAATGAAAATCCAACAGAAACCTGAACCCGAGCTTCTTCGCATCTTTGGCCAGGGCGATGGTGTATTCCTGGGTGTTGGGCAACCGCGTCGGCGTGTGAAACAGCCGCAGCCGAACCCAGTTGTAACCATGGTCTTTGAAGATCTGCAGTCCTGGTTTGGCCTCGCCGCTATCCTTGAATACCCCGCCCCGGTCCTCAGCCTGCTTAAGAAACGAAAGATCGGCCCCGAAGGCGTAGTCCGACGCAGGTGCCAAGGATTGGGGCGGGGACGGCCACGTCCCCGACTGTTCTCCTTCGCCGCCTTCGCTACGGGGACGTGGCTGTCCCCGCCCCGATTCAGCAAGATACTTCACTAACTCGCAATTCTTCAGTGCTCGCAAACCCTCGAGAACACATTGAGCGTTGAGGTTTGCACCTCCCTCGTTCGTGTGGGGGTGTTCATCGCCGAACAGAGCGTTTACCTTTTCCGGCCCAAGTTCTTCGTAATGCCTGGCGACGATGTCATTCAAGTCTACGAACGCAGCCTCCTCCGCATTCGCCGCTTCACCCGCCCATTTGGTGTAGTCGTTATTCCCGCGAGCGATTTTTCCATCCTTCCAGATTTTGCGCGGCACGAGCGACAATACGATAGGCGTGGCTACTTTCGCCTTCGCGTCGGCGATATATTTCCGCATATACCAGCCATAGGTGTGGACCGTTTCGATTGTCCCTGTGGTCTGGTTGGTGATGACGCTGGTTTCCGGGCCGGTCCCTTTCAACGACGCACGCCCCCGACCATCGGTAAGTGATCCGCCGTCGTTGTGCCCGAACTGCATCAGAACAAAATCGCCCGGCCTCCTATCACCCAGAACTTTGTCCCAGAGTCCCTCGATCAAGAAGCTGCGGCTCCTGCGTCCTCCCAGCGCCCGGTTGAGGACGACGATCTTCGCCGGGTCAAACCAGTTCGCAATTGGGTCTCCCCAGCCCAACTGTCCACGCGTGTGGTTGCGCACGGTCGAATCACCGATGAGGAAGAGAGCCGAGATTCTGAGCGTCTCCTGCGTACTGGGTTGTGGCTGAGCGCAGAAAGCATGGAAAGCCAGCCCGAGACCAAATAAGAGGCCCCGGAGCAGGGAATTTAGACCCCGCGAAGCGGAACTTCGCGACGTATGTAGCCTGTTTGCGCTGCAAGGCCCGCATTTATAATTCACGAGGCGTTAACGCCATTTTATAGGTATGATGGGCGTCAGCGTTACCGGTCCCAGCAGGCCGGAATCGGTCAACGGCCAACGTGAGGCATCAAAAGGTTTGTAATCGAGACTTACGACGTTGATGTCGTAAAAGTTCTTCCATTTCACGCTGCGCCGGTCGAGGTCGCGGATCCGGTTCGCCGAAACGTTAGTTACCTCAACTTCAAGCAGATTGTCTTTAGGCTTGAGCGTGCCGATGACGACATGGAACGGCGGCGTGATAAGCGTCCCAAGGTCCTGGCCGTTCAGACGAACGCGAGCGCTTTGACACACTTTTCCCAGGTCCAGTTGCCAATGCTCCCACGCCATCTTGGGTTGATAAAAAGACGTGCTGTATCGAGCGGCACCCGCAAACCGCTGCGCGTTTGTATCGCTCGACTCAGTCCAGGAAACGAGTCGCTGCATTCGGACCGGCGCCGGGAGTTCAGGACCGCCAGCGAGGAAAGTCAACTGCCACGGCCCTGGCACCTCGACTGCGGTACCGGATGGGTCCCAGTAGGTCCAGGGCTCGCCAATCGGCTCCTGCCTGGCTAAACTGCGCACGATTAAAGACTCACCTGGCTGAAGTGAAAGAAAAACCTCGGAGGCGCCCTCGGCACCGGGACGCAAAAGCGCAGCGCCCGTCCGACCCGAGAGCGGTTCCATCACCAGCGCGGACCGGACCGGTCGGGCTAGCGAGATCCAGTCCTTGATGCCGGCTTGCCGGAACGGTTGGCGATGAAGTAGTACCTTCCTCCCGCGAATGTACGGCGCACGCACATCAGCTCCGGGTGATCGAACAGCGGTTCACGAGGCACGCCCGCCGCCGCCATTGCCGTTTCGAGGTCACCAACCAGCACACGTCCCTTCCCCAACTTCGCTTCCCTAAGGCCCGGCTTGTCGGTGTTTTCAAGCCTGAGCTCAGCGAGCAAGTGTTTGAACTCTTCGCGGCGCCGTTCGAGGTTGCCCCAGCCGGGGACATCAGCGGGCAAGCTCCCTTCGAAGACGAGGGTCGCGCCGGATTTCGCGAGCGCGAGCATCGCCCGCAACGTTTCGAGCGGAAGATGCTGCGTCAGGGGCACCACCAACACGCGAAAATTGCCTCCAGTCACTTGGATACAGCCTCTCGCCTCCCTGGCGCTGGCCAACTGGCGGTCAGAAATGTAATCGAAAGCGTAACCTCGCTTCCAAAGCTGCTCGGCGGCCCGGCCCACTGGTCGATCCTCGAACCACTCACGGGCGTGCACCGTGAGCGGTTGAACCAGCCCGACCGGATTGTGCCAGAGGTCATGGATGGGCCAGTAGAGGAGTATGTCATTGTCCGGCTGGCCTGACTGAAGCACCGCCTGGCATCGCACGGCGTAGGCGTTCAGGGCAGGCACATCGCGCCAAATCGAGTTGCGCGGATTCATTTCATAGGAAGCATAAAACACCCATCCCGGCCAGGGTGCGTCATCAGGCGAATAGCAGGTGCCGTGGTAAAAAACGTGGTTGATGCCGGAGAGGAACATATCGTCCATCAGGTATTTCATGTCCGCCAGCGTCTCGGTGAAATGTTCCTTCAACCACGTGCCGGTCTCGGCTGCGATCAGGTTATTGCCGGCGATATGCCCCGCCGACGAAGCGAACTTAGAAACCAGTTTGTTCCGGTCCTTCGAAAACATCTCGGTCTCGGGAATGTCCGCGACCGCATAAAGGTCCAGCCAATTGCCGGGCGAGCCGTGCGCTTCGTTACGTGTCAAAAACCCGTTCGCGCGCGACCACTCAGCCCACGAAGGTAAGGACTCCTCGGCCATCACGTCCGAGATGGTTTCGCGATAGTCGGCCTTTACGCGGGCGATATGGTCGGGGTCGGTTACTATTGATTGGTGCTCAGAGCCCCGTCCGCGGTTGCTGAAGAGCGCTGGGAGTTCGGTTTGCAATCGGTAGCCCCGGCGCTTTTCGAATTGCGCAAAAAAAATCGGGTGCCCAGTCCGAGCGGTATTCGTACGGGTCGTGGTACAGGGCGCGGGGCTTTGGTCCGGTGTAGCCGCGGAACGCGTCATCGAACCATTGCAGGTAATGGCGCATCGCTTCCGGGTAGATGAGGTTCAGCATGTGTCCCCGCCCGCCGGGCGCCGCACGTTTCACTTTCTGGCCCGAAGGCCGCTGAGACACAAAATAAACCTGCCAGGAGCCCGTCGGCGGGGACCAATCGAGCCGGCCGTCGCTTTGAACGCGGTTGGTCAAGTCCAGGCACTCGCCGGTTGAGGAGAACGCCATCACGGCTTGGGCGGCCTTCAAATCGATCGCTTCAGTAAGGTTTGAGCCAGCAGTTACCTGTAAGGTTTTCACCGTAACTGACGCGTTGGCCTCCTGGTCCGTAACATGAGGTCCGCCAAAGCACCAGCCTGTGCCGGTGGTCATATCGACACCCATATCCAATCGCTGCGCTTCTCGCGCCGTAAACCCAAGCATCTCCATCCACTTTGGGCTGAGATAGTCGATGTACCGGTTTTCGTATCCTTTGGCGCCGTAGATTGGGATGATATGAATGCCGCCCAGGCCTGCCTCGTGATATCGCTGCAATTCGCGGGTGAGATTCGTTTCATCCACGGCGCTGCCCATCCACCACCAATAGGCCCAGGGCCGGGTTTGGCGGGTGATCGCCGGCCACATGAGTGGCTCACTCGAGGCTCCGGCGGCGGCTTCGCCCGAGCACGCGTTTGCGCACCCCAGCGCGCCAATGAGCAGGAAGTTAAGAACGCCCTGCCGAGCGCTCGCGGCCAACTCCATCAATGCGGGATGCCTCCCTGTGCCGCGCAGGCGAATGCTCGAACCGACGGACAGTGACATGACTGCATTATGCAGCCGCGAAACCCTGGGAACAAGCTCCACGCATTCCATACGCTTCGCGACAAACTCAGCGCGCTCCGGTTTGGGAGATGCAGCATTCCAGGAGTCGTGAAAACGGGGTGTCACCAGCTCAGCTCGAGGAGCGACACGGCCTGTCGGGGGAGGTTGAAACGCACGACGACGTGACCTTCCTTCACGGGAATGGTTTCCGGCCCATGCAACTCGGCGAGTTGGCCCGCTTTTTCGAGTAGTGCGTATTGCTGGCCTGTAGGTTGCGCCGGCGAGCCCATCCGTTGCCAGGCAACGAAAGCGTTGCTGTGGTCGGCGTCGATGCGGAAATGCCGTAGCATAGCTTCGCCCTGCGCAAGTGGCAGCCCATCAATGGCCAGCTCTACCGCGGCCTTGGGGCCCGGCAAATCATCGTCGTGATAGTGCCAGGTCAGGATGAAGAGTTTGTTCTGATCGAGACTGGCCAACGCGGCTACATCCGGCTCCGCGCGGACTCCCGCCGCCAGCATGGCGGACAGCGACACCTCGTGGTCGCTGGATACGTCGAGGCGATGGCCGCCCATGCGGCTGAACATTCGGAACACGTTGAGCACCGGCTTGTCGAGGCCGTTGCTCGCCAATGAACGGAACCCGGCGAAGTAAGGCTGGTTTTCAAATTCGAAGGCCCAGGTCAGCGCGCCCTCGAGATTCACGCCATGTTTGTCCGCCAGTTCGTATTCGCGCGCGACACACGCCGCGGTGTAGCTCGAATACATCGTGCCGTTGCGATAAGCGAGCGAGGGTCCCTGGCAGGCGGCGCAACCTTCCGGATCGGATTCGCCGATGACAATTGGCTTGCCGTTCAACTCCGGGAAAGACGCAACGATGCGAAAGCCGTCCTCCATAGTGCGAAGTTGGGCGGCGATGCCCATCCGCACGTGCCCTTCAACGTACGTGGGCGCGCCCTTGGCATGGAAAGAAACAAAATCCAACGGTGTTCCGCTCTTCCCCGTGGCGTAATTGGTGCCGCGCAAACAGTGCTCGAGAAAATTGCGGGTAAACCGCCCGCCGCTGCCCGCCGCATCCGCGCCGCCGACTCGGGCCGTTGGTAGAGCGCGCCTCACGCCGTCGATGGCATAATCGTGCAGTTTAAGGAATTCCTGGGGCGTGCCGCGCCAGTAGCCGATGTTCGGCTCGTTCCATACCTCCCAATACCACGATTCGACCTCAGCTCTGCTGTATTTCTCGACACAATGTTTTGCCCATTCGAACACCAAATCACCCCACTTTGCGTAGTCCTTCGGCGGATACGCCCAGCCGGTGAAAATCTCGTCGTATTTCGCCGCCGGCGTCCAATGATGTCGGTAGGGCTCCGGTTGCACCGATAGCGCCTCCGGCATAAAGCCGATTTCCACGTAGGGCCGGACCCCGCGTTGGCGATAGGTATCGAAGATGCCGTCGAGGATGGCCCAATGAAATTCGGGTTTGCCCTGGGCGTCCTCGGTGTAAACGCCGCTCGAGCCCCACTTGAGGGCAGGCGTGCCGTCACCCGAAGTGAGGAGGTTGTGCGCGCGAAAATAGACGTGGTCTGGCGCAAGCGCGCCCAGCTCGCCAATAAGTTTTTGGCCGTTGGGCATAGTCGCGTAATTCGGCTCGTCCGCGCCGAAGAAGCGCCAGATGGGTGTCAGCTCGCCTCTTCGGCGGGCTGCGTTAACCTGGATTTTGACTGGAAGCTCGTTGCTTGCAAGGCCGGGAGGTCGCGCGGCGGAAACCGGAAGTGCGATTAAGAGCCCGAGGACCAGCCCAAGGCCTTCATTCCTCTCCATCGTAGTAGTTGATGTCATTGGACCGGATAATGCGGCGCTCAGGCGAACGCACCAGCCATTTCTTGCTATCAGGATAATGACAGGATTCGCCGATTGGATTGTCGGCGACGACGTACAGCACCAAATCGTCCCTCCCGTCATTGATGAGTTCGTGAGGTTGACCCGGTTCGAAGATGAAGGCGTCACCGGCCACGATAGGCGTTGTTCCATCCTGGTGCCGAACGACACCCGCGCCCGAGATCACATGGTAGAACTCCCATTGCGCGCTATGAGAGTGATAGGGACAGGCGCTCTTGCCCGGCGGAATTCGGGAAATCTCGACGTCGAACGGGTGCCGTTCCCTTAGGTCGGTCGAGTCCGGTTTTCGTCCCAGCTCTTCCGAGATTTCCTGACCGGCGCCGCCGAACTTTCCTTTCGGGGACGACCAGGTTAATTCGGGGATGTCCTTCGTGTTGACTTTGCGCATACAGACTGTGCCTTGGTTTAGAACTTCACCTCGACTCTCTGCCCGGTGTACTCCAAGGATTTGTGCGAACCCTCGGGCACCAGGACGACATCGAACTTGCGCGGCTCGGCCAGCTTCAGCTTCGAGCGGGGGTCAGGCTCGGTTGTGAATGTCCGCCGCTGCTCATCCCAGGTCATGCGGGTCCAGGTCGCACGGTTCTTCATATAATCGAGGCTCTCACCGTCATCATCATAGAGAGTGAAGGCGCCGTTGGCACCCGCATAGACGCGGAGTGTGGTGGGTTCGGACACTGTTTGGCCCGTGTATTGGCGGACGGGGTCGAGCGGGATAATCGAGCCGGCGCGGGCATAGAGAGGCATTGTTGCAAGATCCACTGGACGGTCAATCCAGCGCCCGCCATCAACTCGCTCGCCCGTCCACCAGTCATACCAGGTTCCCGCGAGGAGGTAGAGGCGACGGGACTTCGCGCCTTTTTCGACAACTGGCGCGACCAGCAGGTCTCGACCCCAAAGGTATTCGTCGCCGAGCTTCACCGCTTCGGGGTCAGCGGGGTAATGAAGCCACAGCGCCCGCATGAGTGGCAGGCCGGTATCGCACGCCTCTCGCAGCAACGTGTAATTGTAAGGCAGCAACCGATAACGCAGGTCTAGATATGTCCGGCAGATTGGTTCGACCTCCGGGTTGCGCAACTCGGAACGGTCGGTCACATCGCGCGACTCGATGGGCCCCGGCCCGCCGGTGTTCCAACCCCACGGAAGCCTCAGATGCCAGGTGCGGCCATGCGAACGAAAGAGCGGGTTGAATGCCGAGAACTGGAACCAACGGAGGTAGAGTTCGCCCGTTAGCTCGGGGGTTGGAACAAAGCCACCGGTGTCCGAGCCCCAAAACGGGGTGAGGCTGAGCGAGTGGTTTACTCCCACCGGCACGTGCGCCGCAAGCGTGGCCCAACGCGATTGCACATCACCCGACCACAACCAGCCGCCATAGCGCGCTGCCCCGGCGTAGCCATTGCGGTGCAGACTCCAAGGCCGCGTGTCGGGGCGGTCCAGCAAGGGCCCTTCGTAGTAGCATCGGTGCCTCGCCAGGCGCGCTTCGATGGGCAGCTCGTCACCGTCGTCCGGCCACCAGCCATCGACGCCCATTGCGAAGTCCGCGCGATGCCGGGCCCAATAGTTGCGGATGTGGAGTGGGGAATCGGAGGATTCGTACATGGAGGCGCCAAACAAATCGCGGGGCGCGTGGTTAACATGGAGGACGACCTTGAAATGGAGGTTATGCAGGGCGCTAAGCCGCTCGGCCGGCCGGTCAAATGCGTTCGGGTTGCATTCGAGCGAACCATGGCCCGTGTTCCAGCCGTTGGTGCAGTAGCCGGTGCCGAGGTAGATCAGCGCGTCGCAAGGCAGGTTTTTGTCACGAAAAGTCTGCGCGATTTGCAGTGGGTCGGCCGGCCCGGCAAGCGTGCGATGTGATTGGATATAACCGAGCACCCATTTGGGAGGCATGACGGGCGCTCCCGTAAGCCGGATGTACTCTGCCATCGCATCCGCCGGCTGGTCCAGAGCGCTGATAAATACTTCCAACGGTTCTCTTCTCGAGGTGCGAGAATCGGGCAAAAAACGCCCTTTGCCGCCGCGCAAATCGAATTCGCCCCAGGGCCGGTGCACCAACATCGCCCAGCCCTCGGTGCCGATAAGAAAGGGCACTGGAATTGTCGCGCCGTGAGTCGCGAGCCAGGGAGCGACTTGGCCGTTCACCATGCGATACGAGTGGCCGCGACGGTCGAATTGCTGTTCGCCTTCCCCGAGGCCCAGGACGACTGAGTCGGTGCGGAACGTGACCGCAGAGATATCATTGGTATTTTCGAAGGTTAG
This sequence comes from Candidatus Acidiferrum sp., assembly GCA_035566435.1. Lineage (GTDB taxonomy): Bacteria > Verrucomicrobiota > Verrucomicrobiia > Limisphaerales > UBA8199 > DATMRF01. The sequence goes on from DATMRF010000120.1 coordinate 98,919, forward strand.
TTGCTGAATCACCTTTCTATCGGAGCGGCTTATGACCAACGCCAGCGGCTGCGCGCCCAGCGTCACGCGCACGCGGCCAATGCGTACTTCTTTTGTGCCGTCCAACTCTCGAAGGCGAAGTTTTTCGACGCGCTTAAAGGGCACCAGCACGGTCGAGGGGGGGCCGGCCTGCGGCCTGCCGTGGTCATCGAGAGGCGAGAGTTGAATCTCCAAAGTCCGCTCACTGATTTCATAGAGGCTGAGTTCAACCGGCACGCCAGCGAAGCGAATCGGGGCGGCGCCAAACACCATAACAGAGAACAAGGCAGCGGCACCAAAAGCCAGGAACTGTTGCGCGCGGCGACTCATGAATGAAGCAACGGGATGGGATTGAAAAGGTTTGCCGTAAGAAGGCGCGAAAAGACACGAAAAGCCCCATTTTTTGTCGCTTTCTGCCTTTGTGTGGCCATCAATCGCCGGCAGGTTGTTAAGATCTCACACCGATTGCTGTGAACGGCGGCCTGGTCGATGCCATGTTTCATGCACGCGGTTTCGAATCTCAGTTCTCGCCGGGGGTCTCCGCGTTCCGGTTCGGTAGCTCTATGCCTTGCAGGTGGCGCAGAAAGAAGTCCTGGAGCCGCCGCTGACCATAGGCGCCACCGGCACCGTGGCCGCCACTGGGCACCACCAGTAAATCGAAATCCTTCCCCGCCCGGATTAACGCATCGACAAACCGGTATGTGCTCTCGGGTGGAACATTTTCATCCATTTCGCCTACCACCAGCATCAGGTAACCCTGTAACTTGCCGGCGTTGTCGATGTTGGAGGATTCTGCGTACTGCGGCCCGACGGGATAGCCCATCCATTGCTCGTTCCATGAGGCTTTGTCCATGCGGTTGTCATGGCAGCCGCTATTGGCCACCGCGGCCTTGTAAAACTCCGGATGGAAGAGCAAAGCGCCCGCCGCGCTTTGGCCGCCCGCGGAAGTGCCGTAGATCCCGACGCGGGTGATGTCATACCAGGGGTATTTGGCGGCAACGGCCCTGTGCCAAAGAATCCGATCCAGAAACCCTGCGTCCTTGAGATTCTTCCAACAGACATCGTGGAACGTTTTCGAACGGTTCGCCGTCCCCATGCCGTCGGCTTGCGCAACGACAAAACCCAGGTCCGTTAGCGAGGCGAACCGGCGCACCCCGCTGAAACTCTTAGGAACATACGAGCCTTGCGGCCCGGCATAGACCTGTTCGAGCACAGGATACCTTTTGGAGGGGTCGAACTTGGCCGGCCGGCAGATGATGCCCCAGACATCGGTCTTGCCGTCGCGTCCTGTGGCGGCGAACACCTCCGGCGGTTCCCAACCGGTCGCCTTCAACTCGGAAATATCCGCCTGTTCGAACTGACACACCCGCTCGCCGTCGGAGGTGCGCCGCAGTTCATGGATCGGCGCCAGGTCCGCTCGGCTATAGGTGTCGATGAGGTACTTCCTGTCCGGTGAATATTGGCCCGAGTGGTTGCCGTTCGCATCGGTGAGCGCGACCAGGCCGGTGCCGTCGAAGTTCACTCTATAATACTGGATGAAATACGGGTCCTGGCCCGGATTTCTGCCGCTGGCGCGGAACCAGACCTGGCGTTTGTCCTCATCAATGGAATCGATGCCGCGCACCACGTAATCGCCCCGAGTGATCAGGTGCTTTATCTTCCCTTCTTTCGTATCGACCAGGTAAAGATGTCGCCACCCGTCGCGCTCGGAGACGTATATCATTTCGTCGGTTTTTTCCAGCCAATTGACGTACCGGATATTCACGTTTTCGGTATGGGCGGTCCAAATGAACGTTTCGGTGCTTTCATCGATGATGTTCCGCGCGGTGCCGGTGTGTGAATCCACTTCAATCACGCGGAAGCGCTGGTGACCGCGGTCTTCCTGCTCGTAGGCGAAATGGCGATTGTCGCGGTTCCAGCGCAACCGCGGGGATTCCCATTCGTGCTCGAAACGGTCCACTTCCGGCTTGATTTGCTTGCGATTGGCCACTTCGAAAATGCTCAGCTCGTAGGTGGCGAATTTGTCGCCTGGCAACGCATAGGGCCGATGATGCAGAATGGCCCGGCCGCCCCCTTTGGGGGACGACTCTATCAAATAAACTTCTTTGCGCTCGCCGGGCTCGACGCGCCAGGCGACAAATGCCTGGGAATCCGGGGCCCATCCTATCCGGGCATAGGATTTTCCTTCCTCACCATCCTGGCTCAGTTGATGTTCCTCGCCATCCTCCTCCGAATGGAGATAGATGTTGTGTTCTTTCACGAGGGCGGTCCACTTGCTGTCGGGCGACAGAACACGCCGACTATTCTCATCTTCGGGGGTAGGACGCGCTGTCCCCAACGCGCCGCGGGAGTTGGCGGGCCGCTCGCGCTGCCGAGGCGCGTTGGGGAGAGCGCGCCCTGCCTCGGCCGATGGTTTTTGGACTTCAGCAGCCGCGTCGGCTTTTTGCTCGCTGCATTCGTAGGAGCCGAGGTCGCAACGCCATGTTTTGTCAGCGGCCTCAAAGAGAATGGTCTTGCCCTCATCGATAAACTCGATGTCCGAAAACGGCAGGCGTTCGGCCGTGTACGGGTGGCCAGTTGCTTTCGACAACGCCGCAGCCAGCTTTTGGTGGTCGAACGCCGGCTCGCGTGTCCCTTGCTCCGCGTCCACTACAATATACTCCTTCGCGCTCTCGCGTAAATCGTTGCGATACCAAAACCGCGTATTGTCCTGAAACCAGTGCGGCGCGATCCGCGCTTTATAGACTCCACGCTCCGGCGCTCCAAAACGCCCGCGCCGGCGCTCAGTCACCGCGTTGGTTTCCACCGAGGTTGCCGCGGGCGCGGCGGCGGTCAACACCGGTTCGCGTGAGAAAAGGCTGCTTGGGGCGGCGAGCGGAGCCACCGCGGTTGCGAGGAGGAGAGCATATCCGCAGCCGCAGGCGCGAAGAGGGTCGGCATTTGTTAAGCGCGTCATAAAACCGGGAGAGATCGGGTGAGCGAAACGCCTGCTACGGAACTTTCCATTCCTGGATGCCCGCGGACCAGTTAGGTTGCAACTTCACTTCGAGTTTCAGGCCGCTGGTGGTTACCGGTTTGAAGGCAACCTGGTTATACTTATCTTTGGAGACTCCGTAAGTGTCGGTCGTTTCGACTGGCTTCCACTCTGCACCATCCTTGTACAGCAGGCGCCAGGAGGCGGGCACGCGGCATTCGCCGCCGCCGGTGTCGTCGAACCAATAAACCTCGGTCTGTGAGACGGCCGCGGGCTTCTCAAAAGTGTACTCGACCCATTCCTCCGTTCCCTTCAGCGGCCACCAATGGAAGAAAGGGTTCTCGTGATCATTGGATGACGACGGCTCGAGCAGATCGTTGATGGCTTCGGGGTTTTTGCCGCGACCGGAAACGGTCACCTTGCTTTTGGACGCAATGCAAGGCCGGGCAGGCACGCGCACGCTAGCCTCGTTGTTCGCAAGCCAAACGGCCATCTGCCCGCGGCCACGGTTGGCCCAGGCATAATAAGGGATCGCCTTGAAATCCTGCTCGGTCTTCAGCCGCGCGCCACTGTCATCGGTGGTCACCGTGTAAGCTTTGCCTTTGATGACCTCGACGCCGTTCAACAGCTTGGGCTCGAACTCGGCCGTGAACGCCTCGCTGTCGGGCACCAGCAGGTTGCGCACCTTGCCGTTCGGATTGTCTGGCCATTCAGCGCAATACACCAGCGGCCCGCGCTGAAGCGCCACCCGGCCACGGTCAGCCTGCACGTTTTCATTCGCTGCGACGCGCCGGACCGGCATGGGCAGGTCCAGCTCAATCACGTCGCTGTCCTTCCAGTTGCGGCTAAGGCTCACATAGCCTTTGTTCAGCTCAATCGGGACAGCGTTTTCGTTGAGCTTCAGCGTGACCGGTTCATCCAGCTTGTCGGCGAATTTATACAGGTCACTCGGAACGGCCTGGCCGCGGGCCCAACCTGGAATCCGAACATTGAAGCTGAATTGGCCCGGCTTCGCCGGCGCGAGCGTCAGCTTGACGGCGCCATCCCAGGGGTAGCGCGTCTCCTGGGTCACTTTGACCATCGCTCCGTTATCCAACTTGATGTGGGCGATTCCGGCGGCAAAGAGATTAACGTAGATGCTGTCGCCTTGCTGCGCATAGACGTAACCGGGAACGGACGCCAGGAAGCGCGTCATGTTGCCGGGACAGCAGGCCACACCGAACCATGGACTGCGCGAATGCTGGCCGTTTGATTCGAGTGGGTTCGGGTAGAAGAAGCGTTTGCCATCGAGCGAGACGCCGGAGAGCAGCCCGTTGTATAGCGTGCGCTCGAGGACGTCCACGTACTTGGCATCGCCGTGCAGGAGGAACAGACGCTCGTTCCAGTAATCGTTCGCAACCGCGGCGCAGGTCTCGCAGTAGGCGCTCATGTTGGGCAGGAAGTAATCGGGGCCGAACGCCTCACCGCCGCCGACGGCGCCGATGCCGCCGGTGATGTAGAGCTTTGCGCCGACGGCATCGTTCCAAATGGCATCGATCGCGTGGAGATAGCGTTCATCGCCGGTCAGGGCGGCGACATCCGCCATGCCGCTGTAGAGGTATCCGGCGCGCACCGCGTGCCCGACCGCCTCCGTCTGGCCCACCGGCTTGATGCGCGATTGGTGATAGTCGTCGCCGCCGGGTCCGCGCACATCGATGAAGAACTTCGCGAGGTCCAGGTAACGTGAGTCGCCCGTCGCGCGGTAGAGTCTGGCGAGCCCCATCTCCACAATCTCATGCCCTGGCCAGATGTGGAGCTTGTCGGGGCCGAACGTGTTGCACAACAGGTTGGCTTCTTTGACGGCGATGTTGAGCAGATTCGTCTCGCCCGTCGCCTGGTAGTGTGCGGCGGCTGCTTCGAATAAGTGCCCCGCGTCGTAAAGCTCATGGCTTTGGTCGGGATCGCGAAGCCAGCGTTTCGGTCCCGACCACGAATGCGGATGCTCGGGGTTGATCGTGCGAGCGGTGTAGAGATAGCCGTCGGTTTCCTGGGCTTTGCCGATTTCCGCAATCAAATTGTCCAGGTAAGCCTGCATCTTCGGGTCCGGCTGAACTGCCAGCGCGTAGGAAGCGCCTTCGAGCACTTTGTAGGGGTCGGTATCGTCGAACGGGTAAGGAGGCGGTTTGCGATTGGTGAGCTCCTCCCCGCGAATGGCTTTGGCGGCGCGGTCGAAATTATCCATGCGCCCGGATTTCTCGCACTGCTCGAACGCGAATGGGATCGTCACCACGCGGTTGGTCTCGATGCGCGGGGCCCAGAAAATATCCGTCAGATGCACATCGGTAAACGGCACGGGTTTGACAGGGTAGTCGCGCGCGGGTGGGGCGGCGAACACACTGGTTGCGCAAAGGCTTAACGCAAAGGCACAAAGAGGCAATGACGATAAGGCGTGACCAAAACGCGCTAGGTCTCGCTTCGCCGCTTTGCCGCTTTGCGTCTTTGCGTCTTTGCGTTCATTTTCCCATTAACCACGATGGGGTCATTGGTTCGTGGAGGTTTTCAGCACGCGCACGCTGGAGACGCTGGCGCCGCGCAGGTCAGGCGGCGCCTGAAATCTCACGGTCACCTTCGCTTTGCCCTTCAGCACGTCGGCGCCCAACGGATAGGTCTTCGTATTTAACCCCGGACCACGGCCCACGCCGGAAGGCCGCTCGGCTGCCAGCTTCGTATCGTCCACAAAGACGTCCAGCGCGCTGCCGCCCCGGCCGCCACCACCGTAAGCGACGCTTAGTTCCTGGGGTTGGTTCGGCAGAACCTTCAACTCCCAGGCGAACCACCCATTCGTCTCGGCGTACCGGAAATTGCGGTCGTTGAACTCGCGTGTGTCGGTGCGTTCGCCTTTGAAGTTGTGGTCGCGCTCGTCCTGTTCCTCACCGGCGTTGACGAGATCGACCGTCCGCGCCTCAAGCTCCTTTTGGCGGACGAGTTCCTGCTTGTATTCCTGCTGCTTCACCTCCCACTCGGCGGGCGTGAACCGATCCCAATACACTTCATAGCGCTCGTTGTAAGCCTGATAGAACGGCGCCAGCGTCACCCCATGGTTGCTGTCGTCACCAGGGATCAGAAATACCTCGGGCGTCCCCGAGAAAGTATCCGGCTTGCCGGTTACGGGTTTGAGACTCGCGAGCAGTTTCGGCTGGTCCGCGACAATCGCCGGGAATGGCTTGCGAGTATGGACCTGAGCGCACAAAACCAGCGGCCCGTTCAGAATGGCGAACCGGTTGACGTTGTCTTTGAATGCCTCGGTCCGCAAGCTGAACGGCATGTTGATTTCGACGGTGTCGCCGGTCTTCCACGTCCGGGCGAGCGACACGTAGCTGCCGACGGCGCCAGTCACCGGCTCGTTCTTGCCGTTCACCCTGATTTCAAAGCCCTTCACCGCCCAAAACGGATGCCGAACCTGCACGTTCAACTGCATCGGCTGTGCGCAAGTAAACGTCAGTTTCGTGCTGCCTTCGCCCGGGTATTTGGTTTCCTGCCGCAGCTTCAAACCTTTGGCTTTCCAATTCAATTCGGAAGCGATGAACAGGTTAACGTAAAGATTTTGGTCGTTGTGAAAATAAATGCTGTCGCCGTACTTCGCGTGGTTTTCGACCCCGGTGCCGGTGCAGCACCAAAATGAGTCGTTTTGGCCGTTGAAATTCCGGCGCGACCCCGACCGCAACGGCACATAATAGCACATCATGCCCGTTTCCGGATTCTGCGAGGCGAGGATGTGATTGTACAACGCCCGCTCGGAGTAATCCGCGTACTCCGCTTTCGGCTCCCAGCAGAACAAGTGCCGCGTCAGCTTGAGCACGTTGTAGGTGTTGCAGGTCTCCGTGGTGTTTGGCCCCAGCGCCTGCGATAAATGCTCTTTGGGGCTGAACATTTCGCCGTTGCTGTGACCGCCAATGACGTAGGATCGCTCATTCACCACCATGTTCCAAAAAAACAGCGCCGCCGTTTTCAGGGGCGGTTCGCCCGTGAGCTCATATTGCCGGGCGTTCCCGATGAACTTGGGGATCTGCGTATTCGCGTGCAGCCCCGTTAACTTGTCCTCTTCGTGTTCCGCGGGGTTGAGCACCCGGTGATGGTTGAACCGCAACGAGAGCCTCAAGTATTTCTCGTCACCGGTCAGCGCGTACAAGTTCGCCAGTGTCTCATTCATGCCGCCGTGCTCCGTGCTGAGCATGGCCTGCATTTGCTCGTCCGTCAGCTTTCCATTTCGCGCGATCGCCCAGTCGCCGAATTTCCTCGCCACGTCGAGCGCCTGTCGGTTGTCGCAATAAACATACATATCCTCCAACCCCGCGAAAATCTTGTGCAGGGTGTAGTACGGAGCCCAGACGCGGCTAGGTTTCTCAACCCGGTCTATAAAAGTCTCAGGGTAGGCGCTCAGGTAACCGCTGCCCAGCTTGGCCTGGCATTCGGCCAGCCCCGCCACCACCGCATCCCCTTTTTCCTTCAAGCGTTTGTCGCCAGTGCTCGCGTACATCAGCGCGCAGGCAGAAAGGTAGTGACCGACAAAATGGCCGCGCAGCTCGCAATCCGGCGCTTCCCATCCCCCTAGAGGTTCGGCGTGCGACGGCAGCCCCGCGTTCACCCGGAAATTGTGCAAGAGCCGGTCCACATCAAGCGCCAGCAGGTACTGTTCATCCAACTCCATCGCGTGCTTGAACGGACCATCCAGCAGACGGACGGCTTCCAGCGGGAAAGCATGAACCTTTATAGGCACAACCGGCGGGACTTTGACCTTCGGGTTCGGGTCGGCCAGGCAGTCTGCCTTGGCGGAGAGGGTCAATAAGGCTGAGCTGAGCAGAAAAGTAAAGGTAGCTTTCATTGGATTAAGTTTCATATCCCGCAATCAACGACAGCTTCCAATCGCGTCCGTCATGATCGTGCATACTGTTCATAAACTCCCGCGGCCGTTATAAGAATGGTTGTTCGAGATGTCCAACGATTCCACCTCTGGAAACGGAAGAAAGCACATCCCCGCCATGCAGGTCAGGGTTGGCTCTCGCTTTTGCTGCGCCGAAAACGCTTGTCGGCAGTGTGGCTCGAACGTCCGCATGCCATTCTCGCTACCGGCATTAAACTCCTCGAGCACGAACGCCCGACCGGAAAGCAAAAGACGCAGCCGCCTCCGCCGCGCCTGCGCAACGGGCGACGAAAAATTGCGCGAAGTGAGGCAGACGATTCACCGAGAGAGTGTTTGAGGGTTAGTAACCGCCGACGCGCTCTACCACCAGTAGGTCGGGCATGAATCATTCAGAGAGGGCCACAGAACTCCACTCGCCCTGACGTGCATCTTGGCGAATTTCCGCCACTCTACGTGTCCATCCAGCAGCCCGATGTTCCCTCCGATGGGTAGGCCTCCACTCAAATGTGCCGACAGATGGTGCTTGGGATAGCTGCCTGTATCGATGTCCGAGTAGTGGTAGCCGCCAGTGTACTTTTTGGTTTCGTCGTTTTCAGTGTTGCGAGAAAGCGTCGCGTCAGCGGTCAGCACCCGGTCCGAGACGGGCTCCGCCGGTACGGTAATGGGACCGTAAGGCATCGGCTCTGGGATAATCGTGAGGTTTTGGTTTGTGGGACAAAGACTCGGCGTATTTGGAAGCGTAAGCGCATACCCAATCACGCGATACGAACCGTAGCCCGCCCAGAGATTCAAGTTGTCCTGGTCGGTGAAACGTTGCGATGTGCCCGGACAATAACAGGACTTCTGAAAATTGTTATTCGCACTGAGCATCGCATCCGCCGCAGTGCGCGGCAAATCCCAGGTCCAATACGCGCCCTTGCCATCCGGAAACTTATCCCTGTTTTCATACGCATAACCCATCATGGCCATGCTCAGTTGCTTAACGTTATTCAAACACTGAGTGCGCTTGGCCTTTTCTTTCGCCCGGGCGAGGGCCGGCAGCGGCATCGCGGCCAGAATGGCGATGATGGCGATGACCACCAGCAACTCGATCAACGTGAAGGCTTTTCGTGGCAGGCCCCGACGGGCTCTTGCCACCGTGACTTCCCGCCCATTGCTTGGACCACCGCCACTCCGACTCGTGTTCATAACTGCCTGACTTAACTTAACTGTAGCTTTCATTTTCACAACTCAAACGAGGGCCGGAGACTCCCCCTCCGGCCCTCGCTGCACTGACTCCCACCTCTACCCGTTCATTCTCATCCGCGTCAATTGACTAGCCGGAAGTACGTGGGGCTCGCCGCCACCGGCATCGTCACGCTGTAACCAGTCGGGCCTAGCGTCGGCGTGTGGCCGACCACCGGTTGCCAATTGGGCGGCTCCAAGCTGGTGGTAAACTGCAACTGAGCATTGGTATCAGCTCCCCAACTCAGAATAATATTGGTGCCCGACTGCGCGATGTTCAAGAGCCCGCCGCTCTGGACGTCGAGCAGGAAATGCTCGAATTGGACGGTCCGGGCAGTGAGGCCGTCGAAGGTCCAAGGCCCGGCCATGGGGCCCACCTGCATGGGTTGGCCGGCGAACTCGGGCACCTGGTAGGCCGTAATGAGCGGGATATTTTGCCATGGCGCGGTGTTCGTGGCACGCATGTAGAAGTTGAAGTTGGTTCCCTGGGTGCGCGAGATCAGCAGCCAGAGGTCGCCATCGCCCTGGTCGTTGTTAAAGTTTTGCTGAACAGCGCTGTCCTGGTTCAAGCGCGGGTAAACGCCAATGCCGTACTCGTCGAACCGAGTGAACGAAATCCAACTCTCACCATAGGTATTGATGGTGACGCCCGCAGAATTGGTGCGTAGGGGGCCAATCACAAACGGCGAGCCCAGAAGTTCTCTGTGCTGGGAAGGGCTTTTTCATAGAAGTTATTCACAGGGGTTTGTTCGGTTTTACGCTGAGGACCCAAGAGCCATGTTTGAGCTGATTGGCCATATGGAAATCAGGGTTGTAAGGGGTCTTTGTC
>DATMRF010000121.1:0-18449 GCA_035566435.1 Candidatus Acidiferrum sp.
CCTCTTTCTCCTCCTCCGCCGCCCGGCCCGCATTCTCATCCACGATTGCCGGGAACACGCTTTTGCGGTTGCCCTCCTCGTCCGGCGGCCGTCACAAACCTCTCCTTTATCCGTGCCCATCTGCAATCATCCGCGGCCAAAGTCACACTATCTTCACTTCACCTGCAGATTGTTGAAAGATCGACCCCTTTTTTGCCGAATATCCTCCAGCGGGATGAAATGTCTGGCGAATAACCGGCAGCAAAACGACGACGTCCAGCGGTTGGGCTTGGTCCGAATGCTTCATCCCCGCGAAAACCTGGTGGCAGCAGCGGCCGTAGCGCAGGCTTCCAAGCCTGCCGTATCGCCGACTTCCAAGTCGGCACTGCGTCGAACCCGAGCGGGCTCAGCAGGTTTGGAAACCTGCGCTGCGCTCGCCGACCGGTTCGCTCCACGGAATGACTTTAACCTGCGGGTTGTGCCAAGAGGTGACGGTTCGCCGCCCGGCCAGATGGAGCAGGGCGGCTTGTAACAGGGGGAAGGCGAAGCTGCTGTCCGGGAGCATCCGGGCAGCAGCCCTTCTCACGATGGTAGGGCGCGTTGTCTCAACGCGCCGCTTGCCGGGCCGCGGCGCCTCGCGCGGCACAACTTTTTTGCGGGCGATATGGAAAAACCAAGCGCGGGCTTGATGGTCCGGACGCCTCCCGGCGACGCGAGTCGCCGTGGCGTTCGACCCGAAAGGAATGAAAATGAGTGCTAAGCTAATAAACGGGGGACACCAGGGTGCCACGCTTACAGCAACGCCGGCGATTTCCAGCGCCCGCCTGCGCCTCGACGTCCCGCCCGTAGTCCAATTCCCCAAACGGTTCCCGTGCTCGCCACCTGCCAACGGCCGTTTTAATCCCGGCGCCCGCTGGCTGGAATTCCACCTCGACGGCCCCTGGTTCAAAAAACCTAACCCCGTCCGCCTGGACCGCGGCAGCCCGCTTTAGGCTGAATGCTTGCGAGAGCGCGACCGATCTCATTAACACCGGGGCTTTAGCCCGGTGGTAGGCTGAGCTTCTAGCGTTGAGCCGTTTCAACGGCTTTTCGTACCCCTTCGGAAAGCGTTGGTTCACAAGGACGCAAGAAGAACAGCCGAAGGTTGATGCCAAAATGATTTGTCGTTCCATTGCTGGCACCATAGTTGTGGATTCGACATGGTAAATGTGGTAATCTGGAGAAGTATTCACTGGAGCATGAACGAGCGTTGTCCGCCGCGTTTGCCACGGCAAGGCCTCGGATTCGCTAAGAGGTCTCGGAGAGGTCCAGCGTTCACGCTCATCGAACTTCTCGTCGTCATCGCGGTCATCGCGATTCTGGCGGCGCTGCTGTTGCCTGCCCTGTCGCGGGCCAAAGCTGCCGCCCTTTCAACTGCCTGCAAGAACAACGTGCGTCAAATCGGGATCGGCCTGAAGCTTTACACCGAGGATAATCAGACATACCCGCGTTGGTTGGACCGCACGTTCTGGGATACCAAACTCCTTCCCGCGCTCTCGAACAATCGTCGGATATTCTTGTGTCCGGCTGTCATGCCCGCTCCGACATGGGCCAATTCCTTTTCGCTAGTTCATAATCCTTGTTATGCTTACAACGCAAGCGGGACCGCTGTTTACGGAGAGTTCATCCTGTCCCCAAGCCTTGGACTGGATGCCAGTTCCGACCTCCTCGGGCCTGTAAAAGAAACTCAGGTCAGAGCCCCCAGCGATATGATCGCCATTGCCTGCGCAACGCCCTCCTACGACACAATTTCACTGGATGATGACGGTGACGGTGACGTGGACGGAGGCGGCATCATTGCTTTCCTTCAGGGTAACGTGCTGTCCGCGCTGGGACCCCCTCGCCACAACCGAGGAGCTAATATTGTTTTCTGTGACGCCCATGTGGAATTCGCCAAACTGACTAACTGGCTTCAGAAAACCGAGCAGGCACGACGCCGTTGGAATAACGACCATGAGCCGCATGCGGAGACGTGGGTGAATAATCCGTGAGGCTAAGGACCGCATGAAACCCAAAGCGTGGACTTCGCATCGTGAGGCGGCTCGCGTCCCAAGGGCTTCACGCCACGGCGGAGCTTACTGCCGCCCCGCTTTTACCCTCATCGAGCTTCTGCTCGCCATCGCCATCATCGTGATTCTGGCGGCGTTGTTGTTGACAGCGCTGAACCGGGCGAAAGACCATGCTTACACTACCGCGTGTCGCAGCAACCTGCGGCAAATCACGCTGGGCATGCAGTTGTATGTGCAGGAGGCCGGCGCGTATCCCGAGGGGCGGCACTGGCCGAAGGATATGGCGTCCTTCGTCGGGGCGGGCTGGCCCGAAAACAACCATACTTACACGAACATTGGCGACACCACCTACCCAGCCGCCTTTATTGCGTCCCCGCGCAGCGTTTGGGCGTGCCCATGCTACAACCGGATGCGCGGTATGTTTTACCTGTGGACGGGCGATGCGATGGCAGCTTATTCGTTCGGCGCTTACGCTTACAATTCGGACGGCTGGCTCGCCGCGTGGTCGCAGATAGCGCCCGCTCCGCACGAGCTGCGCAACCAAGGGCTGGGCGGCGTTTGGGATTACTCCCACAACAATGGCTTCCTCGACCCGGAGAGCGAAAAACCAACGTTGGAGGGTCGGGTGGCCAGCCCGAGCGACATGCTCGCCTTCGGCGACTCGGTACTGTGGGCGGACCCGTGGAAGGGTGACCCGAGCGGCGGCGGAATCAACGCCGGGCTCATTCTCTACTGGACTGCTCTCTCTTACAGGTATCCTTCCTTTTACACAGACAGCCAGTCGGTTCGCCTGCTCGCCCAGCGCCACAACGGCAGGTGGAACGTCGGCTTCTGTGATGGCCATATCGAGAACCTGCGAACACGGGACCTGTTTGACTTCACCAAATCGACCGTGGCGCAGCGCTGGAACAGTGACAATCAAGCGCATAACGCAGGGTGGCCGGGGCCACGTCCACCGTGAAAACCGTGGAGCTCCGGGATAATTCAGGCGATGAGTTTGTGCACGCGCTGAGAACTAGAAGGCATGTTGGCCGAGCGCACAGAACCGCGAAGGCTTTCACGCTGATTGAGTTGCTAGTCGTCATCGCCATTATCGCACTCCTTGCCGCCATGCTGCTTCCCGCCCTGACCCGTTCCCGCGAAAAAGTCCGGACGGTGGTCTGCCTGTCCAACATGAAACAGGTCTCCCTCATGCGCCGTGATTTCCTCTACGACACCGACGGGCGGCTTCTGCAGGACGCCAACCTGGGAAATGGCCAACCGGATCCTCAGGGCCCTCTGTGGAACTATTATCTCCTGCATGACGGTCAGCCGAACGAGGGTTCCGTGTGCCCCAGCACCCAGCTCCGGGCCATCGCCCAGAGGAGGTTCCTGGCCTGGTGGATGACTACTCGTGCTGATTTCCTGGGAGCCGCTGACCAACCGTGGTCTATGTACGATGCCTACAATCCGGACATACTCCCCGACCGGCCTCGCCGTTGGCATGTCGGCAGCTACCAATTTAACGGCTGGCTCGCCGGGCCTCAGATTTGGGCCTGGGACGAACGCACGAATGCCCCTCGTAGTTTCAGCGCCGAGAGCGACGTTCAGCGCCCGGTGCTCACTCCGTTTTACGCGGAAGGCATCCATCACGACGTCTGGCCTCTCGCCACTGACATGCCTTCCAGCGACCTGTACCTCGGTTGGAACTTTGATGCCCCTTGGCAAATGTCCTGGCTGACCATCGCCCGGCACCGCTACCGCCCGCTTCGCGCCCCAACCCCCTGCTACTGGAGCCTCGTCCACCCCGGGGCCATCAACGTCTCCTTTTGCTACGGCCACGTCGCCACGGTGCCGCTCGAAGGCGTCTGGCAGCTCTACTGGCATAAGGATTACGTACCGCCGGCGAAGAGGCCCGGGTTGTGGCCGTGAGGGTGGTCGAGGATGGGAAGGATTTTTGAATTTTGATTTTAGATTTTTGATTGTGGGAATATGAAAATGGGACGTTCGCCACGGTTGGCAGGACAGGGCCCCGGATTTGTTAAGAGGCGCGGGGGAGGTGCAGGGTTCACGTTGGTCGAGTTGCTGGTGGTGATTGCGGTGATCGCGATCCTGGCGGCGTTGTTGCTGCCGGGGTTGTACCGCGCGAAGGTCGCCACTGATGCGGTTGTTTGCCGAAGCAACCTGCATCAGTTGAGCATCGCCCTGCTCAGTTACAAGGACGACTTCAAAGCGTACCCGGTTTATCGAACCATGACGGCGGATGAGCATGGCCAGATCATGTCCGGGACTTACTGGCTTGGGAATCTTGAGCCGTATATGAACGCGAAGGTGCCGTACGCGGCTTCGCTCTGGATGTCGAACGACTGGCCAAAGTGTGTTTATGATTGCCCCAGTTTCAAGCGGCTGCGCGGTCATGCGCCAAACCGCAGCTACGCTTACAACGTGTGCGGAGTTGGCCCGGAGGACACGGCCAAATCGAGCCTGGGGCTGGGCGGCGAACGCATGGTCCCCGACAACAAACCGGCTTGGGGCATCGACGCCTACCGGCCCAACGGCGAAGGGGAGGTCTTGCAGCCGAGTGACATGATCGCGCTAGGGGATGGCCTCCTGGGGAAGAACACGACGCAGACCGTGCCATCGGGCTACCCCACCATCTTTGTGGACGATTACCTGGGCGAGTTCTGCGGTGATATTTGGTCTTTTGCGAACCATGACTGGCAAAGCTTTTTCCGCGCGGCTTACCTGCGTCATTCCGGCCGGTTCAACCTCTCGTTTTGTGACGGGCATGCTGAGTACCTTCGCTGGCAGGCGTTTTATGCGCCGGTGCCGGAGTTGTACAAGCGTTGGAACAACGACCATCAACCTCACCTTGAAATGATGCCCCGGCAGTTGCCCTAAAGACCAGACGCTGCTCAGCAAAGCGGAGGGCGAGAAAGGCTGAAGGATAAAAACGGACTTTAACGCAAAGACGCTAAGGTGCCGAGTAGCGCAAAGACGCAAGGGTGCAGAGGCGCAATGGACGGTTTGGTGGTAGGTCAGAGGCTGCCAATGAACGGTAGGGACGCGGCTCCGCATCAGGCGTTTCCGGTCAGATTGACGGCACCAGGAAGTAGAGGCCAGCGCTAGGCCGGACGCGCTCGCTCTCTGCCACGCCAAAGCCTGAAAAGGGGTCAGTTGCACAGATTGCCAGATTTGCGCTTTTCAAAAACCGTGAAGGGGTCGTGAAGGAGTCGGTCAAAACTTTTGGCACGGACTCAATTCCTCAGCAACTCGATGAGTGGACCGCGTCGTCCGCGCCACCTGTACCCACGAATCGTCTGGGGAGATGACGGCTAAGAACAGCCCTTTCGCCAACCGCACGGTGCATCACACGTACGCCAGTCGAGACAACTCCGATCCTTCACTCGCCTCCTGTAAAAATCCGGGCTAATGGCTCTAGGGCAATCCGCGCTCGCCACCACTCTGTCATCGCTCTTGCCGTCACCCGTCGCTCCCCATCCGCGGTTCGCTTCATCCCTCGACACCGCACACTCGTGTGCCAGCAGAGACAAAATGGCACACCTGTGCCACCCAAGAGTGCCATAATGGCACACTTTCTCCCCCCGCTGGCCCCTAACGCACGGCTGTCGAGTCTTCTAATGCGACTTCGCTCTCAATCGTATCACTCTAATCATAAACCCTTTGCGCAACGCTCCACCACTCCACCACTCCACCACTCCAAAAATCCGCTCCGCCCCCAAGTTGGCACGCTCTAAGCATTATCCATCCACGGCCAACGATGAACCCGGCCAGTGACAGAAAAATCAGAAGTCAGGAGAACGAACCCCGCCAAAACGGAGATGCTCGCCGTAGCGGCGTTCGCTCATTACGCGATCAACCCACATCAAGGTGAATCAAGGCCCAACAACGATCTCTGCCCTGTTGGCTGACGGCTCGCCACGCCCGGCTTCACCCCACGGCAGGCCCAACTCAAGATTCGGCCCATCCGGATTCAAGCCTTTCTAAGGTAATTTAAACCTTTTTAAGCCTTTTTAAGGCAAAAAACTAATGCTCTCACCCCACTTTGGACCGTGGACCGTAGACCCCGGGGTAGGGCGCGCTTGTCCCAAGCCGCCGCCTGCGGACCGCAAGCCCCCTATCCGTTTTCCGCGGTCTAACCTCCTCTTTGCGTCTTTGCCCCCTGGCGCCTTTGCGTTAATTCCGCACTCCGCATTCCGCACTCCCGGTGATTACAAAAAAAGTTCCAACAAAATCGCCGCCCGGCCGGAAAATCGCACTTCTGACCGTCCTTATATTAATAGGGACTGTGTATGACAGCCCCGCGGCGCGCAGCCGCAGAATTAAGAATCTGAAAAAGTGAATATGACCTGCCAACTGGCCCCCGCCCGCAACAAGGTCGCCTTTGCCGTTTGCCGGCACTCGCTTCCTTACGTTTCCTCGCAGGTGACCGCCCGACCAAACCCGAGTCATCCTGACCAATCCCGACCAATCCTGACCTCGGAACATTTTTTCCTCCCCATGGCCGGTCAAATCGGCAGACAAACGGTAAGCCACTGCGCCTTCGCAAAACGCTATTCTTCCTCCGCTGGTATCAGGTGGTCCCACGGGAATCCGGCTAACCTCAGGTACTCACGCCCACTAAAGCTCATATTTTTTTCACCCCATCACCTTTAGAGCCCAGCCCGCCCAGTACTCAGATCGCGCGCCTTTCAAAGGACTTCAACGTGTTTCAAAGCAATTCAAAGCAATTCAAAGCAAAACTTCGCCACCCCGTTACCTGGGGAGCGCATCCGACTTCGAGAAACCTCGACTAACTTCGACTAAATCTCGCCCTTCCATGCACACCCCGTTCCTGCGCCGCACCATCCCAGTCGGACTGCTGACCTTCTCTGCCTTTTGCGGTTTTTTGCGGCAAGAATCCGCCTTGCCCTCATCAACCCGGGAAACGCCGACCATGACCGCCTCATCCGTGAAATCCGTGCCATCCGTGGTTCAATTCCTCTTCCCGGCCAACCATCAACCATCAGCCACCCCATGAATCCAGCCCTCCATCACTCCACTCCTCCACCTCGTCCGCCCACCGACCTTTTCAATCTCAGGAAAGCCATCAATGCCAGCCTCGGCTGGCACCGTCACCCGCGCAACGGCAAAGTCGCCCGCCTCCCCGAGCCCGTCCGCAACCGGATTAACCTCATGCTCCATCAAGGCCTGCCCTATCGCGACATCATCGCCAAGCTTCAAGACGCCGGTTCCCTCCCCTATCCCCTGTCCGAAATGAACCTCAGCAACTGGTACCGGGGCGGTTTCCGCGACTGGCTCCGCGACCAGTCCAAGGCCGCCGTCGGCCTTCCTCCCCAGTTCGACGTCACCAGGCCGGTGTTCCAGCAGGCGGCCGCCTTGAAAGCTCTGTGCGCCCAGCCTTCCCAGCCGCAAGCCCTCCCCGCTGCTCCGCTGGTATCAGGTGGTCCCGCAGAAATGCGGCTAACCTCAGCTAATCACGCCCACTAAAGCTTATATTTTTTTCACCCCATCACCTTTAGAATGCATGTGCTCCCCTCCATCGCTCCGTCCTCTGTCGGGGCTCGGGATTCCAATCCCTCGATCGCTTTCGTCCCACCCACGCCCAACCGGGGTAGGGTGCCCTTGTCCCAATCTGTTTGCTCTGTCCGCTCGCGCTGCTTTAACATGCGCCACATGAGCGGCCCTACTCATCCTTACGGTGACTGCTGATGAAATCGCTTGCTGGATTCCTGTGCTGGCTAGTGGTCTGCGCTTGTCAGGCGTCTCTGGGTGGCGGGGTTTATCCGCGTTTGGAGGCCGCTTTCGGCATCACGAACCTCGCAAGTGACCCGTTCGATTACACCGTTACCGATGTGCGCGTCCAAATCCTTCAACCCGATCGCACGTCGGTTTCGTTGCCGGCGTTTTACGATGGCGGAATCACCTGGCGCGTGCGCCATGCTCCGAGCCTGCCGGGCGCCTACCAGGTCACAAGCATCACCTTAAACGGCCAACCGCTCACGGTCAGCAACCTCCAGCCCGCGTCCTGGATGATAAACGGCCAGCCGTTCAGCCCCGGGTTCGTCGGTGTCGACCCCGCGAACACCAACCGTTTCATCACGAGCAATGGGCGGCGCTATTTCCCGCTCGGGCAGGATGTCGCGTGGGATACCAGCGCCACCACCAACGTCGTCGGCATCATGGCCAAGCTGGGCGCGGCACGCGAAAACTGGGCGCGCGTTTGGATGGACCATTGGGACGGCAAAAACCTGGATTGGCCGAAGGTCGGGAGCTTCGGCACGCTCAGCCTGGCAGTCGCTCAGAAGTGGGATGCGATCGTGTCCGCCGCGGAGCAAAGCGGAGTCGCGTTCCAGATGACGCTGCAGCATCACGGCCAATATTCCACAACGACCGATTCGAATTGGGCCCAAAACCCTTACAACACGGCCAACGGCGGCTTTCTCTCCGACCCGACTCAATTCTTTACGAATGCCACAGCCAGGGCGCTGACCAAACGCAAACTCCGTTACGAGGTGGCGCGCTGGGGGTATTCGCCGGCAATCATGGCGTGGGAATTGTTCAATGAGGTCCAGTTCACCGACGCCGCCCAAAATGGACAATGGACGAATGTGGCAGCGTGGCATGACGAGATGGCGCAGTTCATCCGTTCACAGGACGTTTATCATCATCTCATCACAACCAGCTCGCAGCTCGACCAGCCCATTTGGAATCAATGCGACTATTATCAACACCACGATTACCCAACCGACTTAATCTCGGCTTTGCGGGACCCGGCAGGGGTGCCGGCGGGGCAGCCGGTCAAACCGATTTTCGGCGGCGAATGCGGGATGGACAATACGCCCTACCCGGGCTTCCACGCGCCGCTTTGGGCCGGCTTGATGGCCGGGCAGTCCGGCGCCGCCCAGCAATGGTATTGGGACCACGTGGATGCCGACAAAGCCTACAACCTGTTCCGCGCGGCGCAGAGTTTCGTGCTTTTATCCGGCATCCCAGACCAGGATACCGTGAGCAAGTCCGCGCCACACGTGACCTGCCCGGAGAGCAGCAGCCTGGTTTTCTCGCCGGGCGGCGGCTGGAGCACGGCCACGCAGGACACTCTTACGGTGGGCGATGTGGCGCCCGACGGCATCGGAACGTTGCCGAGCTATTTGCAAGGCAATTACCACCGAACCATGACGCCTAACGGGTTTACATTCGTAGTCAATTATCCTCCAGGCGGCGGCACATTCTCCGTCCAGGTGGTGACGATCGCGCTCTCCGGCGCGGGGCTGACCATCACGGTGGACAACACGACGACGAACGCGGCTTCCTGGCCACCTTCAAGTTCGGACGTTACCACCAACTTCACTCTATCGATCAACGTTCCCGCCGGCCAACACACGGTGAGACTCTGGAATCCGGGGCTCGACTGGGTGAATCTGGGCAACCTCACGCTCACTCCTTACGTGCCGATTCTGGGAGCGTATCAACTCGGCAACACTAACTTCGCTGCGCTGTGGCTGTGGCATCGCACGAACATTTACAATACGACCGCCTCGGCCACCGTCAGCGGAACGTTCCCGCTGAGCGGCCTGAACCCCGGGACGTACGCCGCCACATGGTGGGATACATTCGCGGGCGTACCGCTCAGCAACTTCACATTTAGCGTCACAGGAACGAACCCGGTCACGATCTCGACGCCGCCCATCTTGCGCTCGTCGGCGCTTTACGCGGGACCTCCCGCCCGGGCGGGAGTCGTCGCTCCGGTGCTGGTCCAGAACGTCGCTACCAACTCGGCCGCGTTGAACCTTCCCTTGCTCATCACCAATGGCGGCGGTTTGCCGCTTGCATATTCGTTGTCAGTGACCGGCGCGAGTCCGGTGCTGTATGCCGCCCTCAACTCGGGCCAGCCCGGTGGCCCGGTGTTTGCCTGGAAGGACATCTCCGCCATCGGCCGCGACATCACCGGAACGTTCACCGCTTTGACGGCGAAGAACAGCAAAGACGAAGGCATCGCCGGACCTCTCGGAATCGGCTTCGGTTTCCCGTTCTTCAGCGGCGGCCAGGCACCGGATGTGTTCACACAGCTTTACGTTTCGCCGAACGGGTTTGTCACCTTCAGCCCTTTCGCGGGTGATACCTCAACCAATCGCAGCCTGCCGGGCACCTCGGCGCCCTCCAACTGCATCGCGTTTTTTTGGGACGACCTCGACCTCACCAGCGCGGGTAACATTTATTGCGCCACGGATTCGATTGCCGGCACCTTCACGCTCCAGTTTCAAAATGCGCCAATCAAGAACACGGGCAAAAGCGTTACCTGTCAACTCATCCTGAAAACGTCGGGTGAGCTCATGATGCAATACCAAAGCATCGGGGTCTCCAACCAATGTACGGTCGGTGTTCAAAACGCGGCGCGAACCCAGGGGCTGCAGGTGGCGTTCAACCAGAATTACCTGCAAAGCGGGTTCGCCGTCCGGCTGACCCCGACACCGTGGTTCGGGCTGGGGGCTAACGCGGGGTTAGTACCCCGTTGGACCGGCGAGAGTATCAGCCTTTCGTTGGATCCCACGAGTTTGGCGCAGGGCAATTACGCGGCGACGCTGTTGGTTCAGACCGCCGACCCGGCGCTCCCAATGACCGTTTTGCCCATCAGCTTCAATGTCCTTGCTCCGATCGATCTCTGGCGACTGAACAATTTCGGTACCAGCAGCAATTCGGGGCTTGCGGCCGACGGCGCCGACCCCGACGGCGACGGCCTGGTCAACCTTGTCGAATATGCGCTCGGATTGAACCCCAATTCACCCGATCCCAATCCGCTTTCCTTCTCGCTACCAAGGCGCCACTTGACCCTCGTTTACCGACGTCCCCACCCGACACCTGTAGATATCACGTACATCGCTGAAGTCGCGAGCACTTTGGGAACGGGAATCTGGAACTCCGGGCCGACGTATGTAACTCAAACCGCGGTGGACAACGGCAATGGCACAGAAACAGTGACGGTGACGGACCTGGCGGACGCCGCTATCGCTCCCGCGCATTATGTGAGGGTGCGGTTTAGCAGGTGATTGCTAATGGCTATGCCCGCAACCGCAGCCGCTTCCGCAGCCTCCGCCGGTCAATTCCTCCTCCGTTGGCATCCGCCCCAGTTCAAGCGTCTTGCTGACGTATTTCTGGATGGATTGCTGGACCTCGTGCAGTTCCTCCTGCGCGTCCAGGAATCCGCGCGCCACCGGGTTCTGCATCAGCGAATCGCGATGCTGCTCGAAGTCCGAAATCTCCTCGCCCGTCAGGGGCAGGGACATTTGTTGCTTTTGCTGCAGCGCCTGGCCTTTGGTCATGAGCCCGTCGTAATGTGCGCGGGTTTGTTCGTCCCCCATGAAGGCATCGATCCGCTCACGGATCGAGCGCATGGTGGGCTGCTCCAAAATCGTCTGGCAGAGCTCTCGCGTCTTCTGCAGGATCGGCGTCTCTTCAATCGTCGTTTGCATAGTCATGATCGTTTTAGTCCGCGGGCGCAGGCATCTGTGCCTTTTGGCGCGTCAGCGCTACAATACACCACAGCCGTGATGAAAAAGCCAGTAATTGATACTGGAAAGTGGATAACCGCTGCGCTTGGCTCCGCCCGGCGCTGGCGTGAACGTTTTAGCTCGAAACCGGTTTCTGCGAGGATATTTCCCTTCTGGCGGACCACGGTAACATGACGCGGGCGATCCTGGTGACCCTCGGCTGGGTAGCGGCTGCCGCAGCGCTTTATGTGACACTGGTGAGTTTTGAGCTTTACTGGAATCTCTTCGACTGGCAGCCCAGAATGGATCGGAACGCCTTCGGTTTGGTCTTCGGGGTGTGCGCAGTTCTCGTTGCGATCCGCTTCCTTGCCCGCGCCGCTTCCGACCGCATGAGTCTGGGTGTGTCGCTTGTGCTCTGCCTGGGGCTGCTGGTTTTGGCCATTTACGTGCTCCCCTCAGAACCGTTGACCCAGGGTTTGTTCGCCAGAAAACAGCCCAGCCCACTTTGGTACCGTGTCGGGAGGCTTGTTGTACTGGCTCTGCCAGGTTCGCTTTGGGCCCGCGCAGTGCTCAGCCGCAGAAAAGCTGGGCTCCAACCCGGCTCATGCACTGGACGGCTGGCTTCGGTCTTGGTTTCATTTCGGAAGGTCCCGACTCGCCGCGATGATCTCCATCGTTAAACCGTGGTTGAGTCTTTCTCGGTTGCGGCTCATGGACACAGGGCGGCGTTGCGCACTCAGGAGCAGCGTTGCCACGAGGTTCGAAAGTGTTATAGTACTTATTACTTCGGGTCGTTCGCGGCGCAGATCCAGGCTGGCCGCGGGTTTGCCGGTGTTGCCATGAGAAGTCTTCGTAACCAGTTTGCCGTCATCCCGGTGCTCCTGCTGAGCGCGTCGCTGGCGCGCGCCGGCGCCGCGCGCACGCCGGGCATCGAGTTCAATCGCGACGTGCGGCCTATTCTTTCGGAAAACTGCTTCGTTTGCCATGGCCCGGGCAAGGAGGACCGGAAAGCCGACCTGCGGTTGGACTTGCACGATGTGGCGCTCGCGCACAAGGCGATCGTTCCCGGCAACCCCGTCCAGAGCAAGATCGTGCAGCATATCTTCTCGAAGGACCCGAAGAGCATTATGCCGCCGCCGGAGACCAACAAGAAGCTTACAGCGGCCGAGAAGGAAACCCTCCGCGACTGGATTGCAGCGGGCGCGAAATACGAACCCTACTGGGCCTATGTGAAGCCGGCTCGCGCCAGGCCGCCCCAGACCAAAACCCCCGTCTGGGTGCGGAATCCGATCGATGCGTTCGTCCTGCACCAACTCGAAGAGAAGGACATCAAACCCTCCCCGGAAGCAGACAAGGCAACGCTGCTGCGGCGGTTGAGCCTGGACCTGATTGGGCTGCCGCCCACAGCCGAGGAGGTCGAAGCGTTTGTCTCCGATCCGAGTCACGAGAGTTACGAGCGGCAGGTGGACCGCCTGCTGGCTTCACCGCATTTCGGGGAAAGAATGGCGGTGCCGTGGCTCGACGTTGTGCGTTTCGCGGATACCGTGGGATATCACGGGGACCAGAACGTCAACATTTTCCCGTACCGGGATTACGTGATTGACTCGTTCAATACAAACAAACCGTTCGACCAGTTCACTATCGAGCAGCTTGCTGGGGACCTGCTCCCCCAGCCCACGACCGAATCGCGTATCGCCACAGGTTTCAACCGCCTGAACATGATGACCCGGGAAGGCGGCGCGCAATCCAAGGAATACCTCGCCAAGTATGCGGCCGACCGGGTCCGGACGGTCTCGATGGCCTGGCTGGGCTCGACGATGGGCTGCGCGGAGTGCCACGACCACAAGTTTGACCCGTTCACCTCCAAGGATTTTTACCAGATGGAGGCATTCTTCGCCGACATCAAGCAATGGGGCGTTTACGAGGATTATGGGTACACACCGGAGCCGGAGCTCAAGGGCATTGGCAATGACGAGCCGTTTCCGCCGGAGATAGAGGTGAACAGCCCTTATCTCGAACAACGAATCAGGGAGCTCGAAGCCAAGAGCGAAGTGCTCTACGCGCAAGCCGCGGCGAAGCTGGAACCCGACGAGTCGGCGAGGAAGCAGTTCGAGGATTGGCGGCAATCGAGCCTGTTTTTCCTGAAGCAGTATCCGAGCGGCTGGGCAACCCCGGTTCCCGAAGTCGCGATTCAACCTGAGAAGTCGGACTCGGGGGCTCAAACCAACTTCACCGTGGAGGCCGACAGTACGGTGTCACTCGGCAGGGAGCCGAGGGAGAACGTCCAGCTCAAGTTGCCGCTTTTAGAGCAGCGGATTGCCGCGATTCGCCTTGAAATCGTCCCGCGCGAAAAGCCGGGCGAATGGGCAGGGGATCCTCCTCAACGAGAAGAAGCGACGATCACACTTTCGGCGGCTCTGAAATCAGCCGAGGGCGACAAGCAGACCAAGCTCACGTTCAGCTCTTCAGATGCCGACCACAAAAAAGAGCGGTACTCGAACGGTTTTCCGATCGTTGGGATAACAAGCCGCTGGCTCATCTCGATCGAGAACGGGCGTCAGCAGGCAGTCTGGCAGCTCGATAAACCGATTGAGGCCAAGGCTGGGGATGTCCTCGTGCTGGATTTGGGCAGTCTGCCGGTGGCCTCAGCACGGGTGTCAGTCTCGCCGTTCGCGGCGCCCGAGCCGACGGACTCCGGTCTTGGCCAGCCTTTGGAGGCGGCTTTGCAAAAGGGAGTCGCGGCGTCCGGGCCCGAGTGCGATTTGGCCGTGCGTACTTATCTCCTCAGCACCCTCTGGGACAAAGATATGGTCGCGCAGGCCCGGAAGCTGCAGCGCAAAATCGACGAATGCCGTCATGGCCGGGCCTTCACGCTCGTGACCGTTGCGCGCGACGAGCCCCGGGTCACGCGGTTACTGCACCGCGGCGATTGGCAAGACGAAACCGGCGAGGTCCTCGAGCCGGACGTGCCGCATTTCCTGCCTCAACCCCCAAATTCGCAGGGGCGGCGGTTGACGCGGCTGGACCTGGCGCGCTGGCTGGTTTCGCCAGACAATCCACTGACCGCCCGCGCCGTGGTCAATCGCCTGTGGAAGCAGTTCTTTGGCGCAGGCATTTCAGCGGTCGTCGATGACCTGGGCGGCCAGGGCGACTGGCCGACCCACCCCGAATTGCTCGATTGGCTGGCTTGCGAGTTTATGCACCCTGAATTTGTGGATGCCTCGCCGCCTCAGCACCCGCCTCCGCATGACTGGGACATCAAGCATGCGGTGAAGCTCATGGTCATGTCCTCGACCTATCGGCAGAGTTCGAGGGAAAGACCGGACTTGAAGGAAGTCGATCCCACCAACCGGCTGTTGGCGCGTCAATCGCCGCGCCGCCTGGAAGCCGAGTTCGTTCGCGACAATGCGCTGTCCATTTCCGGTCTGTTGAACGAGGAGATGGGCGGTCCCAGCGTGCACCCATACCAGCCGGCCGGTTATTATGCCAACTTGCAGTTCCCGGACCGGGATTATTATCCGGACCAGGACGACCGCCAGTACCGGCGCGGCGTCTATATCCACTGGCAGCGCACTTTCCTGCAGCCGATGCTCGCCAACTTCGATGCTCCCTCACGCGAAGAGTGCACCGCCAGCCGCGTCGTTTCCAACACGCCACAACAGGCGCTCACGCTCCTGAACGACCCCACGTTCGTAGAGGCCGCGCGAGCCTGGGCGGTGCGGCTCCTGGAACCCGCATCGGAATCAGATGCTCAGCGGCTGGACCGGGCTTTCCGTCGCGCCCTGGCTCGCCCTCCCCAGGCGCCGGAGAAAGAGTCACTCCTCAAATTCCTGGCGGTGCAGCGGGCCACTTATGAGGGAAAGCCTGAGGATGCAACGAAGCTGCTCCACGTCAGCCTGGCTCCGGCGCCGAAAGATGAAAAGCCGGATGACGTTGCGGCCTGGACGCAGGTCTGCCGCGTGGTTCTGAACCTGCACGAAACGATCACCTGTTATTGATGCATGAAGCCTTACTTTGACGAACGCGAGTTTCAGCTCAGCATTAATCGCCGCACTTTCCTCGGGCGCGCGGCCTACGGTCTGGGCGGCATCGCGCTGGCCTGCTTGCTGCCGCAAACATCCGCGGAGACCGTCCGCGCGCAAGCCGCATCCGAGCGCTGGCGAGGCGTCATCAACCCGCCTGATTTCCCGCCGCGAGCCAGGCGGGTCATTCATCTGTGTATGGCCGGCGGGCCTTCACATCTCGAGAGCTTCGATTACAAACCGGAATTGCAGCGGCTGGACGGCCAGCCGTTTCCCGACTCCTACACCCGGGGCCAGCAACTGGCGCAACTCCAGGGAGCGGTCCTGAAGGCGCGGGGGCCGTTCGCGCAATTCCAGAAGCACGGCGAGTCGGGCCAGGAAATCTCGGACCTCTTTCCGCACATCGCCGGCATCGCGGACGATATTTGCGTCGTGCGCTCGATGCACACCGAGCAAATCAACCACGACCCCGCTCACGCGTTCATGAACACCGGCACACGCATCAAAGGCCGGCCCAGCATGGGCTCATGGCTGCTTTATGGCCTGGGCGCCGACACGGAGGATTTGCCCGGATTTGTGGTGCTGACCTCGGCCGGCAAGAGCGGCTTACAGCCCGTCTCGGCGCGGCAATGGTCGAGCGGGTTCCTGCCCAGCAAATTCCAGGGCATCCTGTTTCAATCCAAGGGCGACCCGGTCCATTACGTCGGCAACCCGGAGGGCGTCTGCCAAAGCACCCAGCGGCAGGTCATCGAAGAAATCAATCGCATGAACGGCATGCTCGAAGAACGGCAGATGGACCCCGAAATCGAGACCCGCATCGCCCAATACGAAATGGCTTTCCGGATGCAAACCTCGGCGCCCGAACTGGCCGACCTGAAATCCGAGCCCCAGGCTATCCTCGACATGTATGGCGTGAAACACCCTGGCGAGGGCACGTTCGCTTCCAATTGCCTGCTCGCCCGCCGTTTGGCCGAACGCGGGGTTCGCTTTATCCAGCTTTACCACCGCGCGTGGGACCACCATAGCGATATTGTCAGAGACATGCCGGTGGCAGCGCGGGAAGTGGACCAGGCTTCTGCCGCGTTGGTCCTGGACCTTAAGCAACGGGGCATGCTCGATGAGACGTTGATCATCTGGGGTGGCGAGTTTGGCCGCACACCGATGGGCCAGGGTTCCGGCCGCGACCACCACATTAACGCCTTTTCGATCTGGCTCGCCGGTGGCGGCGTCAAGGCCGGCCTGACCTGGGGGAGCACCGACGAACTCGGCTACGCCTACGTTGAAGACGGCCAGCAAATGCACGTCCACGACCTCCACGCCACGATGCTCTACCTCTGCGGCATCAACCACAAGCGACTCACGTTCCGTTACCAGGGGCGTCACTTCCGCCTCACCGATGTGGCCGGGGAGGTGGCCCATGGAATTATTGCTTGAGGTCGCTGGGAGTGACCGCGCTTAGCCCATTGTGCTCGGAATCGTTTCCTCTGCTTTGATCGGGGTCGCGCTCGCGATTCTCGGCGTGCTTCTCCTGCTGGACAGCCACGTCTCAGCCGAAAAGGATTGAGGCAAAGCAATTACGCCGAAATAATCCCAGAGAATTGGACTGAGAAACCTATGAGCGTTTTGAGCATAAAACCCACCGGTGCCTGCGAGTACGATTTGGTCGCGCTTGGCGAAGTGATGCTGCGGCTCGACCCGGGGGAAGGGCGGGTGCGGACTGCGCGCGAGTTTAAGGTCTGGGAGGGCGGCGGCGAGTATAATGTCGCTCGTGGCTTGCGCCGCTGTTTCGGCATGAAGACCGCCGTGTGCACCGCCTTTGCGGATAACGAGGTCGGCCGGTTGCTCGAGGATTTCATCTTGCAGGGAGGCGTAGATACCGAGTTCATCAAGTGGGTGCCGTTCGACGGTGTGGGGCGCACCGTGCGCAACGGGTTGAACTTTACCGAACGGGGATTCGGCGTCCGAGGGGCCGTTGGCACTTCAGACCGCGGGCACGCGGCGGCCAGCCAACTCAAGGCGGGCGACTTCGATTGGGAACACATCTTCGGAAAACTCGGCGTGCGCTGGTTTCACACGGGCGGGATTTTCGCGGCGCTCAGCGATACGACGCCTGGGCTGGTCCTGGAAGCGGTCCAGGCAGCTCGCAAGCACGGCGTGATTGTTTCCTACGATCTAAACTACCGTCCTTCGTTGTGGAAAAGCATCGGCGGCCAAAAACGGGCGCAGGAGGTCAACAGGGAAATCGCACGCCACGTCGATGTGATGCTCGGCAACGAGGAGGATTTTACGGCCTGCCTGGGTCTTGAGGTGAAGGGTCTCGACGCCGAGGTTTCCAACATCCAGGTCGAGGCGTTCCTGGATATGATCCGCCGAGCGGTCGGGGTTTATCCGAATTTCAAGGTTGTGGCCACCACATTGCGGACCGTCCTTTCGGCGACCCGCAACGATTGGGGCGCGATTTGCTGGGCGGGCGGGAAGTTTTACGAAGCGCTACACCGACGGGACCTGGAGATTTTGGACCGCGTGGGCGGCGGCGACAGTTTCGCGAGCGGACTAATCTACGGCTTGATGCAGTTCGATGACGCGCAGAAGGCGGGCGAGTACGGCGCTGCGCATGGCGCGCTGGCGATGACTACGCCGGGCGACACATCGATGGCGTCGCTAAAAGAAGTGGAGGCGCTGGTGAAGGGAGGAACCGCGAGGGTGCAGCGGTGACCGCGAAGAATAAAGGATAAAGGATGAAACGGAGGCCGGTGATCAGTAATCAGTATTCACTACTGTCCGGTTAAAAAGCCAGGTAAACAGGGCTGGATGTATGGATCGAGCAACTCGTTTGACGGTAGCGGTTGAGAAAAGGCCTGTGAAATGGGCATTTTCTCGAACAGCGTCAGACTCAAAATCTGTAGCATGGC
>DATMRF010000122.1:0-8333 GCA_035566435.1 Candidatus Acidiferrum sp.
GAACCGGCGCTTCGGCGGCAACGTAGTCTTCCAAACACGGCGGCAGTAGCTGAGTCTGGGAACGATCCGGGCCCTTGCGGTAGTTCATGTCAAACCGACATTGAACCCTCCGCAGCGTTCAAAAGTTTTCACACAGCCTCCGAGGCTACGGAGGACAAGTGCGTGATGCGGGTTGCGTGAAAACGGGTAGGCACGGGCTGGTGTTCACGCTTCACGCATCAGGCCTGGCCGCCAGTCTGCAGTCCCTCGGCTTTTTCGGCTTCGGCTTCGCGCTGTTTGTCCCGGCGCTCCCAATACCAGGCGATCCAGACGCTGATTTCGTAAAGGAACAGGAGCGGCATCGCCATGAGAATCTGGGTGATCACTTCGGGGGTGGTCAGCACGGCGCCCAGGACGAAGCAAATGACAATGACATAGCGCCGGGCACTGGCGAGGATGGCATAGTTAAGAACGCCGATTTTCACGAGGGTGAGGACCACCACCGGCAGTTCGAAGCCGATTCCCATGCCCAACATAAACTTGCACACGAACCCGATGTAATCCTCGGCGCGCCATTGATTGGCGGCGAAGCCGAGCCACTCGGAATACTGGGCTGAGGCGGCCAACGCGACCGGCATGAGGACGAAATAGCAGAAGCAGACCCCGATCATAAACAAGCCGGCGCCGACGGCCAGGCCGCCATAAATATATTTCTTCTCGCGCATCCTGAGCGCCGGGAAGACGAATTGCGCAACGAAGTAAAAAATGAAAGGTGCCGCCAGCACCAGCCCGCCATAAAAGGCGACCTTGGTGGCGACGACGAAGGAGCTAGCCGGACCCAGGACGATAATCTCAGGTGGGGAGCGCCCTGCTTGTCCGCCCGCACCGGTTTCCAAATCCGGTTGGACGGTCACACCCAACACGAGGTTGGAGCCGACAGTTACGGGGGAGATGTCCAGCCGGACGTAGGGGTTCGTGCCGATCAGTGCCGCCAGCGGCTCGTTGGTGTTAACCCGAAAAGACTTCAGTTCGTTGGTGCCAAAGGTGAGTCTGACCACCTGCTCTTTGCTGTGAAAACCGATTGGGGAGCGGTGGAGCGGCCATTCGAGGACCTTGACGACGTAGTTGCCGGCGAGCAAGCAGCCGAGGATGGCCACGCCGGCGGCGGACAAGCTCTTGATTAGGACCCAACGGAGATCCTCGAGGTGTTCGAGGAACGACTTTACCGGCCCGCCTTCTTCGTCTTCCCGTTCTTCAAGGCGTTGCGCTTCGGGTTCATCAGCCATGGGTGGAACCGCTCAGCGACTCAAGGTTTTGGAGTGGGAGAAGACTGAGGGACAGTTTGAGCTGGCTCGGCGGGTGTTGGTTGGGCTGGCGTGGCGCCGGTATCGGTAGGCAGGCGTTTGGGAGGCACCGGGGTCTCGTCCATCGAGCGCGAGACTTCGTCCGTCACTTCGCGGGTGGCTTTCTTGAATTCCTTGATGCCCGTGCCCAGGCCTTTGGCCAACTCCGGCAGCTTTTTCGCTCCAAACAAAATCAAAACAAGAGCGAGGATGAGGATGATCTCGCCGCCGCCAAGGTTAAACAGGCCGAACATAACATTCATACTTAAGCAAACCATGCTTAAGGAAAGCTAAGCCCCCCCGAGGCAATAGTAAAGCTCCAAAAGCATCGGAAAAACCGAGCCGATCAGAGGGTGCTGGGCCGGAGGGGCCTCTGCGTAAACCGGTGCAACCAAAATCGTCGGGCATGCTCTTAGAGAGGCGTCAAAAGCGGCAGAGGACAGCCGCACTCCAAGACGCAAGCGTCGTCGCGGGCGCGGGGTGTGTCCGAAGGTTTCGGAGTGCGGCAGTCCTCTGCCGCTTTCCTGCCCCGAACCGATGACAACAACCAAAGCTTACTTGTTCGGCGGGGTGAGCAGGATAAAGACGCCGCGGCGGTTGCGGGCCCAGGCGGATTCATCGTGGCCGGGGGCTTCCGGGCGGTCCTTGCCAAAACTGACGGTATCGACGCGGCTAGGCTCGATACCGAGGCCAGCCAGTTCTTCGCGGATAGCCAAAGCGCGCCGTTCGCCAAGGGAGCGGTTATATTCCTCAGTGCCGCGCTCGTCGCAGTGGCCTTCGATGCGAACCGCGTCTGAGGAGTTGGACTTGAGGTAAGCCGCGATTGCGCTCACCTTCGATTTTTCGCTCGCCCGGACTACCGAGCTGTCGTAGGCGAAGTGGACGGTGTCCGGCTGGAACATCGAGGCATTCTCAAGCCAGCCTGCGTGCGAGCCGGGAGGGTTGGAGGGAATGCCACCGCCAGTACCTTCAGCACCACCAGGCAACTTTTCGCCGGGCCCCACGTTGGGGTTTTCGGTGCCGCCGGCCGTTCCGCCTCCTTGAAGGAGGGTCTTGGGTTTCGAACTTTTGCAGCCGGTGGCGGCAACGGCAAGGACGAGTCCGAGGGCCATCAAATGGGTAAGCCTAATCAATTTCATGAGTGTTCTGGTTAGTGGCGGGGCCGTGTACTTGGGCTTTTGGAAAAAATGGGGAAAAAAGCGTTGGTGCAGTTACGGGGTGGTGCCTGGCGGCGTTTCGAGGAGGAACTCGCCCCTGCGGTTTTTCTTCCAGGCGGATTCGTCGTGGCCAGTGTCCGCCGGGCGGTCTTTGCCATAGCTGACGGTATCTATGCGGCCAGGGTCGATGCCCAGGCTGATGAGTTCTTCGCGCAAGGCCAGGGCGCGCCGTTCGCCAAGGGAACGATTATACTCTTCCGTGCCGCGCTCGTCACAGTGGCCATCGACTTCGACGGCATGCGAGGGGTTGGCCTTCAAGTGCTCGGCGACCTTGGCCACTTTAGGTTTGTCGGCGGACTTCACCACCGAGCTGTCGAAATCGAAATGGGCGGTGTCGGCCTCGAAGAATTTGGCATCTCGCGGCCAGTTCTGGCGCAGCGACGGGTCTGACTGAGGGAAGCCTGAAGTGTTGGCGGAGTTGTTGGT
Organism: Candidatus Acidiferrum sp.; assembly: GCA_035566435.1. GTDB lineage: Bacteria > Verrucomicrobiota > Verrucomicrobiia > Limisphaerales > UBA8199 > DATMRF01. Next base: position 2,966 of record DATMRF010000122.1, read on the forward strand.
GCCCGAGTCCGTGCCGGACAGCGCTGGCGCGGGAGACAGGTCGATCGGGTTCTCCGTCTTTCCCTGTGGAATATTGGTCACATAACCGGGCCGTTTGCGGCAGCCCGAGGCGGTGAGGGTGAGAACAACTGCCAGCACCAACAGGTTGGTAAACTTGGTCACTTTCATTTTCGATTTTATTGGGTTGAGCTATCGTGCCCAACTGGGTTGTGATTGAGAGGCACTGCCCGAAATTCGAGGAACATCCTTTACTTGTTTGGTGGGGACGTCAAGAAGAGAGAGCGTATAGTGGCCGCCTTGCCGGCGGGCGAAGATCAGCGTGCGCGAGTTCGGCGCCCAGGAGGGATCTTCGCCGGCCACGAGCGTCACCGCCTCGCCTCCCTCTGCCGGGATCACGCAAATCTGGAAATCACGGTATTGCGCGGTAAAAGCGATCCATTTGCCGTCAGGCGACCAGTCCGGCTCGGTGGGATTGGCGCCGAGCGAAATGGGAATGCGCTGCGGCTGGCCGCCGGAGGGAGAAATCTTCGAGAGCGAACGACGCTCGTGGTCTTTCGAGGCATAGCAAATCCATTGGCCGTTGGGCGACCAGCACGGGGAGGATTCGTCCTGCGGCGATTTGGTCAGGCGGCTGGGCGCGCCGCCGCCGGCCCTCCCGACGTAGAGGTCAGTCCAGCCGTCCTTGCTGAGAATCATCGCGACGTCGTTGCCATCGGGAGAGACAGAGGGACTGATGTTCGAGCCGCCATACCGGGCGAAGATGCGGCGTTCGCCTGTGGAAAGGTTTTGGTAAAAAATATCCGGGTGGTTAAGTTTGTAAGAGACGTAATACAGCGCCAGACGCCCGGGAACCCAGCAGGGTGCGGCGACGATCGCGTTATCGCGGGTCACCGCCTGGGGATTGTGGCCATCGAAATCGGCGATATAGATCTCGCCGTTCGGGGCGTTTTCGCCTTTGAACGCGATTTTGGTTTCGCCAATTGGTTTCCGGCTCAGGGCGCGGACGAAGTCATCGGCGAAGGCGTGGGCCTGGCGGCGAACGGACGCGCCGGAGTAGGCCTTCGAAACCATCACGCTTTTGTTGAACTTATCCGTCACCCGGCCTTGCAGGTTTCCGTTATTACTGCCCGAGATGAGGTATTGGGCTCCTTCGGTGTTGGTAAAATTGAAGCCCTGAACGTATAGATCGAACTGCAACACCTGCGCCGCTTCGCCGGTGAAGCCCGACATCGAGACCCAAACGGGTTGGGCATTGCCGATCCCGACATTCTTCGGAAGCGGTATCACCTCCTGCGTCGAGGCTCCGGTAATTGCGAACAATAGCAGAATACAAACAGATAAATTACGGTTCATGCAGTTCCTCTCTTCGTTTTCAAATCAAACTTTAGCTTGTAAGTTCGCTCGCTTTCCTTGGCTCCTTCTGGGAAGGGCCGGCCGATCGTGGTGACTCTGTCGAGAGTGCGCTGGACGGAGGAATCGACCTGGGAATCGCCCGATCGGGTAACGATCTTGGCAGAAATGATCGTACCATCCTTGGCGATTGTCACGTCTGCATAGGCGATCACCGCTACGGACGTGATATCATCAGGCGGTACCCATGCGTCAAGGTACACAGTCTGAACCCAGGCTTTGTAACTGGCGTAGCTGGGCCCGCCACCGCCGGGCCCCAGTTCTCCGACCGCCGTCGGAGGCGCGGTGCTGTCGTGGATGCTTTCGGCAGTGCGGCCGATCTGGTTCATGAGGCGCCGGCGATCTTCGAGCCGCTGGCGCTCCTGAAGCTGGGCTTCCTTGTCCAAGTCCGCCTTGGCTAGCTGCGAGCTGGGCTTCCGCGTCACGAGCTTGGTGCTGATTTCAGGTTTTTTCGGGGTCCGGTCCTTAGCCACCTCGAGGCTGTCGGGGTCGGGCGCATTATTCCTGGTCTCCTTAGGAGCTGGAGTCTCCGGCAGGCGCTCGGGTTGGGGCGGAGGCGGGGCTGGAGGACGAGCTTGAGTCACCGGCGGGGGTAGCGTAGGCGCGGCGGCCGGGGGCCGGACATTAGGGTTCCCGCCGCCGGCCCGGTCGGCATCGATCAATTTGTCCGGAATAAAAGTGAGCTCCTGAAAATCAGACGAGGGGTGGTTTGACGACAGGAACGCGGGGCCGACGACCAAAATCAGCGCGAGCAGCAGGTGCAGGCTTGCCGAGACGACGAAGCATTTTTTCTGGAGGCGGTCCATCAGCGTTTGGGCGGTTCGGTACGCAACGAGTAGCGCGTGATGCCGTTCCGCTGGCATCGGTCGATCACCGCATACAAATCTTTGTTTCGGCCCATTTCATCGGCGCGGATATAAACCACGAGGTTCGGGTTCGCGCTATAATCTTTTTTCAGATTCGCTTCGAGCTGGTCGAGGGACATCGGTTGGCGGTTGAGGCTGTAGGTGCCCTTGGGGCTGATCTCGACGGTGTAAATGTCGCGCTTATCAATCGGTTTGTCCGGCTTGCCGCCCTGGGGCAGCTTCAAGCTAATGCTCTGCTCGAGCAGCGGCGTGGTGATGACGAAGATGATCAGCAGCACGAACGCCAGGTCCAACAGCGGCGTGATGTTGATCTCGCTCAGCGTCACCAGGGCACTGCGTTGGGAGAAGCGGCGCATCGGTTAGGTTGCAGGTTGCAGGTTGAAAGGTTCAGGTTTTCAGGCTATCAGGTTGTCAGGTTATCAGGTTGTCGAGTTTTTCACGTGGGGGAGTCCTCAGGTTGGCGACCCGCCCAAATCCAGGCGCCTGCAGGCACGGCAATTCACGTGCGCACCCTGAGGACCTGATAACCTGAAAACTTGATAACCTGAAAACCTTCATGGTCACTCTTCCAAAAACTCGGTTTCCATTTTGGAGACGAGGTCCTGCGCGAAGTTGTCCAGCTCGACCGTCAGGACGCGCAGGGTATGAACCAGCCAGTTGTAACCGAACATGGAGGGAATGGCAACGAGCAGGCCGGCAACGGTGGTGATGAGCGCGGCGGCGACGCCGGGGGCCATCGCGGCCATAGTAGCGCTGCCCTGCTGGGCAATGTGGCCGAAGGTGCTCATGACGCCCCAAACGGTGCCGAGCAGTCCGAGGAACGGGGCGCCGCTGACGGCAATCGCCAGCAGGATGAGGCCTGACTCGAGTTTGAGCGACTCCTGGGCGACAGTGTTTTCGAGCGAGCGTTTGACGTGCTCCATGCCTTTGAGGGAGACGAACTTCTTGCGGCCGGCGCCGTCGGGGTTTTTCAGGCGGGTGTCCAGTTCGATGCTGCCGGCCTGGTACACCATGAACATGGGGCAACCGTCGGCTTGGACGCGCCGGTCAAAAACATCGAGGACGTTTTTCTGGGTTTTGTATTCGGTGTTGAAGAACAGGTTGAGGCGCTTGGCTTTGCGCATCTGGAGGGCTTTGGCGATCATGACCGACCAGGCGATGATCGAGAAGATGACCAGGCAGAAGATAATGACCTTTGCTTCGGGTGTGGCTTGCTCCCACACATAAAGCAATTCCGCCTTATTGGCGTTGCCGGCCGTGGCTGCTAAAAGTACAGGTGCGTTCATTCCGACACGATCTCACTATGACTCCGCGAACTTGGTCGTGAGGAATAGAAGCGCCCAAGCGGAACCCGCGTAAAAAAACCTGAACCGAACTGTGTTCTTTGTACCAGTGTCTTCAAGAAATGCAAAATGTTTTTTTGGAAAAATGTTAGGCTCATTTTCCGGTGGTTGTCTAGGCCCCATTTGGGAGGCGCCAGGTGCCGGCTAACGGGTTGCCGGTGCAGGTTGAAAGTTGAAGGTTGTCAGGTTGTCAGGTGACGGGTGTGGGGTGAAAATTTTGCTCAGTTGTTTTGGCGCAGTTAGGTGCCGTTAACCGCCGGTGAATGGGACTTACATGAGGTTAAGTTTTTCGGTCATTTCTTTGACGGATTCCCGGGTGATGCCCCTTTTTGCCTGGGGCGCAGGCTGGGGGTTCAAGTTGAGCTGAAGTTGGGCCCGTTCGGCGAGGCGGGTGCGGCGGGCGCCCTGCATGATGGGGAGGCTGTCGAGGTGGAACCAGCCGACGGCGCCGGGGTCGAGAAGGAGGACGGTTTTTTGTTTTTTAACTCGGATGAACTCGGATGAACTCGGATGGACTCGTGGAGCAGGCGCTGTTCCCGGGGATGGTCCTGGTAGCCTTTCATTCCGGCTGGAAAGGTAAACGGGCGAGGGATACACCAGTGGCCGGACGGGAACGTGGCCGTCCCCGCCCCTGACCTCGACAAGGGCTGTCCAGGTGCAGAATTTTGCGACTTTTCGAGGGCCGGTGGTTCATCTCGCACCTTTCTCTGCGGTGCAAAAACAGCATATTCTGTTCCAGTTTGTGTTAAATCAGAGTGAGGGTGATCTATGATAACTGATGGAAATTGGCGAGGGGTGGACAAGGAATGGTGAGCAACCTCCACAGTCCACGGGCCACAGTCCAAAGTCCAAAGTCCCAGGTCTCAAGTCTAAAGTCCATGGGTCGCGGGTCGGGACTGCACGCTCAGAAATTGAGTCGGAGTTCCGGGTTGGAGGACGTTTAACGGAATGGAAAGTTCCCGTTGGGAGGGTTTTTTCGTTGTTGACCGTGAGGGCTTAACAGGAGTTAGCCGTCAGCTCTGTAATAAGAGCGTTAATAAACATAGGGAATCATGCGCGAAGTCCTGGCTGCGTACCGCCCATACTCAGGGTAACGCGCCACCAACAATTTCTCCTCGCAGAGTATCCGCATCACCAGGCTGCCCACGACAACTCCGCCGCACACACCCGCTTGCCAGGACCAGTGCGCTGTTATCCCGGCTAGAGTTGCCACAAAAATGGCCGTGTAGATCGGATGCCGAACATAGCGATAGGGCCCCCGGGTAACCAAGCCGCCCTCAGTCGGATTCGCGGCAACATGATAGCTGCGGCGACCGAAGGTTATTCGTGCCCAGACCCCGAGCAACAACGCGGCGGCTTGTATCGCGATGACCCATGCAGAAGGCGAGAAAACGGCATGCATGGCCAAAAGTCCAAGCAGGCCGCCAATCATCCCGAGGTAGCCAATAAGCGATAGCGTTTTCAGCATAGCGCACTATGCCAAAGAATCCGGCTAAACATGTGGTTCACCGAGCAGATACGCCGCCATCGAGCGCCGATTGGGCCGAATGTGAAAGTCACCGTAACAGAGCATTCTGAGAATGGAATCCGGACGCGCATACCAACTCGCCCACTCATCTCCTTTGCCGCATGAACACCGGCCGTCTGAAAAGAGCAACGTCAGGCGCAGGCTCTCGTTTCGTCTGCTTGCCCCAACTCCACTTCATTGCGCACCAAAACCCTGGGCCATGGCGGCCAAGCAGCCTTTCA
>DATMRF010000123.1:0-23442 GCA_035566435.1 Candidatus Acidiferrum sp.
AACAGGCGGCAGGCTCGTAGGTGAGGGCTTCGCAGGCTCTCATGGGTGTATCGCCTTTCGTTAAGGTTTGGGTTTTCATTTGTCTCTAAACCCCGATACACCCGCTCTCTACGCTTTTACACAACCACTCTTACGCCACCCGCGTTCCAGCGCCTTTGGTTTTTCTCCTTGACCGTAGCCGTGGCGTCTTTATATAATCTTCTTAACTAATGCTGCTCATTCCGTTAGCGCTCGCGCATCTTATGAAACCAGTTCCTGACGCCAGCTTCGATTTCCATTCTCCCTCTTCACTCGACCCACGTTCCACGCCCCTGGCCCTTCTCTTCACTTTCCTTGCCCTTTGGCTGGCGCCCGCCTTGCCCGCCGCCCCAGCCATCTTGACCGTGGACGTTGACAAACCGGGCCATGCCATCAGCCCGACGCTGTACGGCATCTTCTTCGAGGACATCAATTGCTCGGCAGATGGTGGCCTCTACGCCGAGTTGGTCCGCAACCGGAATTTCGAAGATTCGGACAAACCGGATTACTGGCCGGTCGTCAGCGGCGGCCAGGCCGCCGTCGATCTCGCCATTGACTCCACCAACCCCTCCAGTGCGAAAAATCCGCACGCACTCAAGGTGCAGATCGTCAACCCCGGCGCCGGCCGCGCCGGTGTCGCCAACAACGGTTTCTGGGGCATCTCTCTCAATCACGGCCAGGCCTACGAGCTCTCTTTTCTCGCGCGGGGCGACACGGCCTTTCCCGGCCAGCTCTTGGCCACGCTTGAAAGCAGCGACGGCGTCGTTTATGCCCAGGCCAAGCCCGCTTCGCTCACACCGGAATGGAAATCATTCAAGTTCTCGCTCACCTCCAAGGGAACCGATCCCAAAGCCCGCTTGGTCATCAGCGCCAACCGGGCCGGCACATTCTACCTGGACATGGTCTCGCTCTTTCCCAAGAAGACCTGGAAGAACCGTCCAAATGGACTGCGGCCCGACCTCGCGGAAATGCTCGCCGGGATGAAACCCGCGTTCGTCCGGTTCCCCGGCGGTTGCTGGGTTGAGGGAGACACCATGAGCCTCGCGTATCGCTGGAAACAGACCATTGGCAACCCCGCCGAGCGGCGGACGCAATACAACATTTGGCAATACCACGCGACCCATGGCATCGGCTATCACGATTACCTCCAGATGTGCGAAGACCTCGGCTCCGAGCCGCTCTTCGTCATCAACTGCGGCATGTCTCACAAGGAAACCGTCCCCATCGACAAGATGCCCGAGTTTGTTCAGGACGCGCTCGACGCCATCGAATATGCCAACGGGCCGGTGTCCAGCACTTGGGGCGCGGTGCGCGCGAAGAACGGTCACCCGGCGCCGTTCAACTTGAAATACATGGAGATCGGCAACGAAAACGGCGGCCGCGCTTACCGGGAGCGCTACCCCCTCTTCTACGACGCCATCAAAGCCAAGTACCCGTACATGCACCTGGTTGCCGACGAATGGAATGGCCGGCCGGACAACCGGCCCGTCGAGATCGTAGACGAACATTACTACTCCAGTCCCGAGTTTTTCCTACACAACGCCAACAAATACGACTCCTATGACCGTGCCGGTCGCAAAATATATGTCGGCGAATACGCGGTGACCCAGGGCTGCGGCCAGGGCAACCTCCGCGCCGCCGTTGGTGAAGCCGCTTTCATGACCGGCATGGAGCGCAACTCCGATGTCGTGCTCATGGCCTCCTACGCGCCGCTGTTCGCCAACGTCAACTACAAGAAGTGGAACCCGGACCTGATCGATTTTGACAGCTCGCGTGTTTATGGCCTGCCCAGTTATTACGTGCAGAAGATGTTCAGCGAAAACCGCGGCGAGGCCGTCCTGCCGATGACCCTCGAGTCGCCTGAAATTACGCCCGCCACCAAGGCGGGCGCTATCGGCGTCGGTACCTGGCGTACCGAGGCAGAGTTCAAAGACCTGAGAGTTACCCGCGGCGGCGAAACGCTCTTCACCTGCGACTTCATCGACGGGACCACGGGTTGGACCCTGCACGGAGGCGATTGGTCGGTGGACAATGGTTCGTTCCATCAGAAATCCTTGGCCGATAACGTCCGCGCCTTCGCCGGTGATAAGAAGTGGAACAATTACACCTACACCCTCAAAGCGAGGAAATTGAGCGGCGATGAGGGTTTCCTCATTCCGTTCCTGGTACAGGACGAGAACGCCAAGGGCTGGTGGAATATCGGCGGCTGGGGCAATACCCAGCACGCCATCGAAATGAACGGGATCATCGGCAACGAGGTGCCGGGCCGCATTGAAACCGGCCGTTGGTACGACATTCGCATCGAACTAACCAACACCAAGATTAAGTGCTTCCTGGACGACAAGCTGATCCACGACGTGAGCTATCCCGTGACCAAGTCGCTCTACGCGGTCGCCAGCCGCGCGAAAGGCGGACACGAGGTCATCCTTAAGGTCGTAAATGCGGCGCCCGGCGGCCAGGATACCGAACTCAAGCTCAACGGCGCGAAAATGGGCCCGAACGCGACCCTTACGGTCCTCGCCTCGGACAAACCTGAAGACGAGAACTCGTTGGACCGGCCCACTCACGTCGCTCCTGTCACGAGCACCATTTCCTGGAATGGCCCGACCTTGCGGCACACGTTCCCCGGCAACTCCGTTACCATCCTGCGCGTGAAGGCACAGTAGGGGAAGAAAGGATAAAGGGGTCGGCAGTTAGAGGGTAAGCAGATCGGGTACCAGCGGACGAGAGAATGGAAACGCTTTGCCAAAGAGGTGCTGGATTGATAACTGTGCGAGATGAACTGCCTGCCGATCGCTCGCCGTGAATTGCAGGTGGCTGCGCGCAAACGCAGCACGTTCTGGCTGAGAGTGGCAGCGGCGGGCACGGCGCTGCTCATCGGCTGCGGCTGTTTGATCCTGACACATTGGCAGCGCGCCGGCCGCACGGAAATCGGCACCATTCTGTTTCATGTGCTCACCTGGCTCTGCTTTGGCGCCGGAATTTCCGTTGGCCTGTTCTTCACCTCGGACGCGCTCAGCGAGGAGAAGCGCGAAGGGACTTTGGGGTTGCTGTTCCTGACGGACCTGCGGGGCTACGACGTTGGCCTCGGGAAACTGCTGGCCACCTCGTTGCGCGGGTTTTATGGGCTGCTCGCGGTGCTGCCGATCGTGGCGATCACGCTGCTCATGGGCGGGGTCACCGGGGCGCAGTACTGGAGAAGCTCACTGGCGCTGGTGAATGGGCTGTTCTTTTCCCTCGCGGCGGGGCTGCTGATTTCAGCGGTGAGCCGGGATTCGCAAAAAGCGCTGGCGGCGACCTTGCTGGTGCTGTTGTTGCTGGCGGTCGGCGGGCCGCTCGTGGATGGGATTATTGCTGGCGTTAAGAAACGAGGATTTCAGCCGGTTTGGAGCGTGTCGAGTCCGGCCTACGTGTTGGTGACGGCCAGCGCGTGGGGGCAGTCCGCCTACTGGAATGCGCTCCTGTTAACTCACTCGCTCGCCTGGGTAATGTTCGCGCTAGCGGGCGCGCTGGTTCCTCACACGTGGCAGGAACGGAAGCGGGCGGATTCGGGGAACACCCGCACGTGGTCGTATGCCTGGAAATATGGGGGCCGTCGGCGCCGGGAGAGGCTGCGGCGGAAAGTCCTGGAGTCGCAACCGGTGGTGTGGCTGGCTTGCCGGGAGCGCTGGCAGTCCCTGGGTCTCTGGGCCATTGCCGCCCTGGCCGTGGGAGGCTTCGCTGTAGGGTTGGCCAGGACAAAGAATTTGGAGGCCTGGATCCTGTGGAGTTACGTGGGCGGATTTTTCACTTTAATACTGTATCTGGTGATGGCCTCCCAGGCGGGACGCTTTGGCATCGAGGCGCGCCGAAGCGGGTTGCTGGAGTTGCTGTTGGTTTCGCCGGTAACCGGAACACAGATCGTGCGCGGTCAATGGCGCGCGCTGCTGAGAATGTTTGGGGTGCCGTTGTTGTTGCTGCTAATGGTGCACGTGGGCGCGGCCGCGTTGTCGCAAATCTCCTGGCATCGCATGGCCGCTAACACCACCGCCATGGCAGCGGCGATCGCGGCGACCAACCAGACCAGCGCATTTACAAACGGAACCGTGCTGGTAAGCACAACCGCCGTGGTAAGCACTACAATCTACGTTTCAGGCGCAGCAACCACGAATGCCATGCCGACACAACAATTCCTGCAGGCGGGCGCAACTCCTTCGGAAGTGGCGCTGACCATCGTGCGGGTCGTGGCGACCACCTTGGGCACCGGGGCCAACCTGCTCGCCCTTTGGTGGTTTGGAATGTGGATGGGGATGACTTCTCGGACGGCGAACCTGGCCACCCTGAAGACGATTGTATTTGTGCAGGTGGCACCTTGGCTGGTCATCACTTTTGGGAGCACCATGCTGGTTGGGCTGCTCATGATGTCGTCCGCTTGGACGGCCCGAGGCCAACCGGCCGGATTTTTGGTTTGGTGGCCGGTGCTGAGTGCCGTGGTGAGTGCGAGCCTGGCGGTGGCCAAGGACATCGGGTTCATTGTTTGGTCGCGAGGGAAGCTGCACCATTCATTCCGCGAACAGGCGACCGGGGCCCCGCGCCAGCCCCGGCTCGTGCTCCCGCCGCCTCTGCCGACCGCGTAACGAGGGGCCGCTCGGTTGCGAGGACCCAATGGACGATCCGCTAAAGCGAGAATCAGAAAAGCTCGTCCGGTCGTGGATGAAGCACGAGGCAGATTGGCTGCGCGACTACCTGGTCGCCGGTGTCGAGGACCCGCGCCTGAACCTGCAGAGTATTTTATCGCGCCATTTCCTGTTGCGCGCACTCACGGGCGACCAGTTCGGCTCTGTGATGACCGAAGAGTGCCGGTTCTCCGCGGTCATGAACTGGCTGGTCAGCCTGGTTGGCCGCGTCGCAGACACGGAGGAACTCGCAGCCGTGCTTTATGCGCTTCGCCGCGGGGGCGACAATGCCGAAGGCATTGAAATCCCTCAATTTGTGGTCCGGGCCTTTGCCGCGCTGCCTTCAACCATCGGTGAACTCCACCTTCCGAATTACATCGAAAGCATGCTTGGTGAAACCGAGGCTGTCGAAGGACAGGCGCACCCGCACGACACCGGCTCGAGAACTTTCCATGAACCGGGGCGGGGACGGTCACGTCCCCGTCAGGACCCTTGTGGACAGGCGGCTCCGCGCGAGTCCGCCTCGACAACGTTCCATGGACCGGAGCGGGGACGGCTACGTCCCCGTCGAGAACCTGTTGCCGAGGATCTCCGGGAACGTGGCAGTCCCCGCCCCGCATTAGATACTTTCCAGCAACTGTGGCGCGCCGCGCTGTCGCGCCTCAGCCCCCAAGCAAGTACCCTTTCCGTTCTGGAGCCGGCTTGCGGTTCAGCGAATGACTATCGTTTCCTGCAGGCCTACGGACTTGTGCCCTTGCTCGATTACACCGGTTTCGATCTGTGCTCCAAAAACGTTGAGAACGCCCGCGCCCTCTTTCCCGGCGCGCGCTTCGAAGTGGGCAACGTGTTCCAAATCGACGCCGCAGACATGCGCTTCGACTTGTGTTTTGTCCACGATCTCTTCGAACACCTCTCACTGGCTGGCATGGAAGCGGCCGTCCGGGAAGTGTGCCGTGTGACCCGGAACAGCTTGTGCATCGGGTTCTTTCAGATGGACGAGATCCGCGAACACGTGGTCCGCCCGGTGGATGACTATCACTGGAATCTGTTAAGCATGGCGCGGATGAAGGAACTGTTCCGGGCGCAAGGCTTCGAGGCGCAGGTGATTCACATCGCCACGTTCCTGAGCCGGCAGCTCGGCTCCGACCAGACGCACAACCCCAATGCTTACACGTTTCTTCTGCGCCGCACCGCCTGAGTCCCGAAACGCCCCCATCGTCGCCCTAGCCCCGATACTTCATACCTGCCAGAACGGAGCGCGGGCATGGTGCCGGCTTACACGGCCCGAACAGCCTAAGCGGGCAACATGCCGGCGCTCCGGGCCGTTGGGATTTCGTGCGGGGTATGAAATATCCCTGCCAAGCCCTTGCATACAAAATCCGCTGCCCGCGGGCTCTATTTCAGTGATGAAGCGCAACCTGGCTGTGCAACCGGGGTATCTTTTGCTCCTGGGATTCTCGCTGCTCTTCACTGCCGTCATCCTGGCCAGGATGTCTTTCAGCGCCTTGACAACCCGGCAAACAAACAACGCAAACAATAACCCGCAGGATTTTTTCGTCCGGGCAATGCCCTCCTCCCTTTCCTACTCCTTCCGATACGATCCCCGTGCGGCCGACGAATGGCTCTTTCACCGGGGCGCAGGGCTGATTTCGATTTCCGTGCCACCAGGGAAGGCCCAGGGCTCGACGAATTAGCGCCTCCGCGTTTGCGTCCCGCCCCCTGGTCGCGATCAGCACTGCCCCTCAGGTCGTGGATTTCGTTGAACACGGTTGCCCAGCCATGGCCTTCCCGGCCAGCCAACCGGTCGTCCACGCAGACTGAAAATTGAACCCGCCGGTAAGGCCGTCGATATCGAGCAGTTCACCGCCGAAATGCAGTCCGCGGCAAATCCGGCTTTCCATGGTCCTGAAATTCACCTCGCCCAACGGCACGCCGCCGCAAGTGACGAATTCGTCCTGGTTAAGGGTCTTCCCTACGACGTGAAACTCGCTGTGATGGACCTGCTGAACCAGCGAGTGGCGAGCGGCCCGTGACAAGTCAGCCCAGCGTGTTGTGCGGCTGATGCCGGCCGCCTGCACCAGCCCCTGCCAAAGGCGCAGCGGCAGCGGCGGAAAAGGGGTATTGACCAGCAGTCTCGCGGGTTGCGCTTCGCGGCAGGATTCAAGCCGTTCCGACAAAGCCCCGGCGTCGAGCTGAGGCAACCAGTTGAGCAGCAGCGGGAATTCGTATCCGCGCGCGTGCAGCCTCCGCGCGCCCCAGGCGGAGATCTTCAAGATGGCCGGCCCGCTCAGGCCCGCGTGGGTAATCAGCACCGCCCCGCGTTCTAAGAGCCCCGCGCCGGGCACCGCGACCTCGACCGAAGGCACCGAAATCCCCGCCAACTCCCGCAGCCAGGCCGCTTCGACGTGGAACGTAAACAGCGACGGTACCGGCGCCTCGAGGGTATGACCGAGCGAGACGGCGAGTTGTCCGCCCGCCGGGCCCCGGCAACCACCGGTGGCCAGCATCAGCCGCTCGCATCTCAGCGTCTCTCCGTGGCCCGTCGCCAGTTCGAAACCGCCGTCGATCCGCGCCGCCCGCTCCACGCCGCGGTTGACATTGAGTTCCACGCCCGCCGTCCCCGCTGCCTCCAGCAGGCAGTCGATGATGGTTTGCGACGAATCCGTCACCGGGAACACCCGGCCGTCAGCTTCCGTTTTGAGCCTCACCCCGCGCGCCTCGAACCACGCGATGGTCTCGCGCGGTTGAAACCACTGGAACGGGCCGATCAGCGCCGGGCCGCCACGAGGATAATGGCCCGCCAGTTCCCGCGCGTCGAAGCACGCATGAGTCACATTGCAGCGTCCGCCGCCGGAAATTCGCACCTTGGCCAGGAATTGCGGACTTTTCTCGAAAAGCATGACCCCGGTTTCGGGCGCCGCCTCCGCGCAGGCAATCGCCGCGAAGAACCCCGCCGCGCCGCCGCCTGCGATTGCCACCCGCCGGTCAGTCATCGGGCGCAAGCTTAGCCCATGTGCCGGCCACGGTCCGCAATAAACCGTAGGGACGGATAAGGCTTGGAGACCGCCGTACGCGCTCGATTAGAAGTGCCGGGCAGGGATGGGGAGAAAGTGCCACCACGCCGAAGATTCCCGCGCTCCAAAACCTTGCACGCATCTGTTCCGCTCACAACGTCGCTTGCGTTTTGGAGTGCGGCAGTCCTCTGCCGCTTTCATCCAACCCGGCTCGAGCGCCCAAAAATTCAATCCAACCGCACCCCCGCTATTCGGGTTTCTTCTCCGCACCCCACGCTTGACAACTGCCCGAGCCACATGAAAGGATAATGGGGGCGCCAACGTAGCTCAGTTGGTAGAGCAGCGCTTTCGTAAAGCGCGGGTCGTCAGTTCAATTCTGACCGTTGGCTCCATCTTCAAACCGCCTATAAACCCCTATTTTACGGGTTGAAACCATGTTTCCGCTCGGCTCTCGCTAAAGGAAACAAAGGGAAGGCTTAGGAAGGGAAAGAGGGCTTTTTAGCAACCGCCCGGGCTCAGGCCCCAGGACGCCTTGGACCTCCCGGACGCCCTCTCCGCTCCTCCCGGTAATTCCAACGCGCCTCAAACGATGTGGAGAACGCGGGCGAGGGGTTAGAAAGCGGCCGAGCAGTTAACGAAGCGTGCTCAGGAGCGCGGCACCAGTGGCATCCGGAATACAAACAGGACGCCCTCGCCGCGCCCATTGCACGCCGGGGTTCGGCGATTCAGTCCGTGCATTATTCTGGGAAGGTGATCTCGGCAACATCGAGTTCAACGTACATCCCGACCCCGCTGCATCCCTTAATCGTTCCAGATACACCAATCCGACTACCGCGCTTAAGAACCTTAAGTTGAGGATACTTTTCAACAGAGACCGTGAAAACTATCAAGTGGAGAAGCTCGCCAATACGTACTCTAACCACTACGTCGGTGCTGGGCTCGCGAAACAAGGACTTATCAATATCCAAAATCGTCCCTTCCCACCTCACGGAGATACCCTGGAAGTTCTTCGCGATGGAGTCCTTTTGATACGGAGCCGCAGAGTTAATCTCATCCAGGATGCCCTGTACGGTCAAGCTGCGCGAGGGATTAGGCATTTTCCGTACCGCGTTCATCGCAACGCTCGATGGCTCCGTGAGAGGCCTCGGACGTTTCTTCGATACCCAGTAGCGCGCGACGAGCGTAATGACACCTGCTAAAATAGCCACGCCGACGCCAGAAATAATCCATTCTTTGTTACGTTGGATGTAATCTAGCATCGTATTTTGGCCGAACTATTATTCAACAAACGGTTCGTATATTGCGGGTCTTATATTAAACCCTCCGAATCCCGCGTGCAATAAGTTTAACCGTAGGCACTTCTGCGCTGGCGAACAGCCTCTCCAGACCTCCCCCTCCTTCCAACCCCGCTCAAGCTGACGGGCGAGGGTGGCGAGGGGCGTAAAAAGGACGATTGGAAATCGCTGCGCTGTCGAGCGCTGACCCCACACGCTACTTTCGGGACCGAAGAGGTTTCGGCTTTACTATTTTTTTGGCTGTGGTCGAATTCGCCAAGATTATGGCTGGAGAAGAAGCACATGTAGTGCCGCCTGAGATGGTTGACGAGAGTAAGTCGACGCAGAGGGATGCACGGCCGGAGGAATCTCACGCCCTCGTGCCTGTTTCTTCGCAGGGTGGGCTGATGGCGTTGCCGTTCACGGAGTCGCTCAAGGAATTAAGAGAGATTAGGGGAGAAGCAGCAATGGCGCTGTTATGCACCCACGCAAATCGATTGGAAATCGACTTGCGCGAACTGCGCGCTGAGAGAAAGGAAGTAGCTAAAGCATCAGATGAATGGATGCGGTCATACTATAGCGAGAAGGAGCGCAGCGCCGTGCTAACGTCTCAGTTACGGGGCGTCTCTCGTATTAAGAATCTGCAAAAATACGTCGGCGCGCTCGGCGGTATCGTCGCGGGGGTCTCGATTCCTTTTCTAGTTTTGGGACCGCAGGGATGGGCGCTCGGCGGGTCGATTCTCGGCGCACTTCTGCTGACCGCTGGGTTTTGGCCGAGTAACGTCGGCGAGACCTCAAAATGATTATTCCTCCTATATTCGAAATTGGCGCGGTCAGCGTCATAGCCTCGGGAGTGGCGAGACATGAGCACATTGCCTTTCGGCCCACCGAACCCGTCAATCTCGCCCAATTCGGTATCCTGCTAGGCTTCCAGCAGGAGAATAGCGTGGTAACGCCGATAAAGGATAATCTCTTTTGGTTCGGCGAACTTGAGGTTAGCCCACCATGTTGGGTTGTCCTTTATACGGGTAAAGGCGAATACCACGTCACCCATCATTTCCAGACCAAACATCCGGTCCACGTCTTTTACTGGGGGAGAGAAACTACTTTATTTAAGGCCCGAGAAGTGGTTCCTGTTTTGGTTCGAATGGGAGGCGTCGCGATTGGTGGGCACTTAACGCCTCCCCCCAAGTTTGCCGAGCTGCTGCTTGCTGCACCGCCAGCTGCGCCGTCGAGCACGAGGTAACCGTCATCAACGCGGACTCGCGCCAACCGTCATGCCTCCTTGGGTTGAGATTGTCGTCAAGCTTACGCCAGCGTTCATTACGCTGGTTATCGGCCTTATCGCGTCGTTGGTCGCATACCTGCAATATAAGAACAACCGTGACAAGTTGCGGCTCGACCTGTTTGAGAAGAGACTTCAAGCTTTTGAGAAGCTACAGGAATTCTTCACTTACGTATTGCGGGAGGGGTGCGTGAGGGAGGAGGCGCTACCTATTCTCGCCGAAGCCAGATACAAGTCACGGTTTCTTTTTGGCTCTGAAATCGAGGCGTTTTTCGATGAGGTGTGGAAGAAAGCAGTAGATATGCTTGCTTTACGGTCTCGTCTTTATGGTCCCAATTCCTTACCTGTCAGCCCGGAGCGTAACAAGGTCTGCGACCAAGAGAGCGCGCTCTTGATCTGGCAGATGGAACAAATGAAGAACGCACACAAAATATACTCTCCCTACTTAGGGTTTAAAAGATAGCGCAAGAAAAAGAGGCGCTGCCCGAGCCGTATATCCCGAGCAGCGCACGGGCTGACCCGGAGGCGTAATCCGGCCAGCCCGTTGTTACGTCCTGCGGAGGGCTAACGGTATCTTTTCCGCCTCCCGGGGTTTCCAGCGCTGCCACGGGCCTGTGGCGAGCGCGTAGCCTCACGTAAATGAAGGAAACACAAACCGCATGAATACAATGCAAGTGACCAATGTCATGGTCGTTTCACCCTGTTAGTTATCCAATAGTATTGAAGAATCCCCGCAACCCCGGCCATGTCGAGTTCGTTGCTATTTTGTCGAATAAGTCCAAGCACTCGACTATTTAAGTCAAACACCGGACCGCCCGAATATCCCTGCTTTGCCACGCCCGTAAACGTAAAACAGGGTGCACCGGTACTGTTCGTAGTATCGATTTTATTTATAAGCGAAGAAACTACGCTCGTTGCTACATTAACGACGGGTAGTTCGTTATGGTCTGACAATTTATAATCGAATCCAATGTAAATTATGGTTTGTCCCGGAGTTATCTGTTTTAAGTTGGCTATTTTAAATGGCGTCACATTTGTAATCAGAGGGATAGTTGAACAGATAACAAAATCATAATTGGTTAGAAACACCTTTGGGTTCAGCTGATATGTTTCTGTAGAGCTAAGAAATGAGAATTTGGATTCTCCAAATGTCTCCTGAGCCTTTTGAAACAGATGATAGCAAGTCACAACGTCGTTTGATGGACCCAAGACAACCGCTGACCCAATCAC
This sequence comes from Candidatus Acidiferrum sp., assembly GCA_035566435.1. Taxonomy (GTDB): domain Bacteria; phylum Verrucomicrobiota; class Verrucomicrobiia; order Limisphaerales; family UBA8199; genus DATMRF01. Next base: position 11,477 of record DATMRF010000123.1, read on the forward strand.
GGCGGTATTTGAATACAGCGGCGTAACAACAATTCCATACTGTCTATAGGCTTCCAAGCAGGCAAGATTCGTTGTCTGAGCACTACAAGAGATAGACAATAATGCGAGCATGAAGCGAAGGCCGCGAATCAGTTTCATAAGTGGCCAAACGATGCAGCGCTGGCGCGGTGCGCCGCCAGGGAAGCCAGGACGCAAATCGGACGGTCTCGCGGCATCCAGCGCAGACTTATGATTATATGTCTGTGGAGGGCCTGGTCAATCCCGAAATAATGCCAAGGAAAAAGACCTCGACTCCAGGTCGCCGCGAACTCGGCCCAAGTTGAGGCGTTGACCGAAGGCTACAGGCCATCGGCAAATTCTTGTTCAAGGCGCTGACGCTTCAAGGCCATGCGCAGTTTCTTGAGTGCGCGGGCTTCAATCTGCGCAATATTATTTCGATGGCACCCGGCGTATGCGGCTATTTCATCTTGCGTCACTGGCCGGCCTCGGTTAACGACCGCGCAGACGGCCAGCCCTAAATCAATGTCTGGATTACTCATAAGTCCTGGGAGGAAAACTATGGCAGCGTGTGTCTTTTCCTCACTAGACGTTCTCACCAAGGGCGTGAAGACTGGCGTTCCACAGCTCGCCGCATTTTTGCAGAGGCTTAGTGAGTTCCCTCGGCGGCCGAAACAATGAGCGACAAGCCCACCAAATCCAAAAAGGACGAGACTCCCCCGAGCATCGAGGAGATGGTGTCCGGAGCGATGAACGAGCAGGGATTTCTTTTTGCTCAGGCTGTCCAGGAAACCCTTCAATGTGGCAATCCAAACAGTCCGGCGCCGCAAGCCTGGCAATACGTGGGGCGAGAATATCCAGTGACGGCCTCTGACGGTTCTCAGACCCGCATCGACCTGGTATTTCGAAACAGCACAGAGAGGGGCGTGTATGCTTCTATCGAATGCAAGCGGGCAGATCCCAAATACAAGAGGTGGGTCTTCTTTGACGAGGACCGGGACAATTCGCTTTGGTTTGAGACCGTTAAGGTCCACGAGAGAGCACCTTAGTTGCCCGAGGAAGGTTCCAAGTTCAAGACGCAGGCGACTCACATACTGAAACAGCAGGCGAGCGATTTCCTCTGTAGAATTTTCAACTCATACCTTGAAGTCGCCATCGACCGAAACAACCGAGCCGGGCACACGGAAACGGTTGAGACGGCATTTCTCCAGGTGATGAAAGGGCACACAGGAATGATGGCAAAGCTCCTGAGCTTTAACGAAGATTGGCTCCTGTGCTCCATCCCGATTGTTGTCACGACGGCCGAATTATTTCGTGTAAGATTCCACGCCGGAAATGTTCCGCTGAAAACTGGCAAGATCGAGGCTGGTGACGTGACTGTCGACCCGATTGATTTTTGCGCGGTCAATTACCATCCAAACGACGAGCTTTCTGTTAAGTCGCAGTTTACATCAATGCAGCGTGAAAGCGTCAGAAGCGACCTGATGTATTGGCAAAGGCGGACAATCTTCGTCGTGCAGGGCGAGAAAGTCAGGGGTTTTCTTGGTTGGCTGAACGAATTTCGCCCCTCACATAATTCGTGAGGGCAGCTCTCAAAAAACGGGGCGCATAAGCGAATTAAGACAATGCTAACCCCTGAGGAGCTATTGGAGCGCGTTGAAGTCCAGAAACAGGATCTGATCGGACTGTTGATGGACGATGCTGTGACGGACGTTTTGGCCGGAAAAATAAACCCACTTTTCCAGATGTCCTTTGACCCGCCACCGCTGGCTCTCGCAATCCCCTTCACTGACGCCTTGATTCTTTGCCCAACGGACGAAGCTGCGAAATCCTGTGTCATGAAGGACATGCCGGGAGCGCGGGCTTTCATCAACGTTGCAGAGGTTGCCATTGGAGACCTTAAAAAAGGCGTCATTCGCTTGAGGCCACAGCGCAGCGAACAGCAAACACGATTTTATCTTTTGGCCTCAGTCGTCCAAGAGTATTTGGAAGCTCAACAGCGAAACCGTTGAAAAATCACTTTACGTATCGCTCTTTGGTGAGCGGACACATAAACGGACACATAAAAGCAATGGGAAGCAGTCAGAAGTGGTGAGGAGTAGTCAGAAGCGGTCTTGAAAAATCAGCCGGAAAGTGTATTATTGACCAGCGTGGTAGGCCAATTCTGACCGTTGGCTCCACTTCCAACTGCAGGTACAGGAGTGGTTAGGAGCGGCAGCCGGTCAAACGTTCAAGCTCTTGAGATGCGCGACGCTCTGCTGCGTGAGCTCCCAGGTTTGTTCAACAAAGTAGTTCCTGACTCCGCCCGCCTTCGCAGCGGTGAAGGTCTCCACCCAATCGATGCTGCCTTTGCCGAGCGCAACCTGCGGGTGGCGCCCCTCATCCCCCATGTCCACATCCTGCACGTGCATCGAAAAGAATCGGCCCGGGTATTTCATGAAGTAGTCGGCGGCGACTAATCCGGCCGTGATTGTTGACATCTGGAACTGGAACTTCACCAGCTTCGTATCGAGCAGGTCGAACAACCGATCGTAGGTCCGTTTCCCCTCCACCATCGAGAGCTCAAAGCCTTCGTTGTGCAGGCCCTGCTGGAGCCCGGCCCCGGCCGATACGGCGGCGATCTTGTTGTATTCGTCCGCAGCCTTTTTCACCTGGTCCAACGTCGGGTTGTTCCCGCCGTTGCCGTCGCCCAGGCTGGCGGTGATCATCTGGGTAATTCCGATTTCTTTCGCCCAGGCAATGCTCTTCTCATGGTGTTTCCGCAGCTCACCCATGCTGAAGTGAGAACTCTCGGATTTCAGGCCTTGATCGGCCAAAATCTTTTTGACTTCTTTCGCGTCCGCGAGTGAAGAAAACTCCGCGCCATAGCCTATCGGCGAACAGAGCTCGAGCCGGGCCACGCCTATCCCGGCCATCATCTTTACGTAGGCGGGAAAGTCCTTAAGCATCGAGCGCGTAGGCCAGACCTGGCTGCCAATCGGCAGGCCGAGCGGATTGGCCGCCAGCTTCGCCGCACTCGCGACGAGGAACCCCGCCGCGCCGGAACCGGCCGCCGCTTTTTCGATAAATTGCCGTCTCGACATAGTAGTCATAAGCATGTTGTAGGAATTCGCGATCGCGCTGACTCCGACGCGGCGGCCTCCGCCACGTGCAGCGCCACCGCCCGAGTATGGCGGGCCACGGCTATAAGCGTCAACATTCGCTTTGCCGGGGACATTTCTATTAAGTTTTGACACATTCGCTTTGCCGGGACCGGCGCTAGACCTGCCAGCAGATGGCGTAAAACGGCGCTGGCCGGGTTTGATATGGCGGGAAGCGCCAGCAGCACGCCCTCGCGAGCAGGCGGGGCGGGGCGGGGAGCGCCTCGAGATGGCCTGTCGCGTTGCTTGCTCGAGGATGGCGAGCAGGGCCGGCCGCTCAGCGATATTCGAGTCGGTAGAAATGATTACCCGCGAACGGCGAAAGGAACACCTGGTTTAAGCCGTTTGAAACCGCCACGGCGTTGGTTGCTGCAACCCAGTTTGTAGCGGTCAGGTCGGAATTTTGCTGCAACACAAAACCTGCCGGCGGCGACGGCCACGAAACGACACAACTCGTGCCGGCAGACGCAAGGTTCAAAGCGGCTGGCGGCAGCAAGACCTGGAAAGTCTGGCTGGCCAGGTTGTTGGTTGCGAAAATGTCCGAACCGCCCTTAATGGCGACAGACCCAGAATAGGTGCCGGGCGGGGCGGCCGGATTGATGGCCACGCCAAAAACGATGTCCGTGTAAGTCTCGCCAGCGAGCAAAATCCCTGGAAGATTCTCGAAAAAAACATTCGTGTCGGCAAAAAGATAGTTGGTGGCCGCGCCGATGAAACTCAACCGGACATCGTTGAGATACAAAGTGTCTGCCTGGCTTGAGTTGGTCAAAGCAGCGCCAAAGACCACTTCATTGCTGCCAACACCCGATAGTGCCCCCGGCGTCAGAATGAATGCCGTGTTCCCCTGGGTGGAAGCCGCAAACGCCAGAAGCAGGCCTGCCAGGATCAATGAGGGTTTCAGGCGCATGGCTGGTTGGCGTCAGCGGCCCACGGCAAACAGAATGGCGTTGTTGATCGCATACACGACGCCGTTGACGCCGACGACCGTGGGCGTGTAAGCCTCGCCGACGCCTGTGGTCAGCACGTTGGTTTCCGTCAGCATGTTGCAGCCCAAATCCCAGCGATAGAGCTTGCCGTCCTCGTTGTTGGCTAGCACAGACTGGGTAAAAGGGTCCACGACGGCGGAATTGATGCACCACTCCTTCACCGCGTTCGGAAAATTGTTGGTGTAATTGGCGTCCGGCGTCGGCCCGGCGATGGTTAATATCTCTTTCATCACCGTCGCGCCGGTAACCGGCTCCGTCATGCTATCGTGCGGATCGAGAACGGCGATTTTGTTGACACCGTCGCCGCCCGCTGCGGGGTAATTGTTATACTTGGTCAGCAGCAGATACGAAGACGGGCCGTGATAGGACGGCACGGCCGACGCGGGCACGACGGAAGCAGTCGCGTCCCAGCCGAAGGCGCCGGGCGTTTTGCTCTGCGTGAGCGTGCTGTTGAAATGATGCAGCCAGCCGCGCTGATGATTTGAATTCCATGGATATTCCATTACGCCGAAATAAACGTCGCCATCCGGCCCGACGGTGGGCGAGGCGGTCATATCGTCGGAAAAGACGTCGTCATTCGTGGGATACGCCACGTCCTTCAGCCGGACCTGGCCCAACGGCGCCAGCGTCCGGCTGTCCACTGCGACGAGATAGCCGTAATCGTAACTGCTGTTATCCACGGCCACATACAACGTCCGATGATCGTTGCTCAAGGCGGGAGCGCAATTCTGGGTGACCTTACTGATCCAGCTGTCGCTCGCCGCACTGCTCGCCGCGAGCCACGTGCCGGTGCCGTTGAAATCAATGCGCGCGATGCCACCCTGAAGGTTCAGGGACGTCGGGCCGGTGACCTGAAAGCCAAAGAAAATGTCCCCGTAACGGTCCGAAGTAATCGGCGTGTCGATGAAAACATTGGTAAGGTAGGCGTTGGTGTTGGCGAGGTAATTGGCCAGCCCGTAAAACGCGAGCTGCCCCGCGGCGGGAGCACCGTTCGTGGCGTCGGGCGTGTCGCAATAAAAAACCGTTCCACCGCCACCGGGGAAATAGAGCCGGTTCCTGGGCGTCAGCGCGGGCGAAAAACTCAGCGTCCAATTGTGAGGCGGCAGCAGGTAATCCGTGGGCAACGTCCAATGGGTTGCGCCCGTCGCGCCGGCCAGGCCCTCTACCACAAACCCGTTCGTCGCCCCCGTTTTGACCGCCACAATGACGGTGTTGGCGCGCGTGATGAGCGGAGAGCCGTAATGGATGTTCAATTCACCGCTAGCGTCGTATTGCGGCTTCAGGTCCACCGGCGTCTGCCACAAAATGCGGCTCAGGGGCTGCGACGCAACCGGCGCGATCCCGTCGTGCTGCGCCTCGTGGCCGTAACCGCTCCAAGGGACGCGAATACTCTGGGCGGCTGCGCCATTCAGCAGGAAAGGCGGCAGAACGGCAACTGCTCCAACCCGGGCCAGGAGCGGCGCGGATTTGATGAACACCATCCTTGCCAATGAGAAAGCACTTTTCTGCCGCATCTTCTTTTGCCCTCACTATTGCCACGAAAGAAACGTCCAATCAATGGGCAGGGCGCCCCATTCTTCGCGGCAACAGACCTACCCCCGGTTCAATTACGGTTGCGCAAATGCCCGCAACATGTGTAGCGGCGCTTGATTTTTCAGAAGTCTCAGTTGGCAAATGCGCTAAAAAGCGTCCTCATCTCTTCTGCGATCTGGGTGGCGTCCGAGAGGGTCTGGCTGATTTCCTCGCGCAGCAGCTCCCGGTAGCGCCGTCGCAGCCGATGGACTGCGACCCGCACCGCACCTTCGCTCAGGTGAAGCCTGGCCGCCGCTTCTCCGTATGGGATCGCGCTCGTGCCTACCATTAGGAATCCCTTCAATTGTTCGAAGACCCTCGTTTGGTCCTCGGTGGCGTTCTCATCGCGCAAGCGTCGGAGCACCTGTTCAAGGAGCGTAACCGCCCAGGCGCGATCGTAAAGTTTGTCGGGACTCGAATTGTCCACCGGTTCAATTTGATAGCGCGCGTCGGCATCCTGCCAATCGAGCGACAGGGGCGCCACGCCGCCACCGCGCTTCTGGCGGCTCGCACGGTCCCACTCATTCGCCAGGAAATGCTTGAGCGCGGCCAGCAGGAAAGCGCGAAACTTCCCTTTCTGCACACTCAACTTTTCAAGGTAGTTCTTTTCCAAAAAGCGGGCGAAGAAGGCTTGGGTAAGGTCTTCCGCATCTTCCCGCGTGGGCGTTTGGCGGCGAACGTACACATACAGCGGAAACCAATACGCGTGGCACAATTCCTCGAGCGCCACCTCAGCCTCGGCTGAACTGCCGCGCCCGGCGGCGATCACGGCGGTCCAATGCGTGGTCGCGAAAACGTCGCGCTCCGCGCCAGTCGAGGAAGTTGGATTCTCGGAGCTCAATTCATTGGTTTCGCCGCTTTTCACTGGGCCAGCTCTGACAATGCCCGATCGCGGAGCTGATTTCCGGTTATGGTTCGGGCAATTTCGATGGCTGGCTTCCTGAGGTGGCGCCGCGCCAGCAGGCGCACCGAATCCAGCGTCGCCTGGTCGCGCGTCACGTTATCGACGATCCGCTGCAGCGACGTTCTCACCAGATCCACCTCACCCGCTTTGGCAGCATCGGTTGCCAGTCTGGCAAACGCCTGGGATCTCTGCCCAGCATTGCCGATCTGGCACGCCGCGTCCCAACGCTCAGTCAGACTTTGCAGTGAAAGATTGCTGCCTTCTCCAGGAGGTGAAGTTTGGTTCAATAGCTTGTAGCGAACCTTGACGCCGCGCAGCTGATCAGTAACGCCACAGATCTGCAAAAGGCCCCTGGTGCCATCACGAGTAACCAGTCTGAACACATTGGTGCCAGCGAGGCTTTCGTAATGCTCCCACGACCCGCCCTCCTCCGCGCGCCTCTCCATCAGCCTCGCTATAATATCTTCTCCACCGCTGTATGCGGCGTTGGTGATGTTGTTCACCGGCGCACCGCTGTCGTCAGTCATGGGACTGAAGACCGAGCGAAAGTCGAGAGCGTTAGGCTGGGGGAAATCGTTTTCATTCAGCGCAGGTTTGTTACTGAAGGCTTCCAGGGCGGCGTCGCTGAGATACAAGTCCACGCCTGCCTCGCGCAACCCGTCGATCCCACCCGGACCAAAATCAAGAGTACGCTCAGGCGTTGAGGCGACGTAGTCCCCGGAAGCCAAATTCAGAGCCCGGCGATTGGAATTCGTAAATTCGAGCACCCGCTCGATGACCGGGCCGAAAACAAGGTCCGTGCTTGCCTCGCCTGCCTGCGCTGCCGACTCCTGCTGAGCGGCCCACGCCTCGGCCGCGTGCCTCATTCTCGCCCGGTGGCCGGAAATCGCTGCCACGAGAACAAGCAGGAGCGCCACGGCAGCCAGACCCGCCACCACCGGCTTCCAAGCCCCTCCGCCTGGATAGGGGGCTTTCCCGGACGCCTCGGGCAACACCTCCGTGCCTGACGGGCCGACGCGAGCCGAAGCCTCAGACGCCTTCCGTCGCGCCGGGCCGAAGATGTCTTCGTACGCGAAAACCGTCGCAGCCAGGGCAATGGGAGCGGTAAAGAATAGTCCTACTCCGCATGCGAGCGCGCCCGCGACTTTCATGAGCAGGAGCACGATCCAGAACCCAAAGAATTTCCACCAGTGCCGGGTGACGACCTGGCGGCTTAGTTCCATCGCCGGCCAGAAATCCAGCCGCAGGTCGATGACCAGGATCAACGCAAACATCCAGGCTACCGCCAGGTAAAGCCCGGGCAAAACCAGGCAGATGAATCCGATCAGCGTCAGCACAAAGGTGACCAAACTCCCCAGGAACAGGTTTACGAACGCAATGCGGAATCCGGAAAAGGCCGTGTCCAGGCTCGCTGGCTCGCCCCGCGCCCGGTTCAGCAGGTACAACCACAAGCCGCCCATGAGCGGGCCGCCGGCGACGATGCCCACCGCGGTGGAGTTCGCCGCCTGCACCAGCAACACCATCAGCGCGCTAACGCCCACAATCGGCCAAAAATTGCTCCGCACTAATCCCCAGCCCCGCCGCAGGCAACTTCCGATATCCAGCGCTGAACCCTGGGCCAGAATTTCTCGGGCCAGGGCTTGGGCATCCTGCCTTGGCGGCGGTGGGCTGGTGCTGGCGATGGTGTCCACCGCGGTCTTCACCTGGCTCGCATACTGATAGCGGCGCTCCGGCTCCTTTTCGAGGCTTCGAAGCACTACCTCATCCAGCCTGACGTCCACGTTGACTTTGCGCGAGGGTGGCGCGAACTTCCCCAGCGGCAGTTCCCCGGTCAGCATCTCATAAAAGACCACTCCCAACGAAAAAATGTCCGCGCGATGGTCCACGGTCTCTGGTTTTTCCACCTGCTCGGGCGCCATATACTGCGGGGTGCCAATCGCGCCCCGCGTTTCGGTGATCCCTGCTTCCCCCTCGGAACCCATGATTTTGGCGATTCCAAAATCGGCGATCTTCACCCGGCCCTTCTTATCCAGCAGCAGGTTCTCCGGTTTGATGTCACGGTGGACGATGCCTTCGTCGTGGGCGAACTGGAGCGCCTCGCAAATCTGCGGGACAATCTGCAACGCTTCGCGAGGCGACAGCTTCCCCGCGCGTTCCAACTGCCGCAGGTTCACTCCGTCCACGAACTCCATAATAAAGAACGGTAGCCCGTTCACCTGGCCGAATTCGTGGACCGCGACAATGTTTGGATGATTCAGCTTGGCCAGCGCACGCGCCTCACGATTGAACCGTTCGGCAAAACCGGGTCCGCTCGCCACCTGCGGCGGCAGAATCTTTAGCGCCACGAGACGATCGAGCCCTGGCTGCCGCGCCTTGTAAACCGCGCCCATGCCGCCCTTGCCGATGAACCCCTGAATCTCAAGCTGCGGAAACAGACGCGCCATTTCCTCGACGCTCGGCGGCTGGAACGGCGCGGTTTCCGGCTGCGTGGACGTCTCTGCCGCCGCGCCTTGCTTGAGCAGGCACGCGGGGCAAAGCCCTCCCAGCGCGCCAGTTGGCAGCGCAGCTCCACACTGAGGACATGTATTTCCCATGTTCGGATTAGGTTCGAGTCCATTCATACTCCCTCCTCAGAAGCAAAACCCGAAAAATGTTACAGGATTTCGGGTTCAGTCACCTGCGTGAAACGCAAATGTGAATGTCGCTGCGCGGTAATCGTTAGTAAGTGCCCGGCGCATGTCCTCCGGCCAGGGCACAGAAGGAGCTGAATCCAGCACCGCCTTCTGACAGATGCGAGCCAGCGCCTTGTCCACAGTGCGCTCAACGATTCGTGCCTTGGGGACGCTTCCATCCGGGCGGAGGTTGAACTCCAACACCACCTTGCCGTTCGCGGTGACATGCGGTGAGGTGTCGAGAAGGCTATACCAGCGCTGGGCGATAGCCTGAAGAACGGCGACGTCGTACTGCGCGATGACGCTGTTCGTCGTTAATGGTCGCATCTGAGCTTCGAGGTGGTAAGGCGAAGCCTGATGGGCCGATGCCTGAGAACTGCCTGAAGAGCCGGGCGCGGGTTCTCGGGCTGGCGCCCCCGCCGCCCCAGGCCCGCTCCCATCGGATCGGGCACTTCGGCATCCGTTGAGGGCAAAAGCGCTTGCCGTGACCATCAGAGCGTAGAGAATTCCAGACCCGAAAAGGCGGTGAAGCAGTTTTTTCATGTTCGTGAGTTCATCGGTCCGTCCAGCGTGTGGATACAATTACCTGTCCGTTCTGTTTCTTTGTCAATCCGATCCTCCAGCACGACTCATCCAGACCGCGTAGCGCGCGAGCTTGCGTGCCCGTCGGCAGCCCGACTATGGCCCTGCGCTCGGCTGCTTCTCCCAACGCCACACGGCGCCATCCTCGGGGTCGATCACCTCTCCGAGGCATTTGAAGCCGCACTTCTCTAGAACTTTCGTCGAGGGGTTTGCCTTCGGTAGCGTATGAGCCCGCACGGTGCGGACGCGTCCGCTGCCAAGGGCGTAAGCAACCAAGGCCGCGGCCGCTTCGGTGGCGTAACCCCTGCCCTGGTAGCCGGGTGCGACAGCGTAGCCGATCTCTACGATGCCTTCCGCATCGGGTGGCCCTTTGTACCCACCTGCGCCGATCACGGCGTTGTCCGCCAGGTGCACCAGCACAAACCCGTGCTTCCAGACATCAGCCAAGGTAGCGACTTGGATCTGAGCGAGCCAGTCCGGGGACACCTCACCAGAAACGAAGAAGCCTCGGACGCCCTCGGCGAGTCGAAGGCCAAATCTCTGCTTATAGAGCTCCGCGCCCGCCATCAGCGTCCGCAGGTGCTCCGGCGTATTGGCCACCAGTCTCAAACTCTTGGTTTCTATGGGCGCGGTACTCACGAGAGCAAAGCCGAACGCAGCGCGTCACTTACGCCACATAGTCGCGGTTCCTTTGTCATCCGGTTCCAGCTTTTGCCTCGATTGGAGAAAAATCAAGGCAAACACTCCACTAACACATGCGAAAACCTCAGAATCACCTGATGGATCAGCCTTGCCAACCTCATGGATCACCCCTTGGTAACCCCTGAAACGCACAATCACTCGGTAAATACAGCGTGTGGAAACGTCTCAACCCTGGATCAGCCCTGGATCACCCCTCTGGCGCGAAAAAAGAATTACGACTGTCCGGCAACTCTTTACCCTGCAAAACCAAAGGTCGCCACAAACCTCCCTGCCGACTGCCTCAATCCGTGTAATCCGTGTAATCGGTGGTCCAAACCCGCCTCTGTCACACCCTGTCATACCTTGTCACACCCTGTTATGGCTTTGTCACACCTCAAAATCGCAAAAAGCCCGGTAAATTCGGCTTTGTCACACCGTCACACCTCAAAACACCCCCCGGCGCGAAACAAATATTCCGCCTGCCCTCATGCTCTGCCCCTGTCAACTGTCAACTTTCGAAAGTTGACAAGATCACCCTCTGTCACCTTGTCACGGTTCAAAGCGTGACACGGTGAGCTTTGTCACGCCTTCAAAAGTGAGAATCCCTCGCCAAACACGGCCTTGTCACGCTGTCACGCTTTGAAAGCCCCCCACCCTACCCCCCGGCGCAGAAAATAGCCCGAACGGATAACCGATACCTAACCATCTTGCCTTTCATACTTGTCACCGCTCGTCACCGCCGTGTCACCGGTGCCTGCAAGTCTTGACACGACGGTGGAGTCCGGGCTGCGAACTCTGGACTCTCGCCTGTGGACTGTGGATTGCGGACTTAAACCTTGAGCCTTGTCACCGCTTCGTCACCGTTTTGTCACCGCTGGAAACGCACAGATCCATCGGTAAACACGGGCTTGTCACCGTGTCACCGCTGTTTTACCCGCCCCTTCTGCACACAAGACTTTTTACACTCCTAATCCGCGTACCTCTGTCCCACTCTTTGACAGCTTTCCCGGTCGGCCTCTGACCATCGACCCTCCGGTTTTGTCCTTCGTCCGGCGCTTTAGCGATATCACTTAATCGCAACAAATATCAGCTACTATCAGCTACTACCGCCTAATACCACTTCCCGCATTTTAGCACGAACTGATAATCAATGGCGCTCCACCTCATCCGTGCCATCCGTGCCATCCGTGGTTACCCGTTAGCCTTCAGCCCCCCCATCCCAACTCCCGATAGCTCCCGCTCCCCCAAAACGGTGGTCCCGATAGCTCACGATAGCTCCCGCCCACCTCTGGGGAGTAGAAATATTTTGGTGTCAGTGATAAAAGAAAGATGAACCAAGTCCTTAAACAATTTGAGGAGAAAGAAGGATGCCGGTTAGCAACCCTTCCTTCCCCTCTCTACAGGTCATATGGATAGTACTCACGATCGGCCC
>DATMRF010000124.1:0-44637 GCA_035566435.1 Candidatus Acidiferrum sp.
AAAATATCAGCTACTAACAGCTACTACCGCGTAATACCACTTCCCGCATTTTAGCACGAACTGATACTCGGCCTCTCCACGCTTTTCCGTCGGTTTTATCCTTTATGCTTTCGCTGGGCCTGTCTTACCCGTCCGCAGCTCCCGATAGCTCCCGCTCCTGCTCCCGATAGCTCCCGATAGCTCCCGATAGCTCTTCCAGGCCATTCAAAAGGCCGTGAACTATCGGGACCTGTCGAGACCCATCGGGCCCAAAATCGAGCTTACTGAAATTGCGACCCGGCAGCGAACCCAACTCCCTCGCGACCGCCGGACCGCCCCCGGGGTATTCCTTGCCGGCACAAACCAATCCGAAGCAATCCGAACGCCAAAATATTTTTTGTCACGCATCACGTTTCATTCCTCCTATCGACAGCGATCTGCAGCCATCTGCAGCCATCTGCAGGTGTCTGCACCCTCTTTCCCCGACGGCACCATCGCGCGCCCCCCTGCGGACCGTGGACCATGGACTGTGTCCTCCTCCCTGCACTCGGTTACGCTTAATTTCACCTACGAACGCCCAATCACGGAAAAATATTCTAGCCCCGAACTGTAACTCCACCATTCCACCACTCCACCACTCCATCAATCCATCAATCCATCAATCCATCAATCCATTAATCCATTAATCCTCCGCCCCCGCCGCCCGCCACCCCCTCCTCAAGTCGTCGGCAGCGTTATCAACCCGTTGGCCACCGCGTATTTCGTCAACCCCGCCGTGCTGTGGATGTCCAGCTTGCGCATGATGCGTTCGCGATGCGTCTCCACCGTCCGTGTGCTGATATTAAGTCGTGCCCCGACTTCTTTGTTGTACAAGCCTTCGGCGATGAGGACCAGGATTTCCCGCTCGCGGTCCGTCAGTGGCGCTCCGCCGGAATCACCCCCGCCCTGGCGGACCATCTGGTCGAGTGCGAACCTCGCAACCTCCGGACCGAAGCAGGTTCCCCCGCCCGCCACCGTTTCCACCGCCCGAAACAACTCCTGGGAAGACGCTTCCTTGGGAATATAGCCGCGCGCGCCCGAATTGAGGATGCGGAGGACATACCGCGTGCTGGGCTGGCCGGACAGCACCAGGACCTTCACCTGCGGCAATTCCTTACGGAGCAGCTCCGTTGCCGCCAACCCATTGAGGCGCGGCATGTCGATGTCCATTAAAATGACGTCGGGTGTCCATTCTTTCGCCTTGGCGACCGCCTCCTGCCCGTCTTTGGCCTCGCCGAGCACTTCGATCCCCTCGTGTTGCGACAGAAAAGCGGTGATCCCCTTCCGCACCACGGGGTGATCCTCGGCCACCAACACCCGGATCCGCTTCGCCGGGGGATGGCTGGCGGCAGACAGACTGCCGTCACCAGATGTGTCTGGTTTCACACGGTTCTTGGGGCTGCGGCTTGGTCGTTTCATGCAAACGCTTTGCTACAAAATTGATACGCGCGGTCTCGTAGCCGCCCTATAGCCAGATATATGCCAGATCGACGTCGACCCCGGGGGCTGGGCGCGGGCGGCGGACAGCCGCGCCGCTCGTCACGGAACTTGCTTACAAGGAGGACCATGAAGATCCATCTCTCGAAGCCGGGCGGACACAGAGAAGGTCCCTTCACGATCGAACAGATCAAGAGTGACCTTGCCGCCAGGAAGTACCACGACACCGATTATTGGGCCTGGCACGAAGGCCTTTCCGATTGGGTGCCCCTCCATTCGGTGCCAGAGCTTTCGGCCGAGGCTAAGGCCTCCGAGGCAGCGGGCGACGCCAGCGAGCCCGTGGAACGCGCGGGTGGCGGCGACACCGTAGTCCTCGCGCTCGAACATGCCTCCGCCCAGGTGGGAGTTGCATGCGCTCGGCCGGCGCCGGAGCCCGATCCCGAAACCACTCCCCCCCTGCTCGAGCAACAATTGTTCTCCGGCATGCGCTTCGCCGCGCTCGAACAAATTTTCATGCTGACCACCGGCGACGGACCGGCGACGTCGAAGTCTGAAGTCACCAGGGGAATGCTCGAAGCGGCGACCGGCGTGGACCTGGGCACGATTCGCCACCATGTCCCGAGGCACGTCATCACCCATTGCGAGTTTCTAGAGGAACTGCGGGGCGGCGGACCGCTGCCCGAGGTTGCCTGGCGCGCCGTCGCGAGCTTCAATGAGGAACTGGTGCAACAAGCGCGTGAAGGGGTGTTTCGCATTTGTGTGCGGAGTTTCCCCATCGAAACCGGCGACATGGCAACCTTGTTCCTCTTTTACAACAAGCAGAGGCTTTAAGATCAGTTTCCCTCGTCCTCGGCGGCGGAAGGCTTGGACCGGAACACCGGCCGGTTGAGATTCGTAGAAGCACTTGCGGGAGGCGCGGTTTCCTTGAGGAAATGGTCGAGGATAGCCAGGTAGCCATCGATCATCACTCCCGCGTCGTCACCCAACTCCTTCCTGGCCTCGTGCATCTGGTTCGCAGCCGACTGCGCTTCACCGCGCAGCTCATTCAGGGACATCTTGCCGTTCATCAAGCCGTTGAGTAATTCATTGAACTTCGCGTTCGCTTCGGGCCCGGCGTCGCTGAGGAACTGGGCCTGCACCTGCTTGATTAGATTTGTGTGCGCCCCGAGCTGACGCAGCGCGGTGGAGATCTCAGAAGGGGCAGCGTTGCTGCGCAAGGCGAATGGAGCCGAAGCCGGACCGTTCGTCAGTATGGGCGAGGCGGCGAGAGCGGTAACAGCGTTGGTCCCGAGGGTGAGCAACGCAACCTTCGTCCGCGGCAACCTCAACGTTCCAGCAACATCGCTTTGAAGGACCAGAGTGTCGCCGCTCAAGGATACCACTTTGCCGGAGTACAGGTCGCCATTCTGCATCTGCACCTGGTCGCCGAGAGCCACGCCGGGGAAAACCGCTAGGATCCACGCCGCCGAGAGAATCATCAGCAATCGCGAGGTTTGAGTTGCCCTCCTCAGGTATCGTGTCTTCATAAGCGAAGTTTACCGCGTTGTGCTCGTTTCCGCAAATCGGTTGCCGGCTCCTGAACCTGGGTAGAAGGCGTCCGCCAACAGGAGGTTCAGGTCGTGGACTGCCAGGGTCAGGCGGCCGTACCGCTCCGCGGTTTCTTCATCCAGGCCCTGCTGCTCCAATCGCCGGGCCGTGCGCCGGAACCGCGCGGCCACAGGCAGATGTTCATCCCGGTCACCGAGTTGCCGCAGCAGGCTGAGCACCTCATCGGCCCGCCGGCGAGCGGACGCAATGATTCCCAGGGCGGCGTCCCGCCCGGTATGTCCCGCGCTCACGCTTTTCAACAGCACGCATTCGAATTCGCGGCAGTAGCGGGGGCGGTCCGCGTAAATGCGGCATCGGCAGCCATCGAAAGCGGCACACGGCTGGCGGAACCGGATTGGGCGGGATGAATTATCAGCTTCCTGGCTCCGTCCCGGACGCCCGGCGGTCAAAGGCAAGCCCAGTGACCGCAACCGCTCAGCATCGTCACCGGCCTGCAGCCGCACATCGGCGAAGATCACGCCGTTGCAGCACAGGCCGCAGGCGAAGCAAAGGCCCTCCGCCGGCGAACCGGCGCCGCCCTTTTGAGCTAAGGCATTCAACGGCTCAAAGTTACGCTGGGGGAACACGATTGAAAGAGTTTTTCCGATTGCGCCTCCGAGCACGGCGGGATTAGGCTCAACTCCTGAAAGGATAACTGAATGAGCGCGCCAATGAGCAATGACTATCCCAAGCTGCACAATGCGATGTGGCCCGGCCTGGTCGGCAAGGGCAGCCCCGGCGCTGAGCCATGCATCGACCTCGACACGATGCTGGACCTGACCACCGGCGCTGAGGTCAGTGGCGTCAAATTCGAAGGCGTGGACCTTTTCCTCTTTGACCCGCACGTGAGCATCGACATCGATGAGGAAGGGCTCGAGCGGCTGGCCGGTAGGGTCCAGTCGAGAGGCCTGGTCGTCGGTTCGGTCGTGGCGCCGGTCTGGGGGGCTACCGGGGGCGGCTCCGCAATGGGAACGGACGAGGAGCGAAAGCGCTTTGTGGACCAGGTGCGCAAGGCCTGCCGAATCGCCAGCCGGTTGCGCGAATTGGGGGCGCGGCCTTATGGGGTCGTGCGCATCGACTCCGCCTGCGGCGTCGCGGAATGGGCGGCGAACCCGGCGGCGAACCAGGCGAAAATCGCGCAAACCTTCCGCGAGGCTTGTGAGGTGGCGGAGGGTTTCGGCGAACGGCTTGCAGCCGAAGGCGAAATTTGCTGGGGCGGAATGCACAGTTGGAAACTGATGGCGGAACTGTTGAAGGCTGTGGACCGGCCACAGACTCTGGGTTTCCAGGCCGATATGGCGCACACGCTGCTTTATGCGCTTGGGTACAACGCACCCGACGACGCGCTTCTCCCGCCAGAATGGGATTGGTCGGACCCCGCGCACCTGGACGATGCGCTGAAAACGCTCACCGATGAGCTGCGCCCCTGGACGATCGATTTCCACGTCGCTCAAAATGATGCCACAGTCAAAGGCTCCGGCACTCACGACAAGACCGGGCACCACTGTCTCCCCGGCGACCCGAATGGCAAATTGTCCATTGCTCACCACGCGCGTTATTGGCTCCGAACCGAAGACGGAAACCCCACCCGGGCCACGCGCCACATTTGCTGGGATGGCTGCATGTTTCCCAACAGCACCATGATGCAGCCCGAAACCTGGAACGACATTCTGAGGACAATGATCGCGGTTCGCGAAGCCCATGGCTGGGTTGAGGAGACGGCGTCGGCCGCGCCGACCGAGTTTCAAGTTCCAAGTTTCAAGTCCGAGGTGCAAGGTCCAAAGGCCCGAGCCAAAAGTCCGAAGTCCAAAGTTCAAAGGCCAAAGGCCAAGGCGAAGGCCAAAGGCCAAAGGCTAAAGGCCAAAGGCAGGAAGACAAAGGCAAGAGGCCGAAAGCCTAAGGCCAAGGCCAGGGTGCGCCGAACTCGCGTGGCCCGGAAACGCGTTTCGCGCAGGCGGCCTGCGGCCCGAAGAAAGCCGACTCGCAGGCGTGCCCGGGGCCGGAAGTAAAACACGGCGTTGCCTCTCCAGGTTGAGCCCGCCGCGGCGGTGGGCTGACGTGCTATGAATGTTGGAAACGACGCTCCCGATGGGAGCACTCGCCCTCTCGATTCCCGCTCCCCTTTTGCCGGGGGCAGGGTTCCGTTCGGCGCGCCTGCCGTGGCTGCGGCGCAAGCGAGCGCTCCCGGCCCATTCGTTCCAGGCATTTCGGTAGTGATTCCGTTGCGAAATGAGCGCGACAATGTGGCACCCCTTGCGCGGCAGGTCCTGCAGGCCTTGAGGGAGGAACGGCGCGGACTTGAGCTGATTCTCGTGGACGACGCCAGCACGGACGGGACATGGGAACAGATGATCGCGGCGAAGCGAGCCGACTCTCGGGTGCGCGCGCTGCATCATGCGCGCCAGAGCGGCCAGAGCGCGGCCCTCTGGACAGGCTTTGAAGCGAGCCGGGGCAGCGTCATTGCGACCCTTGACGGTGATCTTCAAAACGATCCCGCGGACCTCCCCCCCATGATCGCGGCGCTGGCAAGTTGCGACCTGGTTTGCGGGGTCCGGGCGGTACGGAATGACAATCCTTTGAGGCGATTTTCGTCGTCCATCGCCCGCGGGGCGCGCAAGCTGGTGCTGGGCGTCGATTTCAGGGATATTGGCTGCAACCTGCGCGTCATGAAACGGCCAGTGTTACAGACGCTGCTTCCCTTTGACGGCTTGCACCGTTTCCTGCCGGTGCTCGCACAGGATGCCGGGGCGGTGGTGAAAGAGATGGATATTGCGCACCATCCCCGGACGGCAGGCCGATCGAAATACGGAGTCTGGAACCGGCTCGGGCGGGGCGTGTGGGACCTGGCGATGGTTGCGTGGTATCGCAAGCGGCAGATGCGCAACCTAGCCGTGAGCGAGCACCACAACGGCGCGTCCTAGAAGTATCAATGCCATGGGAGTTAACGCAAAGCCGCAGCGCGGCGAAGCCGCAACCAAATCGAGTGCACGGACAAACCGCAGAGACGCGACAGCCGCAAAGAAGCCAAATGGTTATGACGGTCCTGGAAGTTATTCAGCGGAGCAGCGAATTTCTAGCGAAAAAGGGGGTGGAATCGTCGCGGCTGCAAGCCGAACTGCTGCTCGCGCACGTGCTGGAGTTGCCGCGGATGCAACTTTACCTCAAGTTCGAACGGGAGCTTTCGCCGGCGGAACTGCAGCGCGCACGGGAATTGGTTAGGCGGCGCGGGCAGCGTGAGCCGCTTCAGCTTATCACCGGCTCGACTTCGTTCTGCGGGCTGGAAATCGCGGTCAACCGGCACACGCTGATTCCTCGCCCGGAAACCGAGCTGCTGGCTGAGCAAGGCTGGCAGTTCCTGAACTCGCTTGGCAGCTCCCAGGCTCAAAGCCCAACGGCCCTGGACTTCGGGACCGGGAGCGGATGCGTGGCGATTGCGCTGGCGGTCAAATGTCCTGCGGCCCAGGTCTGCGCGGTGGATGTCTCGGCCGAGGCGCTGCACCTGGCCGGGGAGAACGTCGCCCGCCACGGCGTCAGCGAGCGCATCCGTCTTTGCCAGGGGGACGCCTTCACGGCGGTGCACCCAGCCGCGCGGTTCGATCTGATTATCGGCAACCCGCCTTACATCCCAACCGCGGAAATCGACAAGCTGGAACCCGAGGTCCAGCACCACGACCCGCGCCCGGCGCTGGATGGGGGGCCGGACGGACTGGATTTTTACCGGCGGCTGGCGGGGGAGACGGGGAAGCTGCTGAAGCCCGGGGGAAAAATCATGCTGGAATTCGGCGATGGCCAGGCGGACCCGATCCGCCAATTGTTCGAGGCTGAAAAGTGGATTGTGGAACGGATCCTGGACGACTACACTCAGCGCCCAAGAATCTTGATAGCGCGAAAGTGAACAGAACATTTCATGGATAGCTTGCTCATCAAAGGCGGCGTCCCGCTGCGCGGTGAAGTGACGATCAGCGGGGCCAAAAACGCGGTGTTGCCCATCATGGCCGCCGCTTTGCTGACGAGCGACACTTGCGTCATCCGCCGGGTGCCGCATTTGAGCGATGTGCGGTTCATGGGCCAGATCCTGACGTGGCTGGGCGCGGAAGTGTGTTTTGAGGGGGGAAGCGTCCGGGTCCGGGCGCGCAAGATCAAAGGGGCCGGGGACTACGACCTGATTCGCAAAATGCGGGGTTCGATTTGCGTGATGGGCCCGTTGCTGGGGCGGCTGCACAAGGCGACGGTTTCGCTGCCCGGGGGTTGCGTGATTGGAGCGCGGCCGATCAATTTGCACCTGAAAGGATTTGAGGCGCTGGGGGCAAAGGTGGTGATCGAGGGCGGCTACGTTCATGCGAGCGCGCGGCGGCTGGTGGGGTCGGCGATGTTTCTGGGCGGGCGATCCGGCTCGACGGTGCTGGGGACGGCCAACGTGATGATGGCGGCAACGCTGGCGGAGGGGGTGACAGTGATCGAAAGCGCTGCGTGCGAACCGGAGGTGGTGGACCTGGCGAAGTTTCTGGTCGCCATGGGCGCGAAGATTAGCGGAGCGGGCAGCCCGACGGTGACGATCACCGGGGTGCGGGCTTTGCACGGCGCGGAGCATGAGGTGATACCGGACCGCATCGAAGCGGCGACGTTTGCGATTGCGGCGGCAGCGACGAACGGTGAGGTGACGTTGCGCGGGGCGCGGCCTGAGCAGATGCACGCGGTGTTGGACAAGCTCAAGGACGCGGGTGCCCGCATCGAGCGAGGCAGCACGGGCCTGACCGTGCGCCGGAACGGCCGGCTCAAGCCGGTGGACATCACCACCCTGCCCTACTCGGGTTTTCCGACGGACGCGCAGGCGCAGATGATGGCGCTGATGGCGGTGACACCCGGGATCAGCATCATCACCGAGCGCATCTTCGAGTCCCGGTTCATGCACGTGAGCGAGCTGGCACGGCTGGGAGCAGATATTGAGATCGAAGGGCCGAGCGCGATTGTGAAAGGGGGAAAGCCGCTGAGCGGGGCGCCGGTAATGGCGAGCGACCTGAGAGCTTCGGCCGCACTGGTGATCGCGGGTCTGGCCGCGCGCGGCACGACCCAGGTGAATCGGGTTTATCATATCGATCGCGGGTATGAGAATATCGACGGCAAACTGAGGCAATTGGGCGCCCACATCGAACGAATCGAGGAAGCATGACCAAAGTAATCGCCGTGGTGATGATCGTGGTGGTGGTCTGGGGCGGCTGGGAGCTGTTCTTTTACTGGGAGAGAGTGAAGAACGAGGAGGAGACGGAGAAGAAGCAGGCGGCCGCCGCCGCGGTGATGGGGGAGCGCCTGCCTGGGATGGCCTACCAGCTCGAGGAGAGTCTGAAAGCGGCGCAAAGCCATGGGGCGGCCGCGATGCAGGCCTGGCTCAAGACTTACGGCCAGACCCTGCAAGACCCCCGCAAGGCCTGGATCGAGCTGGATTACTGCGTCGTGATCTCGAGGGACAACCCAGCCGAAGCCAAACGCATTTTCGGTGAGGTCAAGAAACGCACGCCCGAAACTTCGCCGGTTTGGCCACGAATCAAGCAGCTCGAAAAGACGTACGAATAGGAAAACTTTTTGCTGGTGTTGAACCGCAACACCGCATATCCTCAGGTCGCACTCAGCAAACAAAAGGCCACCTATGGACGTCATCTTCAACTGTCCGAAGTGCGAACAGGAGTTAGCGGTTGATAGCACCGGCGCCGGCACGGAAATCGAATGTCCTTCCTGCGGGGAAACGATAGTCATCCCTGAGCCCCAAAGCGTGGTACCGCACGGCGGCATCCCGACAGAGGCTCCGACGGCGCGCGTGGAAGCCCACCCGGTGAATCCGATTTCTTCCTCGGCGGCGGCCCGCGTGGAAATGCACCTGAAGGTCCGGAGCGACAAGGTGGGCGAACGGCTGATCGCGAAACCGCTCGCGCCGCTGGAAGTCGCTGCCAAGGAAACGGACAAAAAACTCCGCGTCAAAACCATCAAGCACACCGACTGCATCGAGGTGGGGCACGATAAGTTCGACGAGGTGGTTTCCAATTTCCTGATCCGTATCGGCGAGGCCAACCTGGTCAGCCTCACCCCATTGACGTACACCCACTTGGATATCGGGAGCCAGAAGCTGATGACCGACTTCGGCGTGTTGATTGTTTATCGGGGGTAATCGGGCGCTTTGCGTGCGTTGCGCGCCGCATTGCGCAACGGATGGACTTTGAACTGGACACTGGTTGTCGGCGCTCGTTAGTGTGCCAGAATGAATCGCAGGTCATTTTCCTGGCTGCTGGTATTGGCGTGCCTGTTGGCTTTCCCCACTCGTTCGCCGGCACCCTTGATTTATCGGCCTGGCGAAGGCTGGAGTTACGAGCCGGTCGGGGGCGAGGGCAAATGGCAGCGGGCGCGGGCCAAGGAGCAAATGGACGTAGCCCAGGCGGCGTTTGATAAAAAGGATTACGGCTTGGCGCTCAAAGCGGCCCAGCGAGTGGTCAAGGTCTGGCCGCTGTCGGATTACGCGCCCCAGGCTCAGTACCTGGTGGGCCGCTGCTACGAAGCCAGAGGCAACGACGAAAAGGCCTTCAAGGAATATCAAAAGGTCCTCGAAAAGCAGCCCAAGATCGCGAGTTACGAGGAGGTGCTGCAGCGGCAGTACGGAATTGCCAACAAGTATCTGGCCGGGAAATGGTTCAAGCTGTGGGGCTATATCCCGATTTTTCCCTCAATGGAAAAAACCGCGGATATGTATGACAAGGTGGTCAAGAACGGCCCGTTCAGCGACGTCGGGCCCCAAGCCCAGATGAAGATCGGGACGGCGCGAGAGAAGCAAAAGAATTTCCCGCTGGCCGCGAAGGCTTACGAGACCGCGGCCGACCGCTACCATGACCGGCCCCAGGTGGCGTCAGAAGCGCTGTACCGCGAGGGGCTCGCTTTTAAAAAGCAGGCGCAGACGGCGGAGTACGATCAAAGCACGGCCGGGCAGGCAGTCGCCACCTTCACCGACTTCATGACGCTGTATCCGAATGACACC
Source organism: Candidatus Acidiferrum sp. (assembly GCA_035566435.1). Lineage (GTDB taxonomy): Bacteria > Verrucomicrobiota > Verrucomicrobiia > Limisphaerales > UBA8199 > DATMRF01. The sequence continues at coordinate 10,061 of DATMRF010000124.1, forward strand.
CGGGTTCCGGAAGCGCAGAAAATCATCGGGGGGCTAAAAGCCGAGCAGGCGCGGGGCAACTTTCAGATCGCGAAGTTTTACGAGAAGTATAAGAAATGGAATGGGGCGCTGGTGTACTACAACGAGGTGGTACTGCAGGACCCCAACTCGCCCTACGCCGCCGAAGCGCGACAGCGGATTGACGCGTTGAAGCCAAGAACCCAACAGGCGAAGAAGTAGCATGGACGCGATTCCCCAATTCAAAAGTCCAACGTCCAAAGTCCGAAGTCTCAAGGCCCAAGGCTCAAGGCTCAACGAACGGGGGGCGCTGCCGGGAGCCTTTCGATTTCGGCTGTGGGCGCCCAGTTTGCTGCTAGCGCTGACCACGCTCGGCGTGGCCGGCTGCGCCGGCTACCGGCTCGGGCCACCCAACGGGCTCGCGGCTGGTGGGAAATCAGTTCAGGTCAGCCCGTTTGTTAACCAAACCTTGCAGCCGCGGTTGACGGACGCAGTCACCTCGCAAATGCGCAGGGAATTGCAGCGCGACGGCACCTACCAGTTGGCGACTCACGCGGACGGCGACATTATCATCACCGGCGCGCTCACCCGCTATCAGCGATTGGAGGTAACGTTCGCGCCCAACGATATTTTGACGGTGCGCGACTACCGGTTGAGCCTGACCGCTCACGTTACGGCGCGCGAACGGAGCTCGGGCAAGCTGCTCCTGGACCAACCCGTCACCGGCTACACGCTGATTCAAGTCGGCTCGGACCTCAGCAGCGCGGAGCGGCAGGCCATGCCGTTGCTGGCGCAGGACCTGGCCCAAAACGTGACCGCTCTGCTCGCTGAGGGGAAGTGGTGATTGGCCCTCACCGGCGCCACCAACTGGTTTTGCTTTTGGCGGCTTTGGTTGCAACAGGCTGCGAGTAGTGTCGGACCAGCCACTGGCTCCGGGCGGCCTCGAGGGCCATGCGGAACTCATCGTAGCTCAGGAAGCGGTCGGCCGGGTTCTTTGCGAGGACACGTGACAGCGCGTCGCTGGTGGGTTGGGTGATATCCGTGACGACGAGATTGGGGGGGGTCAGGGCGGTGTGGACGTGGGCGGCGACCAGTTCTTCGACACTCGGGGCCTCGAACGGCACATGGCCGGTCAAGGCGTGATAAAGCGTGCAACCGAGGCTGTACATATCGGAAAGGAACGTCTCGCGTTCGCGTTTGATTTTCTCAGGAGCGACGTAGTACGGGGTACCTTCAGTGACTGTAGCGGATTCGGGTTCGGCTTCGACGCTGCGAGCCAGGCCGAAATCGACGAGTTTGGGTTCGTTGTCGGAGTTGAACAGGATATTGCCCGGTTTAATGTCGCGGTGGAGGAGGTTGTGTTTAAGGGCCAAATCGAGCGCGGAGGCAATCTTGATGCCGATGTCGAGGACGTCCAGTTCCGGCAGCCGCTGCTGCTTCTCGATCCGGGTGTCCAGACTGCCACGGTCGGCCAACTCCATGACGAGGTACTTTTGGCCGTCGAAGTCGTCGAACGTGTAGATGTGAATGATGTTGGTATGGTTCAGGGAGGCACAAGCACGGGCTTCGCGGATGAAGTTCTCCAGCGCCACGGGGTCGCTCTCCAGCTCTTTGCGCAGGATCTTGATGGCCACCAGGCGCTCCAGGACGGTATCGAAAGCGCGGTAAACTTTGCCCTGCCCTCCCGAGGCAATCTTGCTGCGCAGTTCGAATTGGCGCAGTTGCATCGGCATCATGATCGGATGCCCGCAGCGCTTGCACGGTTCAGTCGAGAGTGGAGGCAGGTCGCCGGGAATGAAGACCTTGGCCTCGCACCCGGGACAGGTCACCATTTTTAAGGGTTTGTCGCTTGTGCTCATTGCGCTTCGATAGTAGCTGCCGGTGAGCGGGCGACAAGCTTCCCCAACCACTTGGGGCGGCTGGCAGTCCGCCATGAACCATCCACTTTTTAACCCGTTTGGCCGCCCGCGTCAAAGCGGATTGTTTTTGACAAAAGGGTAGGAATGGTGTTTCATAAGGGCGTTCGACAATGACAACAAAGTTTAACATTTGCCTGTGCGCGCAGCGAGTCGCTGGACAGACGTCCATGTGGCATCGCTCCACTGGCCGTGCCGGCGTCGTGGGAGGAAACTTCTAACCAATAACAAAGATTTCCAAAAAACCCGCGATTGCCTGTCAATCGCGGGTTTTTTGTTAAACCAATGGCCGCCCGGATGGGCGGCAAAACGAAAGGAAAAGCGATGAATGGAAACTATAGAAGGCTGGCCGCGGAGTTCGGCCCGGAGACCCGGTTCGTGGTGGAGCCGGTGCCGACCGCGCCGTTCCGAGCGGTGCAGGAAAACCGGTTCGAAAACCTTAAAGCCCGGCTGCTGGCGGAGCGGCTGGAGGAGGCATGGGAACCGGAGGTGAACAGCTTGGTGCGTCGCGCCGCCAACGAAGCGTCGGCGCTTGCGTGGCTTACCCAGTACCCATTGCTGGTGTTTCCGGCGCTGTTTGAAGAGAAGGCGCAAGCCGCTGCACTGGTTGCCGCACGGCAACAGGAGATCCGACAACGCAGCCGCGAGCTGCTCGCCATATGAACGCGGCGAGCATGGTGATGAAATCCCCGCAGACGGGGAGCTGTTTCCACGGGCGAAAATGTCAGTGCGCCGCCTGTGCAAACAGCTCCTCGTCGCAGTGTGGCGCAGCCGGGCTCGCGGGTTGAACAGGGTTTGCCCAGGTTGAGCAGTTTGCCTGGGTGGTGCGGTCCTGCCGTGCCTGAGGAGAATGCATCCCGTTTCTATGCCGTTCGGCGCCTCTGGTTGTTCCCTCTGTGCCAAAAAATAGTTTGAAAATTTGGCCCGATGTTTGACAATGAGGTGGGAACGGTTAGATGCGTACCCTATACAACATTTTGTTCACGATCTTTTTCGCGCTGTCATCGCCTTATTACTTTCTGCGGATGAGGCGGCGCGGCAACTGGCAGAGCGGGTTTCGCCAGCGTTTTGGGCGGTATGACTCGAAATTCAAGCAGACCATCACCAACCGGCAGATTCTCTGGATGCACGCCGTCAGCGTAGGCGAGGTCAACGTCTGCACGCAGTTAATCCGCGCTCTCGAACCGCGCGTCCCGAACCTGAAGATTGTGGTCTCAACGACAACGACCACGGGCATGGGGGAACTTCAGAGCAGGCTGCCACACCATATCAGCCGGATCTATTATCCCATCGACTACCGCGGGTGCGTCCGGCGTGCGTTAAGCGCCATCCGTCCGGAGGCGATCGTGCTCGTGGAGGCCGAAATCTGGCCCAACTTCCTGTGGCGCGCCCGCGCGCTGGGGATCCCGGTGTTCCTGGTGAACGCCCGCCTTTCGGAACGCTCCTTTCCGCGCTACAAGCTCTTCGGATTTCTGTTCCGGGGCCTGTTTGCCTCTTTTGCGGGCGTGGGCGCGCAAAACGAAAGCGACGCCGCTAAATTGCGCGAGCTGGGCTGCCGGCCAGAAGCCATTCACATCGTGGGCAGCCTGAAATTCGACGCTGCGAAACTGGATGAAAGACGGCTGCTCGATGTGCCCGAGATTTTCCGGCAGCTTGGCGTCGCCCCGGGCGCGCGAGTGCTGGTGGGCGGCAGCACCCACGCGGGCGAGGAGGCGCTCCTGGCCGAGCTGTTCCTGCGCTTGAAAGAGCGGGTGCCCGACCTCTTCCTGGTGCTCGTCCCTCGCCACTTCGAGCGCTGCCGGGAGGTCGGCCGGGACTTGGAGGCGCGCCGGGTGAAATTCGTTTACCGCAATGAAATCTCCAATTCCACCCAACACGAACCGGACTCAGTCCAATGCCTGCTCGTGAACACCACCGGCGAGCTGAAGTACTTTTACGAGCACGCGACGGTGATCTATGTGGGTAAGAGCCTCACGGCACAGGGAGGCCAGAATCCGATTGAACCCGGGGCTCTGGGCAAGGCCATGGTGTTCGGGCCCAACATGCAAAATTTCGCGGAGGTGGCCGCCAGCTTTGTAGCGCGTCGGGGAGCGGTCCAGGTGCGCGACGCAGTTGAGCTGGAGAAGGCCGTCGGGGAATTGTTGACGGATGAGCCGCGGCGGGAACAAATGGGCCGGCACGCCCTGGAGGTCGTGCATGAAAACCTTGGAGGGATCGAGCGGACCGTGGAAATGATCGTCGGCGCGTTCGAAGGAAGGGAGCTGTACCTCGCTCCGAAAAAACAGCTTCCCCCCTCCTGACAGCCTTCACGGTTCAGGAGAGAATTCTGCGGCCCTCGTCCAGGAAGATGCCCTTGAAGTTCATCTCCAGCGCCTGCGGGTTGGTGGCTTTGCTGAGCGCTTCCTGCTCGCTGACTTTGCCCAGTTTGACGAGGTTGAACAGGGCTTGATTGAAATTGATCATTCCGTCGTCGACGCCGGTTTCAATGGCGGCCGGCAACTTATCGAGGCGGTTCTCCTCGATCAGCTTTTTTACGGTGGCGGTATTGATCATGACTTCCAGGGCGGGCGTCATGCTGTTGGCCACGGTGCTGACCATGCGCTGGCAGATGACGGCCTGCAGTGTGCCGGCGAGCTGGCGGCGAATCTGCTCGCGCTCGTCGGCCTTGAAGAAATCGAGGATCCGGCTGACGGACTGGGCTGCATTCGTGGTATGAAGCGTTGACAGAACGAGATGGCCGGTGTCCGCAGCGCTCATCGCCGCCGTGAAGCTGATCGAATCGCGCATTTCGCCAATCATGATAATGTCCGGGTCCTGCCGCAGCACGTGCTTGAGCGCGTGATGGAAGGAAAGGGTATCCAGACCTACCTCGCGCTGCTCAACGACGCATTGATTATCCTCGAAGACGTATTCAATCGGGTCCTCGAGAGTGATGATGTGTTTTTTGAAGTTGGCGTTGATGTGCTCGATCATCGCCGCAAGGGTGGTCGATTTGCCGCAACCTGTGGACCCCGCGAGCAGTACAATGCCACGCGGGGACTCGGCGATCCTGCGGATTTGCTCAAGCAGCCCCAATTCCTCGAAGCTGGGCACGATCGTCTTGACGTAGCGCATCGCGAGGCACCATTGGCCGCGCTGCTGAAAAAGATTGGTGCGGAAGCGGCCGATGCTGGGGACGAAATATGAAAAGTCGATTTCCCTCTCCTGCTCGAGGCGTTTCTTGAGGTGAGCTGGCGTGATCTGCTCCACGATGCTGTTCATCCACTCCTGGGTCGGAGAAGGGCACTCAATGGCGATGAGCTGGCGATTGATGCGGAAGACGACCGGCGTGGCGATTTTCAGATGAATATCCGAGGCGGCCCCGTCAACGGCGGTTTTCAGAATCCGATGAAACATTTCCATGGGCGCCAGAATAGTGAGCCCGCTGGAAAGAACCAAGAATCAAAAAGTCCGCGGGCCAGAGAGCCCGCCGGATGGCCTAAGGAAGCTGAGAAGAAACCATGGCCGTCAGGCGCGCCTCGCCCTGTTTGGAAAGGCCCGTGAACACCATCGACACGTGATACCCCGTGTGCCTGCTGCCGGTGCAGGAGATCACCACGCCATTGCAGTGTACCTTGCCACCGTCCCGCGGCGACGACAAAGTCAGCGTCATCTCTGCCCAGGGAGAAAAGGGCGCGTCGCTGCGGAACTCGATGCCATTCTTGTGGATAACGAAGCAGTCGTGGGAAAGGGATAATCGCGTTTGCCGCGCTTCCACTGTGACGTGATGCAGTGACCCGGAAACTTCAGCTTTTCTTGCGCTCATACGGCTCCACAACCGTAGCATGTTTTTTTAATAGGTCAAATCCTGCATCGCGCATGGATTTCGCAAACGGCACACAGATAATGATAGTCAACTGGTAATTACGGATTGCTGATCACCATTCACCCCATCACCACTCAATCACGGCGGCGCCCCAGGTCAAGCCGGCGCCAAAGACCACCAGGAGGAGCAGGTCGCCGCTCTGGACACGGCCCGATTGCACCGCTTCGTCCAGGGCGATCGCGACAGACGCAGCGGAAGTATTGCCGTATTTGTGCAGGTTAATGAAGATCTGTTCGGGTTTAGCGCCCAACCGCTCGGCAACCGCATCGATGATACGGCGGTTGGCCTGGTGGGGGATCATTAATTTGATCCGGGTGATATCGATTTCACACCGGCGCAGGGCCTCTTTGGCGGCTGTCAGCATCGCCTGCACGGCGTTTTTGAAGGTTTCCTTGCCTTCCATGCGCAGGTAATGCATCCGGCCGGCAACCGACTCAGCCGTAGCGGGGCACCGGCTGCCGCCGCCGGCCATAAACAGCAGGTCGGCTTTGCGGCCATCGGCGCCCATAACGGCGGTAAGCAGCCCGTGGGCATTGGGGCGGTTGCGCAACACGGCGGCACCGGCGCCATCGCCGAACAGCACGCACGTGTTGCGGTCCTTCCAATCCACGATTGCGGAAAGCTTTTCGGCGCCAATGACCAGCACAGTGTCGTAGGTCCGCGACATAATGAACTGTTGCGCGACCTCCAGGGCGTAGATGAAGCCGGAGCAGGCGGCCTCGAGGTCGAAAGCAGCGGCACGGTGGGCCCCCAGTTTGCGTTGGATCAGGGCGGCCGTCGACGGGAATGGCATGTCCGGCGTGATAGTGGCCACGACGATCAGGTCGAGTTGGTCAGCGGTAACGCCGGCCTGGGCCATCGCACGCCGGGCGGCGTGGGCGCCTAAATCGGAGGTGAACTCATCCGCAGCGGCGATATGACGCTCTTTGATGCCAGTGCGCGTGGTGATCCATTCATCGGAGGTGTTCACCATTTTTTCGAGGTCGGCGTTAGTGAGGATTTTGGCGGGCACGTACGAGCCAACGCCGGCAATGGAACAGGTGCGGCCCTGGAAGTTGTACTTGGCCCGTGGGTTTTTGAATTTGGCTGCAGGCAGGGGACTCATGGTGGTTGGCAACGAACCGGGGCCGCGAGAACCAAGACCCGAGACGAACGAGAGTTGGAAGCGGGAACGCCCATCGCGCTTTAGTTCTCGGAGAGCGCGGTGCTGGCGGGCGACTCGACGAGGCCGAGGCGCTCGTTGGCCAGGGCAATCTCCTGAGCGATGAGCTGATTCACTTTGTGTTGGAGGTTTTCGGTAGTAACTCGAAGGGCGCTGGCGATCGCGCGTTCGCGGGCGGAGCCGTGGGCCTTCAGCACGGCGCCGTTGAAGCCAAGCAGCGGTGCGCCGCCATAGACCTCGGGGTCCATGCGGCGCCGAATGGCGCGAAAAGCGTTTTGGGCCAGCAAGGCGCCCAACTGCCGTTGCGGGCTGGCGGTGAGCTCGCGCTTAAGCATCGAGAACATCGCCAGCGCAAGGCTCTCACAGGTCTTGAGGACGATGTTGCCGACGAACCCGTCGCAAATCACCACATCGACGTGGTTCTCAAACAAGTCGTGGCCTTCGACGTTGCCCAGGAAATTCAGTTCGAGTTGTTTGCAGAGTTTGAAAGCCTCCAGGGTCAGTTCGTTGCCCTTGCTGTCTTCGGTGCCGATGCTCAGGATGCCAACGCGCGGGTTTTGGCACCCGAGCACCTCACGGGAATAGATGCTGCCCATGACGGCGTATTGGGCCAGGTGGACCGGCTTGCACTCGATATTAGCGCCGGAATCGAGCAGGACAAAACGGTGGTCAGGCGCTGGAATGATTGTCGCGATGCCGCCCCGGTCCACGCCAGGGATGCGGCCGAGGCGAAACGTAGCAGCGGCGAAGATGCCGCCGGTATTGCCGAGCGAGACCACCGCGTCGGCCTTCGCGTCGTGGACGAGTTCCACCGCGCGCACGATCGAGGAATCCTTTTTACGGCGGACTGCGGCGGCAGGCTTGTCGTCCATGGTCAGGACCTCGCTGGCGTGCACCACACGCACGCGGTGATCGCGAAACCCACCGCGGGGGAGGGCGGCGTGGATTTTGGATTTGTCGCCGACCAGGAACAGCGCCGTGATGCGCTTATCGGCTTGAATGGCCCGCATGGCGCCTTCGATGACGACCCCGCATCCGTGGTCGCCACCCATGACATCCACAGCAATCCGCATAAAGAGGGATGTATCGCCGGCAGTCGTTGATCAGCGCCGGGCGACGCGGTCAGGCGCCAGCGGTAATCGTCAGGACTTGGCGCCCCTTGTAGTACCCGCAAGCCGGGCATACCCGGTGGGGGACGTACGGCGCCGCGCATTGCGGGCAGTTGCTGAGCTGCGGCAGCGTCAGCACGCTGTTGTACGCGCGGCGCATGCGTTGACGGCTTCTCGACGGTTTACGCTTGGGGACACCCATAATAAAATGATTTTAAGTGTTAAATTTCAGTTTGTTCAATTCGTCCCAGGCAGGTGACCCCTCACGGGGCTGGCCGCTGCTGGTATTCCTGGCCTTGCCAAGATTTTTCCTTGGCAAACCGCGACATTCCGGCTCACACAACGGATGTTGCGGAAACTCGAGGAGAATATCTTCCCGCAGGAAAGGCGTCAAGTCCACGCAATCGTTGATTACGGGCACCGCGTCTTCGCCCTGGAGAGGCAAATGGAGGGTCCAGGCGTTCAGCACGAGCGGGTGCTGAAAGGATTTGAGGCAGCGAACGCACACGCATTGCAGCGGCAGGCGCAGACTTCCCTGGATCAGGAGCCCCTCCTCAAGCTTTTGGATTTCCAGGTCATACTCGAGAGGCTGAGCTAGGCGGATAACCTCATCGCTGGTATCGATATCCAACTCCTCGACGGACATTTCACCCTCAAGCCGGATGTTGTCCGCTTGCAGGTGGCGCAGATTAACGAGCATCGGCATACTCATTCCCTCGTGCCCGGCGTCCGTTTCAACTTGCCGTTCAAAGCCGTCCGCACGTGCGCCGGCACGAAGGCACTGACGTCACCCCCAAGACTCGCGATCTCTTTGACGATGCGGGAACTCAGGAAAGTGTAAGTGTCCTTTGGCATCATGAAAATCGTTTCGATGCGCTCGTTCAACTTACGATTCATCAGCGCCAACTGAAATTCAAATTCAAAGTCCGACACCGCCCGCAAACCGCGGATGACGGCCTGGGCCGAGCGCCGTTCGACATAGTCCATCAGCAAGCCTTCAAACGAGTCGGCCTCGACATGCGGCAGGTGGCGGACCGCGCGCGCGACCATCTGCACCCGCTCCTCGAGGCTGAACAACGGGTGCTTGCTGTCGTTTCGGGCGACCGCAACGATCACGCGATCAAAAAGCTTGGTGGCCCGCTGTACCACGTCCAGGTGGCCGTTGGTCAGGGGATCAAAACTGCCCGGATAAATCACCGTACGCATGGACGACACCTTAGCAGGCGGAAACGGTAGTAACAAATCCGAATTCGGGAACCCGAAATTTTGCCCTCTGAACTGCTTTTGGCTAACGTCTGTCGCTGGTAACGGCAGAAATATCGTGGCCTCGCTTGTTCTGACCCGCGCCGCTCGCTGCAGAAAACCCCTTTACGGCCGGCCTGGGTCCCCAGTTTTGATCGCCGTGGCTTCGACCGCGGTGCCGCTGGCAAAAGCGGTGGTATCCGAAGTGGCGGGTAACTCAAACTCCTGCTCGAGCAAAGGCGCTCCCGGGAGCCGCCAAGGCACCTCGTAAATCTGGACGAGGGTGCGGATTCCTTTAAGTTGTTTGGGAGGCAAGGAAACACAGATGGCGGCGAGGGCGGGATCGTCGCGCCGCAAATGTTCGAAAGTGGCCTGGCTGATGAAAATGCGGCCGCGGCCGGAAGCGCCTTCGAGCCGGCTGGCGAGATTTACCTCGCGGCCAAAGACAGTGTAGTTTCCCTGACTCACGACGGCTTTGGCCACCGCGCCCATGATGCCGACGGAGGCCAAACCGGTATTGATGCCGGTGCCGAGGAACAGGATGGGCAGCGGCTCGCGAGGAGGCAGCCCGGAAGCAAGCCTGGCGCGGTTGTCGCTCTCGAGTTGTTTGTTTTCTGCCAGACGCTGGCGGTTGAGTTCGTAAATGGCCCGTTGCGCCTCGATGGCCGCGCGCACGCAAGCCACCGCGTGTCGCGGATTTGGAGTAGGCGCACCCCAGAACGCCATGACGCAATCGCCGATGAATTTGTCAAGGGTGCCATCCTGCCGGATGATCGTGCCGGCGACCAGGCCGAGGTAGAGGTTGATGGTGCCGAGGGTTTCGCGGGCTTGTTCGTCGAAACAGGCTTCAGCGGCAGCACCAGTCAACTGGTTGCGGCGCACGACCTCGGCGACACGTTCCTGACTTGAATCGGTGAACTCGGTGAAACCGCGCACGTCGGCGAACAACACGGTGACCTCACGGCGAGCTCCCGCAAGGGAAAGATTCTGGGCCTGGAGCAGCTCATGGACGATCTTGGGGGAGACCAGCGTCGAGAAAAAGGATTTGATCCGGCGCTGTTCGGCCTGCTCGAAGACCACCCGCCAGGTGACCAGGCAGATGTACGTCGTTAACCAGGCGCCGCAGACCGGCAAGACTAATGGAAGCCAGACGCGTGTTTGCACGTAAAGTGCCACGGCCAAGCCCGTATAAAGCACCAGCACCAGGGCCACCACTCCGGAGGCAACCAGCACCCGCAGCTGCCAGGTGACAATCGCCGCGATGATGCCCAGCAGGGCAATCAGAGCCAATTCTGTTTCCAGCGAGGCGCGGCGGACGAAGCGGCCGGTGATAATGGAATTCGCGACGTTCCAATGTTTGCTCACCAGCAGCGTATCATTGCTCAGTGGAGTCGCACCGCGGTCGGTCAGGTTATTGCCCACGACAGCTCGAGACCCAACCAGCGCCAGTTTGCCGCGCCAAAGGTCAACTAGCGCATTGGTTTGGCCTTCCAGCCGCCGCCGGTACTGGGCCAGGAGGTCGTGGATGGGCTGCTCAGTGAGCTGCGGGTCGCCTTCAGGGAGGCACCAGTCGATGTAAAAATAGCCGTCGGCATCCACCGGGATCACTCGCTGCACGCCAGCCGGGCTTCGCAGTGTGATGCGACCGTGAGCCAGATCAATTTGGGCATCCGCCAGGTCCAGATTTAGTTCGCACGCGGCCAGCACCACGCCCATATGCCAGACCCGCTTGTCGGTGAAAGGTTTGGCTTTGCGGACCGTGCCGGGGGGGAGTGTGTCGCCCCAAAAATCGGTCACCGCAAAATTACCGTCCGCATCGAGAGGTATCTTTATATCGCCGAGTTCGGGCGGGCGGGGGAGGATAATTTGACGTGCTTCGATGCGCGCCCGGCGCAAATCGACGGCGTATTCAGGGTTCGCCTCCATTTGTCGAAAGGCCTCGTGCCAGTGGCGATAGATCCGAAATGCCCTGGCGCGGCGGAGGATGCCGTCGGGGTCTTTATCCGCGGAAATGTCACCGGCCGCCAGCGCGTTGGTGACGAATAGGTTCGGTGGGATGACGTCCGCGGTAGCCGCGATAAGCACGTTGCCGGCCCGCCGCATTTGGTTGGCAAGGAACTCGTCGGATTCCTCGCCGATGGCCCCGTTGCCCATCTGCACTGGCGGTTGGTCCGCGCGCAATTCGCCAAAAAGAATATCCAGGGCGATGGCCTTGGCGCCTTGTTGCGCCAGTTCATGAACGACAGCGCCATAAACCTGGCGCGGCCAAAGCAGGCCGAAATGGTAACCGAGCGAGCCGTCCCAGACGCGTTTGACGCTTTCCTCGTCGATGAAAACAAAGCCCAGGTTGGTGCTGACCACGGCATGCGTGTGGAGGGCCAGGCGGGCGCGGAAATCATAAGTCATGCGCTCCAGCCTTTCAAAAAGGTCGAACTGCAGTAACCGCACGAGGCTGACCAGCAGAATGACGCCGAAGGCGATCAAAACGGGCATGCGCTTGAACGGCTTCAGCTTCACCGCGGGAGACTAAAACAAAAAAACCAGAGCAACACAAGGTTGCTCTGGTTGATGAAAAGCGAGCGGCGGATTAATCGGGGGGCGTTCCCGGCGGATTAGGCCCGGCGCCAACCGGTCCAAGCGGGGAAACCGGCTCGAGGGTACGGTCCCTGGTGAGAATCAAGGGAGCCTCGGTGCCGACGACCAGCAGGCCGGCCGAGAGCGCGTCAAGCGAACTCATGTCTGACGGTGATAGCGGGCTGATCACACCAGTGCGAGCGTCGTAGCCCTGGCCGCCGCTGACGACCTGCGTCACCACGTTGCCGGTCTTCGGATCGACCCAGGCCAGCACGACGGACCCGACGCGCACCTTGATGATGCCTTCGGCGAAGATGTCATACAGGGTGCCGCGGATGCCCGCCACGCCATTGGGCAGCTTGACTTCGTATTTGGAAGCCGCGGACATCTTCTTTACGCTGCCGGAGATGTGGCCAGTCTTAAGGTCGAGTTGGGTATCAGTGACCCGTTCCATCCCCGTCTCCTGGCTCGCCAGCTTGTCGATGCCCAGCGCGGAGTTTTCCCAGATGCGCACGACGTTTTGTTCCGCCCTGGGCTGGTAAGCCATGGAGGAGCTCATCGATGAGGGTATGCTCGGCTTGTAGATCGCGGGTTGCGGGACGCTCGCGGAGCCGCCGCTCAGAACCACGTCCACAAAGGAACCTTTTTGGGTGCTGGTTTGGACGATGGTGCCGGGTTTAAGCACGACGCCGACTTTGAGAGGCTGCCAAACATTATTTCCCGTCGTATATCGGGCGGGGCCCTTGATACGCGCGACGGTCGCGGCGCCTTCTCGCACGTTTTGAGCGGCAAGGGTCGAGACCATAGCGAGGGCGACCGCGCCGGCAATCAGGTTGTTAATCAGGCTTCGAGTTTGTTTCATATTTGCTCCTGCACAAATTTGCTGCATCTGTTTCTTGCATTCTAAACGGAGAGCGATGCTTGTCAACGAGTAATCTAACTTTTTTTAGGGCTGTTTTTCGCTGAAAAGCGGCGTTCCGGCTGGTTCACGACCGAAACCCGAACCCTGAACAGTCCAAACCACGCGTTCATTGCGGCGCAGCAAGAAGCCGCGCGCTGAGTTCATTGGTCGCGGCCTCCAGCAGGCGGGTATTCGCGAGGACAAGGTAGCTCTGAGCGATCGAGTTATCCTGCCATTGGAGCCGGAGCGAGCGCTCGAACCACGGCCGGGCGGCGGCGTAGTCGCCCGTCTGCATATAGTGCAGGCCGATCAGATCCAGGTTAAAATAGTTGTTCGGGTCGAGCGCCTCAGCCTCGTTGAAGTAGGGACCGGATTCAGCCGGACGGTCGAGCCAATCCAGGCACCAGCCGTACCCGGCGAAGTTGCGGCTGTCCCAGGGATTAAGCTTCATGCCCCGGCCATACCAACTCATGGCCTGCTCGGCCAGTTTGCGAAAATCCATGCCCTGCTGGCCCTCGTAGAACTCACCGCCTTCCTGGCTCTGGTGACGGAATGCCTCGCCTAGTGCAAAAGCCGTCTGAGGGTTCATCGGCTCAACGGTGAAGGCACTCTTTAGCAGGCCAATTTGCTCCGAGGAAAAACTCGGGGCTCGGCCGGCGCGCTCCAGCCATACGAATTCAGAGCCCTGGCGCCACCCCTCGCGCGCCAGGCAGACCCCGGCGGCCAGCAGGGCCAGCGTGGCCAGCGAGCGGGTCCAAACGCGTAGCCGGTGCCAGTAGTTGTCGGTGGCGAAGCGAAGCTGGCTGCTCAATAACGCCATGAGGGTGATGCACAGAATCGCGTTGGCCGGGATGTGCATGTTGAAATCGACGAATGAATGCGCAAGGATCGCGACCAGGCCGAGTGACGCCCCGATCAGGAACGCAAATTTGTTGCTGCCGGATCTGCCGCCGAGGTCGGAAGAGGAACGGGCCACAAAACGCCTGGTCTTTGCCACCCCCCAGCCCAACAACACCCACGACGAAGCGACCAACGCGGCGCCCGCTGCGCCCCAATCAGCCAGCGTGTTCAGGTAATCATTGTGCACTCGGTCCGGAGTCAACTGGACTTCCTCCGGCCGATAGGCACGGAAACGGGCATCAAAATGAGCTGGTCCGACTCCCCACCACGGATTTTCCCGCCACATGCGATAGGCCGGCGCCCATAGTGCGAAGCGCAGGTCATCGTTCACCTTGCCGGTGTCGCTAACCAGTTGCTGGAGGCGCCGTTGGACAAAAAAACTCTTAGGCAGGTAGAAAGCGCCCGCGCCTACAAGCAGGACGAACAGCACCAGTGCCGGAAGACGGTAATTTCGCCGGAACATCATCGCAGCAAAGAACAGCAGTAAGGCCACGCAGGTGGAAATCCAGCTTCCCCGTGAAACGGTTACGCCGATCCCGGCAAGAATAACCAGGGCCGCGTAGCCCAGGAAAATCTTGGTCACCGGTTTGAGCCGGCCAGCCAGAGTATAGGCCAGGCCGAGAGGCAGCAGCATTTCGAGAAAACCGCCCAGATGATTCGGGCAGATGTAGGTCCCCGAACCGCGATGCGGGTAAAGCGACGCAAAGCGCCAGACATACCGGAAATCCGCCAGAAACTGATAAACCGCGTACCCTGCGATCCCCATCGCCAGGAAGATGAGTGTGAAGCTGATGACCTGGGTTGATTCCTGCCGGTGCAGGTTGTTAAGGATCGCAAAAAAAAGAACGGCATACACCAACACACGCAGCACCTCATGCCGGGCAATGTATTCGATGTCCGCCGTGTAGTAGCGGGCGATCGCATAGAGTGTGAAACCCAGGACGGCCCAACAGATGGGAGGCCAAAGCAGTTGCGGCCGGGGGTCAAGCCAGAGCCGAGCGCCCCAGAGCACCGCCACGCCGACGGTTAGTTCCACGATGACGGCGAACTCGAGTCCGCGCACCGCCCCAAGGGCCAGCGGCCCGAAGACCAGGATCGCCAGTACCAGGGCCAGAATGCCCCGCTCACACCAGCGGTCCAAAACTTCGCGATTCATCGGGGTCGCAGCTTAGGAAATGGGTGGCAGGAGGTCACGAGAATACGGGGGAGAAGGATGGCGCTCGCGCGGGACAAAGTTCTTCCAAGCCTGAAAACGGCCTGCACCGCGCAGCGGTGCAACGATCGTAGCGTGGACTTCAGTCCACGGGGGAGTGCGCCGATTGGCGTTCGCGTCGCGGAGCGACGCCCCGCTTTCATCGCCATCGAAGTCGCCGCGTAGCGGGGTTACCCTTCCGGGTTGTCCAAAAGCTGCTGCAGCCGCGGGCAAAGCGAGGGAGGCAGTTTTCCCAACCAGGAGGCATCAGCGAGCCCAACCTCCAGCAACCAGCCTGACTAACTCAGGTATTCGCGGGGGTCGGTGATCTTGCCCGTGAGGGCGCTGGCGGCCACCGTTGCCGGCGAAGCCAGGAACACCTGGGATTCTTTGTGGCCCATGCGGCCGGGGAAATTCCGGTTGGTGGCGCTGATGCACTTCATCGGCGAATTCATTCGGCCGAACGTATCAACGGGGCCGCCCAGACAGGCAGCGCAACCGGCATTCTCGGTCATTTGCACGCCAGCGTTGACAAGGATTTCCCAGACAGTGTCTTTACCCCAACGAGCGGACTGGAGGTCATGGACGATCTCCGGCGTGGCCGGCACACCGAAGGTATCAATCGTGACATGTTTTCCGCGCAGCACGCGGGCGAATTCCAGAAAGTCGCTGGTCTTGCCGCCGGTGCAGGAGCCGATATAAGCGCGGTCGAGCTTGATGTGGCCGAGCTCTTTGGCGAGCTTGCGCTGACCGGGGTCGGGGTGGCAGGCGACCGTCGGTTCGAGCTTGGAGAGGTCCACGACGAGGTCATAGACAAATTTTTCATCCTGGTCGCGCGCAACCGGCTCGTAAGCCGCTTTGGTGCCGTTGAGCTTGCACCGGTGATCGACGTAGGCCTGGGTCTGGGCATCAAACTCGAAGATGCCATTTTTGCCGCCCGCTTCGATGGCCATGTTGGCAATGGTCATGCGGTCATCCATGCTCAGGTTGGAGGCGCCCGGGCCGTCGAATTGCATCGCGCGGTAGGTGGCGCCGTCAAAACCAATCTCGCCGATGCAATGGAGAACGATGTCCTTGGCCATAACGCCCCGCTGCAATTTGCCTTCGAGGCGGAAGTGCATGGTCTCGGGGACCTTGAGCAGGAGCTTGCCGGTGCCCATAACGAAGCCCGCGTCGGTATTGCCAATGCCCGTTGCGAATTCATTGAAGGCGCCTGCCATGCAGGTATGGGAATCGGTGCCGAACAGAATTTCGCCGGGACGCGTGTGGCCCTTGGCCGGCAGCGCCGTGTGGCAGACGCCCGCGTAGTGCGAACCGTATTGGCGCTTGAGATGGCCCTTGGAGGAGTCGAAGACCCAATGGCCATTCGGGTCGTCGATCACGTCGTAGAAATAGGGGAGCTCCTGCTCTTTCACGAAGTCGCGCAGAATATCGACGTTGCGGTTGGATTTCGAATCGGCGGTGAAGATGTAGTGGTCGGGGATGATGACGACTTTGTTGCGGTCCCAGACCTTGGCGTCCTTGCCGAACTCGCGCTTGAACACGCCGATGGTGCCGGGTCCGCAGACATCGTGGGTCATAAGGAGGTCGGCTTTGACCCAAACATTGTCGCCGGCCTGGACTCGGGGCTTGCCCGAGGCCCGGGCGAGAATTTTTTCAGTAAGTGTCATAACAAATCAAATGTAGCACGAACCAACCGGCCCAGGGCGCGAAATGCAACATTCCGTTCCGCTCATTCAATCACGAGACTAGCCGACCCGGAGCGGCAGTTCAACCGCGAATGCCACACCGCGAACCCCCCCGATCCTTAAGGGCGGGCTGTCTCAGCGCGCCGTTCTTCGGCCACTAAACTGGTAGGGACGCTTTCCACAGCGTCCCCGTTTCTTCTGGAAGGGTTTCGAGAACCGCGGCCGAACGCGTCCCGACCACCATTTCCTCTCAGGTCACCGGAACTTGAGCCTCTTGTCCGATGTTAAACCCGGTTCCCGCCTTTGCGCCTCTGCACCTTTGCGTCTTTGCGTCTTTGCGTTAAACTCGGTCCGCGCCTTTACCACTAAAGACACCAAACCCCCTCAATGACTGCCCTCTACCCTCATTTCCAGAACTGCCACCAGCGCTTTCTGGGCGGGTTTTTCCATTCCTGGTAGCGGCGGGTGATCACTGGCGCGAGCTTGTCGTAGTTGTCCCAGGTGTCGGCTACGTGCCAAAAGCTGGGCAGGCCCTTCGCGAGGGTCTTTTTGTAATCGTCGAAATAAGGTCCGCGCTCGCCGGCCTCGTTGCGATAATAACTCTCGGCGAATTGATTGCCTTCGACGTTCAGGTCTTTTTCCGCGAACTGTTCCTTGCAGGCGGTTTCGAAGAATTGGCGGCCGGTGATTTCCCGCCGGCGCAGACGGGCGAGCAGTTCAGCCGAGTGCTCCCGGTGCCAGTCGTTTTCGAGGCCGTTCAGTATGGCCCAGGCCAGGAACATGCCGATGTGAGTGGCAGCGTGTCCTTTCGGGAGAGGTTGCTCCTCGGTGCCGTAATCGAAATCAGCGCGGTCGTAGGACACGGCTAGCTTAACACATGCGGTCGTTCTTTGAGGGTCTTAAGCATTAGCTCGCCGAAGATGGTGTTGGCCCAGGCAAACCAGGAGCGCGTGAACTTCTTGGGGTCGTCCTTGTTGAAAGCTTCGTGCATGAAACCGGTCCCCGCATGGGTGCGCCGGAGGGTGTCCAGGCATTCGAAGACCTCGCGGTCGCTGGTGCTGGTCAATCCCTGCACGATCAGGCCCAGCGGCCAAATCATGTTCATGCCAACGTGCGGTCCGCCCGGGCCGTTCGCGGCTTTGCCCTGGCAGCAGTAGGGGTTGGCGTCGGAGAGCACGAGCCGGCGGGTGTTCAGATAGATTTTGTCGTCGGCCTTGGCCGCGCCGATGTAGGGCAACGACAACAAGCTGGGCACGTTGCCATCGTCAATGCAGTAATAATTGCCGTAGGCATCGACTTCATACGCATAGACGCGCCCCATTCGGGGGTGTTGAACGACGGCGTATTGGTGCAGCGCATGTTCGACTTCGTCGGCGAGGCCGCGGCACTGGGATGCGCCCGGCTGGTCGTGGCGGACCTGCTCAAGCAACTCCGCCGCCTGGCGCAGGCTGACGACCGCAAAAAAGTTCGAGGGGACGAGAAACGGGAAAATAGTCGAGTCGTCGCTGGGGCGGAACGTCGAATAAATAAGCCCGACGGGATTGCAGGGATTGCCGTAACCGCCCAGCGCGACCGTGTCCGTTTGGACTTCCGTGCGCCGCTGGAAATGATAAGGGCCTTTGCCGGTTTTGCGTTGCTGCTCGCGGAAAGTCTGAAGCGTGAGCAGGATGGCATCACGCCAGGCCGCATCGAGCGGCGCGGTGTCCCCGGTAGTTTTCCAATAGTGATACGCCAGGCGAATAGGGTAGCACAACGAGTCGATCTCCCATTTGCGCTCATGGACGCCCGGTTTCATCTCGGTGCGGTCGTTCTTCCAGTCGCTGATTTTCGTCTCGTCTTTGTAAAAGGCATTGGCATAAGGGTCCTTGAGGATGCAGCGGGTCTGCCGGTTGATGACGCCGGCGATGAGCTGCTGGAGGCGGGGGTCCGCTTTCATCAACGGCAGGTAGGGCCAGACCTGGGCGGTGCTGTCCCGCAGCCACATCGCATCGATGTCGCCGGTAATGACGTAAGTGTCGGGGCGGCCGTCGAGCACCTCGAAATCGACCGTGGTGTCGAGGGTGTTGGGGAAACAGTTTTCGAACATCCAGGCGAGTTCCTGGTTCTTGCAGGAGGCTTTGACGCGCTGGATGGCGTTTTCGACGGCAGGGCTGGTGAATTTCCGTTTGGCCTCTGGGATGCGGACGACCGGGAAGCCGGCGCCACTCTCGGCGGCGCGGGAGAAGCCGCCGAGCACGACGGTCGAAGTGAGGAGGGTGGTGTTGCGGATGAATTGTCTTCGGTTCATAGCACGGGACTCCCTTTTAGCTTAACCGCAGTCGTTTGTGAATTAGAAAAGCGCGGGCTGAAACGGCGCGTGCACAGGACAGGATTCTTCAAGGAATCGGGCGCCCTCTTATTAACACCTCGACTTCAGCGGAGTGGACGGGCCCGCGAAGTGGTCTCAAAACCTGTTTTAACAGTTTTTGCGGTGCAAGTTGAAGGTTGCAACTCGGTTGCGCTGGCGGCCGTCAACTTGCAACTTTCAACCTGCAACCGTCAACCACTCCCAAACGTCCTCGTCCTCTATCCCCCTGTTCCGCGTATTCCGCGTGTTCCGCGCTCAGCACCACCTTCCGGCTGGCGATTCCCTGCACCCTCTGCGAAATTCCCGTCCGTGGCCCGGAACACAACATCTGAACACGCGAAGCTTAAAGCGCGCTTGGAAATTCCCGTTTTCTGTAGGAGACGACGTCAGGAGTCTCTGATCTGCTATCAGATCGTCAATTCTACGGTGGATTCGAGACTGTCCCGCTTCGCGGGCTCGCCTCCTACATTTTCAAAACGCGCTGTTAGAGTGCCTCGCGCGTTGCTCCTGTTGATTGGCATCGCCCTGCTCTGCCTGCTTCCCCAATGCCTGGCCGCCACCCTGGCCAGCGGAAACACCGTTTTCCCGCGCGGGCTTACAGACTACCCGGCAACGCAAGGCAGTTCGCTCCCGGAAACGCTCAGCGAGCGAATTCAGGTCGAGCCCTTTAACCTCGTCGCCACCTTAATCTTCCTTCTCGCCATCGTGCACACATTCCTGGCCCCGATGTTCCTGCGCCTGTCGCACCGGTTTGAGCGCCGTCATCAGGAACGGCTTGCGGCGGCCGGCCGCTCCCCGCCCTCCGCCTCGCCGCGCGGCGAGGTGAGTTTCGTGGCTGAAATCTTTCACTTTTTGGGAGAAGTGGAAGCCATCTTCGGCATCTGGGTCGTGCCGCTGCTCGTCGCCATCACCCTTTTTAAAGGCTGGCCGATGGCGCGGGATTACCTCGCACACGGCCTGAATTTCACCGAACCGCTCTTTGTCGTGGTGATCATGACCATGGCGGCAAGCCGGCCGATTTTGAAATGCTCGGAACGCGCGATGGCCCTCGTCGCGGCCATCGGCAAGGGTTCGCCGGCCGCCTGGTGGTTCTCCATACTGACCGTCGGCCCCATCCTGGGCTCGCTCATCACCGAACCGGCCGCGATGACGATCTCGGCGCTGCTGCTGGCGCAGAAATTCTACGGCCGCAGTCCAAGCGCGAAATTCGCCTACGCCACCCTGGGACTTCTTTTCGTGAACATTTCCGTCGGCGGAACACTCACGCATTTTGCCGCGCCACCAGTCCTCATGGTGGCCGGCAAATGGGGTTGGGGATCGGGGCACATGTTCATGGACTTCGGCTGGAAAGCCGTGCTCGGGATTGTAGCGGCCAACTGCGTTTACTTCGCGTGGTTCCGACGCGAATTCAAAAACCTGGCCATTTCTGCAACCGGGCTCGCCAACGGCCCGGCCCAGGTGCAGTCACCCGATAAACCGGTCCCCTCCTGGATTACCACCGTCCACATCACGTTCCTCGCCTGGACAGTTCTGAACAACCATTACCCCGCGCTCTTCATTGGAGGGTTCCTGTTCTATTTAGCCTTCCTGCAAGCGACGGAACATCATCAAGGCGACTTGGCGCTGCGCCCGGCCCTGCTTGTAGGATTCTTCCTCGCCGGGTTAGTGGTCCATGGCGGGCTGCAAGGCTGGTGGATCGCCCCGGTGTTAAGCGGGCTGACCGAACGCCCCCTCTTCTTCGGAGCGGCTCTGTTGACGGCGTTCAACGACAACGCCGCCATCACCTACCTGGCCGCACTTGTGCCGGGTTTCAGTGACGCGCTGAAACACGCCGTGGTGGCTGGCGCTGTCGTCGGCGGCGGGTTAACGGTAATCGCAAACGCGCCCAATCCTGCCGGCCAATCGATCCTGTCGCGCTTTTTCCCGGCAGGCATTTCGCCCCTCCGCCTCTTTCTCGGCGCATTCATTCCAACCGCAATTCTCGCAGCGACTTTCCTCGTTTTACGGTAACTAACCGGGACAGCGCCACGAGGCAGGCAAGGCGTTTGGCTGTTCAGTCCGATGTAGGTGAGCTTTTCTTCGCTTTGCGAAGGGTTCGCAGCCGAGAAGCTGCCCAGCGTTTAATTCCCATTGGCAAGATGCTTGCTATGGTTGGGGTGTCGAGTTCAATTCGCTGCGCGGTGAGTATCCGATTTTCTGCGAATTTTGGGCGAGTAACAGGCGACCTGCAGGCGCTTGCTGTTCGTCAAATGTGGGCTATGTTTCGCCTTTGGTTGAAGCACCTGTAATGCTAGCTCAGATCCAACAGTCGCGGTTTGCAGGGGGGAACTTAGCCTGGATAAGCGGCGGAATCCCCGGGGTCGCCAACGCGGTCTGAAGTTTGGCGCGGGCTAAATTGTAAAATTAGAAACCTGGCACATGTTGTTTACCAGATCCAAAACCGCGCCCTCCTGCGAACCGCCAACCATCAGAAGCGTTCGGGCGATTCCCGGTCGCCGATTAAGAATACCTCGGGGAAACATAGCCTCGAGGCACGCGCTGCCGGACGTCCGACAGCCCGACCGTACTGCCCCACCGCCGCCCAAAACTTATCCATTCCAAGGATTAGCGCTTCTGGCTCACGCCGTGCGTTGCGGGTTGCTTTGCCTCTTGTTGGCCTTGGGCGGACGCCAATGGGCGCTGGCCCAGAATGGTTACACCATTACGGATTTGGGGTTTGCGAACCAGTGGTACAGCGAGACGCACGGCCTGAACAACGGCGGCTTGGCGGTGGGGGAGTTTGAGCCCGTCGGCGCATTGTACCAACACGCCTTCCTTTATAACGGGCAGACAACCGTCGACTTGGCCATCCCGCCGGACATTTACACCATCCCCTGGGGCATCAACGATTCAAACGTCGTTGTCGGGGAATATTTGCCGCGGAACCCGGCAACATTCATTGTCGAAGCCTTTCAGTACAGCAACGGCGTGGTGACCGGTCTGGGTTATTTGGCGAGTAGCAGTTACAGCAGCGCGCACGCAATAAACCACCTGGGTCAAATCGTCGGCGAATCGAGCACCAATTCTACTGCAAGTGTGATCCACGCGGTGCTGTGGGACAACGGCACGAACGTTGACCTGGGGGTGCTGAGCGGACCCTATAGCAGCGCGAACGCAATCAACAACTCAGGGATAATAGTCGGAGAATCATCGGTCGAGCTCTCGACCAACTCTAAGGCGTTTATTTATACCAACACCATGGTGCCGCTGGGCACGCTGGGTGGAGATTACAGCAGTGCCAAGAGCATCAACGACGCCGGAGTGGTCGTTGGGGAATCAACTGAAGTCACGGGAGGTGTGACCAACCTCCAGGCCTTTGTGTACCAAAACGGAACGATGACCAGTTTGAGCGCGCAGGCGGCAGCTCTCGGTGCCGATTCCAGCAGCGCCACCGCGATTAACAACCTGGGCCACATCGTCGGCTATCTCGGCTACGGCCAACTCACTGAGGCCTTCCTGTTCAATGGCACGAACATGGTGAACCTCAACCAGTACATTCCCCCCTGGAGTGGCTTCACCAACCTGGCCAGCGCTGATAGCATCAACGAGAACGGCCAAATCATCGGCTCGGGCACCCTCACCAATGGAGATTATCACGGCTTTTTACTCACGCCGTCACAACCGTGGATATTGTTGAGCGCGCCAGCCCTGACCAGCGGCAGCGGCTTCCAGATGATTATTGAGGGCGTTCCCGGATTACAATTCGTCGTGCAAATGTCTACCAACCTGTGCTGGACGTCGAATTGGGTCTCGCTTTACACCAACGTCCTCACAGCTTCCCAAACGAACTACACCGACCCGGACGCCACTAATTGCAGCGGGCGCTACTATCGCGCCTTGCCCTTGCAATAAGAGTCATGATCGCTGTCCCCAGCAGCGGCAAGCCGAACACGAACGCTGCGCGCCAGGAATAGGCCCAGGCCGACTCCGATAAGGCGTACAGCAATAGGACGGTGACCGATAGTTGGATCGTCAGCATCCGCGCCAGGCCTCTCGGCGCTATAGCCGCCAGCGGCAGCGCCCAAAACACGTACCATGGCCAGAACCACGATGCTACCAGGTATAACGCGACCACCAACAAGATGAGACACTTTGCCGGCAGCTCAGCGGCGTTGCGCGTCCGGGATAACAGCCAGAAAAACGCCGCGCCGAAAACCAGCCAGGTGACGAGTCGGATCGCGACGCTCACTCGGACTGGAAGGGCGCGCTGGCCGAGCGGCAACGAAAGGTCGGCCAGTGCAGGATCGTTTTGTGCGTCGGCTTGCTCGTTTGTTTCCTCAACGTTCAAAGTCCGTACAAATCCGCGCTGCCGGCCAGCCGGGTCATAGACGTAAACCCAATCATCGCTCATCTGCGGCGCGGCCACCAGCATCAGCGCGCCAGGGTTCAAAGAACTCGCGGCCTCATTGGTGGCCGGTCTCCGGTACAGTGCCGCGTGGGCTTTGCTTTTGAGCCACCAGCCCTGAAAAAAGATTGTTGCATCGGCGAGTTGCGGATCTTCCCCGCCCAGCCGCCGGCCGATTCGAAAGGCAATTTCGTGCAGACTGTTCATATAGTACGTCCCCAGCACCGCTTGGCGCACCGCGGTCAAAAGCGTGGGAAAACCTCCGCGCACGACAGTGTCTTTGTTCGCCAGGGCCCGCACACTGCCAAACGCGGCACCGGCGAGCACCAGGCCCAATAACGCGGCGAGCGTTCCACGCCGCAGGCGCTCATGCCAGCCAGGAAGCAGCTTCAGGAGCGTCAGAACACAGAAACCGCCCACCAGCGCCGCCGGCGCCTTTACCAGGGCTGCCACTGCGAAGAAAGCGGCGGAGGCCAGCAGGTTGCGGCGCGCGGCCCACAGCACGCCAGCCATCATCGGAGCCACCATCCAACAATCATTGTGCCCCCCACAACCCATCTCGAAAATCACCAGCGGATTGCACAAGAAAAAGACCACAGCTATCCCGCTGCATTGTGGGCACGCTTCCTTTGCCGACCGCCACAGCACCGCGGTGGTCATAAGCGTCCCCAGCACTGCAGCTATACGGAACAGCAGCACGGTGAGGCCCACGTGTTCCCCCCCAACTTGCGCCAGCGCGGCGCCCATCAGGCTCCAGAGCGGCCCATACTGCGAGGGAATATAAGTGCCTAAAGGAACCAGGTAGGGATCATCTTGCGCCAACACCGTCTGTGCGGACGACGGGTTGACGTGATGCAGCGCCAATGTCCGGCCGTGGGTAATGTAGGCGTAAACGTCGGACGAAAGCATCGCCGGACTGCCAATCTGCGTCACCAGCAACATGGTGCCGGTGAGAAGCCCCGCTCGCGCCGCTGCCTTCTCCGACATGCCGCGAGCGGTCAGCAGCATCAACCCCCACACGACGAACTGCGCGCCCATAATGAGCGCAAACCAGACCGAGGCCAGCGGCGCGTGTAAGGTTCCCTGAAGCCGTTGAATGTCGGCTGAGCTAAGCGCGGGTATTCCGGGAAGCACTTCCGACGCATGTGTCGGATGAGCGTCCGGTACATAGGGCAACACTCGATTTAGAAGCACCGAAAGCAGCAGCGTAGCGATGGCCAAAATACACCACGCAGCCACTTGCGGGCGGATCTTCGCTGACAAGCCTGACCTGGCTGACCCCGCTATGAGGAACCAGGTAACCGCGCACATGCAACCTCCGAATGCGAACACGAGAAGAAACACCTCAACGGTATTCATGGCGTATTATGGCATAACGCCGTGGTTAAGCCGCGGGCGGCGAGCGCAGCGAGCAGACCGTCGGCTGGAACCACTTGGGCACTACGGTTATCTCCGCGTCCTTGCCGCTGGATTAATCGTCCGCATCCCAATGCTCTGCAATCTTGCCATCCTGGATTCGAAACATGTCGAAGCCGAGCGCCTGATGGTGCTTCCCGTCATGACTGGTCCACGTCTGCCGCATATAGACGACAACCATGTCGTTTTCGCCGATCACGTTCAACAGCTCGCGTTTGTAGTCGGGCGGAAGTTTCTGAGCAAATCGTGCGCGAAACGTATCCATGAACCCCTTCAATCCAGTCGGCACGTTCGGGTTGTGCTGGATGTAGTCAGGGCGCAGAAACCGTGGCGCCGCATCGATCTGCCGATTAATGAGCACGGTCGTGTAGAAGTCGAGAACGATGGCCTTATTGCGTGCCGTCAAGGCCTCGTCCGCATTTGCGAGCTGCGCAAAACCAATCCAGGCAAATGCCAATGTCAAACCAAACCACTTCACGCTAACTGTACGCATACTGCTCCTCCAATCTGTGTAGAGATTCCTGTAGTGCCCAACAACGAGCGTGAGCCGTGGGAGCCAGCCGCCTCTGACGGACGAATTGGAACTGACCTAAACGGCTGGCTCCCATCCGCTCCACGCTTTTGTTCCGCTCATTCCTCGTTGGCATAATAGTCAGTCTCCTGCATGGTAAAACTCTTGCGCTGGGGTTTGATGACCCACTTATTGGAGTCGGGGTAAGCGATAACATCGGCCGGTGGATTGTCGGCGATGACGTAATAGACCAGGTCTGCCGCTCCTGTGTTCTTGAGTTGGTGTGGCTCTCCCGGCGGGCAAACAAAATTATCACCGGCAGTAATAGCCACAACCGTATCGCCGGCGCGAAGCTCTCCCGACCCGCTGATAATAATGTAAACCTCCCACTGTGCGGCATGAGCATGGAAGGGGAAGTTGGTCGCGCCCGGAGGCAGTTTGGCGAGTTCGACATCAAACGGGTGCCCGCCGCCCGCAACGCCAGCATCGCGCGGTGCGCCAAGCGCTTCGGATATGTGACGACGAAAAAGATGAAAACGTCCGCGTGGCGAACGCTGCTCGACCCATTTGATTGCCGATTCTTTTGCATGCTTCATAGAGTACACGGAGAACGCCAACGACGAAAGCGAGCGATGGCGGCGGCCAAGCGCTTGCGGATTCGCCAAAGGCGTCCGCCCGCCGCCATTCGCGCCATTGGCTTGTTCGGCGGGGGAGTCCAGTTAAGCCGGGGATAATACCTGGCAAGCCACTCCTTGAAAGCTCTCACGTCCCTTGGAAACAGCATGACGGGCGGCGCGCCGACGACGGGCAACGGGTCTGTGCGCGGATTCAAGAGTGGATTTCCGGCGCCCCGGAGGGGCAGCCTGATAGTAGCCCAGGGCAGGGCCGCCGAGGCCGCCGCCCTGGGTAAAAAGCCACCCCACCCAACCTCTTTTTTTCCTTCTGGTTTGCCCCGAAAGCATTCGGGGCAAACCAGAAGGAAAAAAAGAGGAGAACATTTTGCGTTCGTAACCCCGGGCGCCCCGAAAGCCTTCGGGGTTGCCCGGGGCTATTATCATATTGTCCCTCCGGGACTTCAGTTTGGCTCGCTGCGCTCGCACACTATTGGCTATCGGCGAACGATTATTCAACGAACCAGTGGTTCGTATATCGAAGTCCGCGATTCATCGTTGAGTCTCCTCATCCTGAGTCGGTTATACGCCTTCGGGCGGAGTGGTCAACCCTGAAAAAATGCCACCACCCTCCGACACCGACGGCCGCCAGCTCATGGTTCGGATCGCGAACCGTCGAAAGCCAACCTAACCACTTCTTGCCGCCGGCCTGTGCGAAAAGTGCCAGGCAATCTTGACCGCCAATGTCCAATTCACCCTGTTGCCGTCGCCGCCAGGAATCGGTTCGCATCGAAGCGATCTTGGGGCTCGCGGCTGCTCTGTGGCTCAGATTGTTGCATTCTTCAGTCTGCACGTTTTCTGCCAGAACATTGGCGCGACTTATGCTGCTTTCCCCGGCATGCAGGGCGCCGACGCCGCACATGAGGCCCTCCCGCACGAAACTTCGCAGGACGTGTTCCGGGAAGTGCCCCACTGTGCCCAAATTCAAGTCACTCCCCTGTGCTGGCGCGCCACGCTCGGCAGCGTCCTCCACCAAGGTTACGAGCCCGGGGGATTGGCTGGCCGCCGTTCCGGGCTCAACGCCAGGAACAAACCGGAAGGCTGTCCTAAATGGAATCCCGCCCACTCCAAAATCCAAGGTTTTCTGCTATTCGCCGGAGCCTGGGCCGACGCTTTCTTTCAATCGAAAATCAAAAACCAAAAACCAAAAACTCAGTATGAACCCTCAACTCAAACTGTTCACCGATGTCGCTCAGGTGCGGCAGCTTTTCCGCCCCCTGCTTACACAATTCCTCGAAAACGTTAAGGATTCGCTCCCCGCTCCGGCTGCCGCGTTGCTGGCCGCCCCCATGCACGACTTCGAGGGGTTCTGTGCCGCGTGGGCGGCAGTGTTCTCCTCGCCCGGCGCTCTGCCCGAGTCCGTGCATCGGGCGCTGCAGGCCATCGAACACCTCGCCCTGCCGGAAAACCGGGCCCTGCTCGAAGCCACGGTGTCCCAGGCTCCGGCCAACTTTATCAATCGCAACACTTCGCCGCTCAACCAGGCTCTCCACCTCTGGATCCTCGCCATCTCGATGCCTGACGTCGTGCACTTTCCGCTTCCCCCTTCCTCCCCATCGTCCTGTCCCTCGTCCTCGTCCTCTTTCTCATCCTCGTCCTCGTCCGCCCCATCACTCCCACTTCCTGCGCCACCAATCCAACAATCCACCAATCCACCACCCCGCCGGCTCCAGAAGCCGCTTGCGAACCTGCAACTTTCAACCTGCAACCTTCAACCGCCAGCACCGGCCCCGAATCCGAACACGCCGCCTTCCACCGCCTCGCCCAGCTTCCCCTCCCCGAGTACGACCGCGCCCGCCGTG
Organism: Candidatus Acidiferrum sp.; assembly: GCA_035566435.1. Lineage (GTDB taxonomy): Bacteria > Verrucomicrobiota > Verrucomicrobiia > Limisphaerales > UBA8199 > DATMRF01. The sequence goes on from DATMRF010000124.1 coordinate 37,738, forward strand.
CCGAAGCCAATCGCCTCCGCCTGCGCCTCGCCACCCTCGACCGCGAAGTCGATCGCTGCCGCTGCCTCGAATACGATGCCAAGGCCAATTCCGTCATACTGACCGACCTCGACCCCTGGCCCGAGCCTATTCTCGACGCTCCGGCCCTGTTCGACGAAGTCGCCCAGCGCTTCGTCCTCCAGCTCTTCACCCCGGCTGGCGCCCCCGTCGTCTTCGCCATCTGGATCCCGCATGCCCACGCCTTCAGGGCCTTCCACCTCAGCCCGCGCCTCAACCTCTTTTCCATCGTACATGGCTGCGGCAAAACCACCGGCCTGGACATCATGACCCCGATGCTCCCCCGTGCCCTGCGCGGCGAAAGCCTCACACCTGCCGTCGTGTACCGCGTCGTCCACCGCGGCCAGCCCACCCTCTGCATGGACGAAGTGGATTGCTACCTCCACCTCTACAGCGAAATGCGCGCCCTCCTCAACGCCGGCCACAAGAGGGACTCCCACGCCCTCCGCTGCGGCGCCGGCGGTTATGACGTCAACGCCTACAACACCTTCTGCCCAACCGTCCTGGCCGGCATCGGCCACCTGCCTCCCACCCTGCGCGACCGCTCCATTGTCATTCCCATGATCCAGGCCCAGGCCGGCCAGGTCCAACTCCGCTTCAACCCCGACAAAGCCGAAGTCGAAAAAATCCTCGGCCGCAAAATCGCGCGCTGGGCCAAAGACAACTTCGCCGCCATCGCCGCCCTTGACGACCCTCCCCTGCCGGCCATCGCCTCCAATCGCCTGGCCGACAACTGGCGCCCCCTCTTCACCATCGCCCACGTCATCGCCGGCCACTGGCCCGACCGCCTCACCGACGCCTTCCACGCCCTAACGTCCTCCCGATCATCCTCTTTCTCTTCCTCGTCCAGGTCCCCATCATCCTCCTCCTCTTTCTCATCCTCTTCCTCCCCATCACTCCACCTTCCCGCCACACCAATCCATCAATCCACCAATCCACTCATCCAGCCCCCTTCCTCTCCCGCCCCATCACTCCCACTTCCTGCGCCATCAATCCATCAATCCATCAATCCACAAATCCTCCCCGCACCGCCTGCAACCCCGGGCTCCCAACCCCCTCCGACACCAATCCATCAATCCAATAATCCACTAATCCAGCCGCCGCTCCAGGCGCTGCTCCAGGCGCTGCTCGCCGATATCCGTCAGATCTTCGCCCAGTCCGGCGTCGCCCGGCGCACCTCGGCCCAGCTCGTGGAAGCCCTCCGCGCCATACCCGACCGGCCCTGGTCTGAACCCCCACCTTCGAACCACCAAAGCGTCAGAATGACTCAGATCCGCCTGGTCCGATATCTCGCCCCACTCGGTATCCGTCCCAAACTGCTCCGCATCGGACACCTCCGTGGAAAAGGATACGAACTGGCCGACTTCGCCCATGCATTCAACCTCCTCCCCCCAACGCCGCCCAAAGCTAACCTCGCTCAGGCTGCCCATTGAACCATGCACGCTTGTGCGGTCCCGACCGGCTTTTGCCGGCCACCAATCCATCAATCCACAAATCCACTCATCCAACCTCCTCCGTCCGCTCCCTCCCATTCCCTCTCCCAACGGCGCCCAAACCTAACCTCGCTCGGTCAGCGGGGGGAATTCAGAAACGTTTGCTGCGAGACCACGGGGGCGCAAGCCGGCGGCGCGGCAGGTGGATTGGTTTCGCCGGATGCGGATGGAGCTGCCGGCGCGGACATCGGAGGCCTAGTGCGGCCTAGGCATGTAGCGGGAATCGTTCGGGATGGCCGGGGCTGGTGGCTGCGGGGCCGGAGTGGTTTGGCGGAACATTCCAGAAGGCGGAGTGCTCCCGGCGTCCTGACCTAGGAAATGAATGACCAGGTTGGCGATTACCAGGAAGAAACCGGACGCGCCGCAGAGCAAACCAAGCGCGAAAGTCAGCAAGGCCGTCATGAGCCGTCCGGGAAGCTGCTGGAACTGAACGAGCGCTTCCGCTAGGGTCGGGGTCGCCTGCCCCGGCAGAGCCGCGTGGGTGAGGAGCAGCAGGTAGGCGACAAGGCCAATAGCTGGTCCTAGGATCATCATGGCTAGGCCGATAATTAGTGTTCGGAGCCGGCGCGGAGGCATAGGTCGCATACCTTGAGAACAGCGCAAATCGTGCCAAAAAGCTGACTCGCTGGCCTGCGGCGGGAACGGAACTGAGGTGTCCTGCGCAACCGCGCGCGAGGTGCACGCCAAAACCAGCGCCAGCGGAGATCTTCTCCTGAGCCGCGAGCCTGCCAGACCACAGGAGCAGCAGCGTCTAGGCGTTTGATGCGTAGGTGCGGCTGGGCATGTCCGCGCCGGGGACGTTGTCGGAGACGGGGACGCGGGGGAGCTTGACGATGCCGCATTCGATAGCGTCCATGAGTGAGAAGTCGCAAACGGTCCACGGGAAGAGAGTGCCTTCGGCGTAGCCGGAGCCACGCAGGAAGAACGGAGTGGCGGACAGGTCGAAGACGGTCCGGACGTCGAGTTTGCGTTTGACAGCTTCGATTCCGGAAATCCAGAGGCGGGCCGCTTCGCTGTTCTTCTCAGCTTCTTCCTTCTCTTCCGCCTCGATGTCTTCGTCGTTCTCGAGTCCGAGCGGAACGACTTTGTGGCGATAGCAATGGTGGGCTTCGTCGTTGATGACTAGGACGCTCTTCAGGCCCATGAGGTCGGGCATGACGCGTTGAAGCATCTGGCCTTCGGTCTCGGTGGTTTGAAGGTCCGGACCGCGGCCTTTAAGGAGGGAGCGGCCCACTTTGGAAACTTCGAGGCGCTCGCGGAGCTTGAAGGCGTGGTAGTTGGTGATGACGACCTTGGCGCGGGCGATCTCGGTCAGGAGGTCGGGCGGGACCAGCTCGCGATATTTGTAGTAATTGTCCGGGTCACTGGGGAGCACGACCCGGAGCCGGTCGCGGATAGTGATACCCGGCGTGCAAATGAGAAAACCGCGCGTGAAGGTCTTGCTGGCCGGGCGACGAACGGCGTTGAGGGTTTGCCATGCGATGAGCATGGCGATGACGGTGGTCTTGCCGGCGCCGGTGGCGAGCTTCAGGGCGATGCGGAAAAGCTCGGGATTGGCGTGCTCGTTGGCCGACTTGAGATAATCGAGAAACTTCCTGCCGCGCTCACCCTGGTGTGGAGCAACTTCGGTGAGCCAGATCGCGGTTTCAACAGCTTCGATTTGGCAGAAAAAAGGGCGGATGCTGGCAAAGGGGTACTGGCGCCAGTGCTGCAGCAAGCGGGCGGTTTCGGGCGTGACCTGCCACTGGTCGGGGTTTGGCAATTTGCGCCATTGATCTACGTACCCGCGGATTTCGTTGATGATGGTGTTGGGGTCGTATTGCTGCTCAGGTGTGGAAATGCCTTCTTGGTCTTTGAACAGGAGTTCGCTCTGCTTGTCTTCGGCAGCTTGGCGGCGCTTCTTCGGCTTTGGCACCGGAGTAATGAAAGCGGAGCGGCGGCGTGACTCGGTGATTTTATCCGTGGGCTGGCCGTCAGGGTCGAGCTCCCAATGGCGCCCGGGGTAAGCGTAGGGGGAGTTGAGAATCGGCTGCTCGAAAAAGTGGTTGGGCATTCTGAATCAGGGCTGACGGACATCCTGTGGCCTCCGCCAGACCCCCGTTCTTCCGACTTTGCGAACCGAGGTCATGGCTGTCAAGCCTTTTGCGGCCACACCTCCCACAACCACTGCTCGTGCCCTTCGCTTCGACCGGCACACTGCTCGTCCCCACGCCCCCTCTTTTCGGCTACCGTCTCACCGCAAGCGACTAAAACCGCCGCTCAAACCACACGGCCCCAGCCCACGTACCCCCATACCCCATCGCCTCGAGAAAAGAGAAACCCCATTACTCCCGCGCCCCTACCGCGGTAGGGCGCGATGGTCTCAGCGCGCCGTCCCGCCCCATCCCTGTCAACTGTCAACTTTCCGAAGTTGACAGCCGCACCCTCTGTCAACTTTCAAAACAGCCAAAATTCTCGGTAAAACAGGGCTGCCACCCACTTTTTGTCAACTGTCAACTGTCAACTGTCAACTTTCGCATTCTCCCCTCACGTCGCGAAAAGAAAAACCCCATCAAGCCCCCGCCTCACCCCTGTCAACTGTCAACTTTCCAAAGTTGACAACTCCACCCTCTGTCAACTTTCAAAACAGCCAAAATCCTCGGTAAAACCGGGCCGCCACCCACTTCTTGTCAACTGTCAACTGTCAACTTTCGCATTGCCCCTCGTGTCGCGAAAAGAAAAACCCCATCACGCCCCCGCCCCCCATTCGTGGTAGGGCGCGCTGTCTCAGCGCGCCGTTCGGCGCCGCCTCTGTCATCGGCAGCCATTTCCATAGTGCAGTCTGCCCCCGCCCATCTGCACTCGATTACGCTTACTTTCACCTGCGGACGCCCAATTACGGGAAAAATTTCCAGACCCGAACGGCATTTCCCCGACTCGGTTTCAACCTCAGTATTCGCGTCAATTCGCGAAATTCGCGGACCCTCATCACGCATCACGCATCCCGTTTCACGTTTGTGGCTTGATTTCATGCGCTGATTCGGGACCATAGGAGAAGCTGAACGGCATTGAGCCGACTGGAACCACAACAAACCTTATGATCAAACCAGGCCTCTTTCTCGCGATCACTCTCGCCGGCGTCGACGGAACCCGCGCTCGAGAAGCGCGGGCCGCCGCCGCCTAATCCTGAGCACGAGGAGTTCACGTTCATCCTGGACCCGAGTTGGAAGCGCAAGGTCATTGTCCACGCGCCGCACGACCTGACGAGGAAGGAGCTAGCGCGGGTTCGGGCGTGGATGGAAATCCAGTTGGTGTGCGATGACGGTGAGAGGAAGCGACCACGACACAGTGAACTCCTCTCTCCAAAGCGCTCGTTTTGTGCAGGCTTTTACGCGCCCGCGACGATGTTTACCCGCTTCGTGCCGGCAAGGATGCCGTCGGGGAGGAGAACATTCCAGCGCTCCTCAATCTGGTCCACCCGCAGGACGATGCTGGCCTCTCCGGGCGGGTGGTCAGCAGGTGCGTCAAGGAGGAGAAAGCCAGGACCCAATTGAGCGACTGGAATGGATTGGCCGTTGAAAACCAGATTGATCCTGACGTCGGCGGAATGACCGCCTTGACCGCTTGACTGTAAAGCGATGAGTGACATTGCTCGAGAAAACGCTGACGCCTATGCCGCGCGACATCAACTCCGTCTCGCCGCGCAGCTCGGTATCGGAGTTCACGGTATCGTACTTGTGGCCCATGACAAGGTTAAAAACGACAGATCGGCCTTGAAAGCGCATAAGTCCGTCGAGCCTTATATGCTGGAGCGTAATGTATATGAACGGCTGCGCGCTGCGAGTGTCAGCGAGGTGCTTGGATTCCATGTGCCCCAACTCATCCGGGCCAACGATGATTTGCGGGTGATTGAAATGACCATCGTCACCCGGCCATTCGCGTTGGATTTCGCCGGTGCCTACCTGGACGCGCGGCCTAAATTTTCGGACGAAATCTGGGCCGATTGGGAAGCACAAAAACGAGAGAATTTTGGGGCTCGATGGGCTAAAGTGCGGGCTTTGATGGACGCCTTTGAAGACCTGGGCATCTATTGGTTGGACGTATCGCCCAGCAACATAGCGTTTCTTGAGTGATTGCCAAGCTTCCTCCCGGCAGGGTTTTCATGAAAGCAGATGAGCCGGTTCTCTTGGCCCCATTCTGGCTCTCCGCGCGGGCATCGAATATTCCAATGCGCTTCCCGCTACTCCACACTCTTCCGTTGCCCTTCGTAACCAGCCGATTACACGCCAGGGGCAGGACGGTCGCTCGGGTGCTGATTAGCGTTCGCTCAGAACTTTTCTTCTGAACCGCGCATCATCAGCAAATGCGCTATGACCTCGTCGGTCGGGCACCCGGCCCCACCCAACGTATCCCCGTACCCCAGCGCCTCGCGAAAAGAAAAACTTCATCACGCCCCCGCCCCCATTCCTGGCAGGGCGCGCCGTTCGGCCCCGCCCCTGTCAACTGTCAACTTTCCAAAGTTGACAACTCCACCCTCTGTCAACTTTCGAAACTGCCCAAATCCTCGGTAAAACAGGGCTGCCACCCACTTTTTGTCAACTGTCAACTTTCGCATCCCCCCTCGCGTCGCGAAAAGAAAAACCCCATCACGCCCCCGCCCCCATTCGTGGTAGGGCGTGCTGTCCCAGCGCGCCGTTCGGCCCCGCGGTGTCAACTGTCAACTTTCCAAAGTTGACAACCGCACCCTCTGTCAACTTTCAAAACAGCCAAAATCCTCGGTAAAGCAGGGCTGCCACCCACTTCTTGTCAACTGTCAACTGTCAACTTTCGCAGTCCCCCTCGTGTCGCGAAAAGAAAAACTCCATCACTCCCCCGCCCCCATTCCAGGTAGGGCGCGCTGTCCCAGCGCACCGTTCGGCCCCGCCCCCTGTCAACTGTCAACTTTCCAAAGTTGACAACTTCCACCCTCTGTCAACTTTCAAAACCGCCAAAATCCTCGGTAAAACAGGGCTGCGACCCACTTTCTGTCAACTCTCAACTGTCAACTTTCGGGTTCCCACTAGCTCCGTGAAAAGAAAAACTCCATCATGCCCCACCCCGGACCTGTCAACTGTCAACTTTCCAAGGTTGACAACCTCACCCTCTGTCAACTTTCGAAAGTTGCCACAATCGTTCTTCTCAACTTCGACCAACCGCGGCCAACCGCGGCCAACCGCGACCAACCGCGACTAACCGCGACTTAAATTCCCCCAGCGACCCTGTCGGCAGCCAGGCCGACCAATCCCGCGTAGTCCTGACCAATCCCGACCAATCCGGAGTTGGATAATCTTTTTCCCTGGCCCGAGAGCTCAAAGTTCAGCCTTCCACCGTA
>DATMRF010000125.1:0-43571 GCA_035566435.1 Candidatus Acidiferrum sp.
ACCTCTATGACCATAGATGGAGCCGCGGATGCCCCACTTTGCTCACTCACCTCGGAACCCTTAACCAAATGTTCCGCCACCACTTCGAACTCGAACTAAACCCGGAAATCTTCCTGACACAAAATTTTTGACAACGACCCATTCTACGTCGTTCCGACCTGATCCAAAGCAATCCGAACATTAAAACAGTTTTTTCCTGTAGTCGAGTGGTCCTGTGGTCCGGTGGTCCGGTGGTCCAGTAGTCCGGTGGTCCTGTTGTCCACAGAACTTGCAGTTAATTTCAGCCGATTTCATTTAATTTCACTTGGTTGCAGCTAATTTCATCCAATTTCGCCAAATTTCAGTTAATGTTGCCAAATTACAGTTCGAGGGTTCGTTTCGCCGGTTCGCGCCAATTCCGGAAATTCGCGGACTCGGCTCACGTTTCACGCGCCACTTCTCCTATCTGCATCCATCTGCACCCACCTGCGCCCATCTGCAGGTATCTGCAGCGTCTTTCCCCGGCAGCATCGCAGGTCCGCCCAGACCGTTCCGCATCCTTCCACACCTTCTTGCCGCATTTCGGCATTTACAGTTCCAGCGGTCAAAGCGAATATCCTATCGCACCATGGGCGCGTGGCGGAATTGGCAGACGCGAAGGACTTAGGATCCTTTGGAGAAATCCTTGCAGGTTCGACCCCTGTCGCGCCCACTTTGGCTCAGGACGCATCAGCAATCTTCAACTTTCGACCGTTCCCACAACGAGTTTGGTTCCGCCTACCCCGGCCTAAGGACGGACGCGCCCTGCCTACTTGATTCTCTGGATTCGGTGTGTGCCGTTACCCTTGAAACTCGCGGGGTTGATGGGTTGGTTAGTGCCTGGTTGGGTGATTTGCAGTTGGATGGTGGCCTGCTGCTGGTTGGGATCGATACTGATCGTGCCGGAGGCAACTGGAATCCTCTTTCCATCCAGCTCCAGTTTGATTTCGTCGCTCGTGTAGAGCGGACCGGAGCCGGCGAGATCCACGTCATAACCCCATTGTAGTGACCGGGTGGAGGGGCCGCAGGAACCGAAAAACAACCCGCGCTTGTAATTGGCGATGTGAAGCGAGAAATGGGTAACCCCGCTCGGTTGATGGACGTAGGAATGCCAGAAGTTGAGCTCGGTCCCCGCGCGCGCCGAGGCTGCGGAGCTCAAAAAGCAGGCGACCAGAGCCAATGAGAGCAGTTTGCGTATTGCCATAAACCACGTTTGAACAGCGAGTATCGTGCCAGAAAGGGAGCAGGCAGAAGGATGATGACAAAATGCACGGAGCGGGCACCGCCACTGATTGCACCGCTTTTTCCGGCGGCGCTTGCTCTGACTCCTGCCGCTTGGCAAACTGCTGCGACATGCTTCAAAGCTTTCGGACCTGGACGGAAAACCTTGAGACGTTCGTGCTGGAGGTCATCCTCGAAGAGCGGCCCGGCACTCGCGCGACCCTCGTTCGCGGCATGCTGTACGGTTTGTCCAAGGGCTTCCAGGTCGTCGTCAAGGCCCGCCGGTTCCTTTACAACTGGCGCATTCTTCGCGACTCCACGCTGGGGGTGCAGGTCATCGCCATCGGCAACCTCACGGTCGGCGGTACCGGCAAGACGCCCGTCGTCGAAAAGTTCGCGCGCGTGCTGCGCGACCAGGGCCGCAACGTTGCCATCCTCTCCCGCGGGTACCGGTCCAAGCCCATCCCGGCCCACCAGTGGCTGTTGAAGAAGATCCTTTTGCGCGATGACACCACGCCGCCACGCGTGGTTTCCGATGGCAAATCGCTGCTGCTGGATTCGGAGATGGCCGGCGACGAGCCCTACATGCTGGCATCCAATCTCAAGGACGTCGTGGTGCTGGTGGACAAGGACCGGGTGAAGAGCGGGCGGTATGCCATCGAAAAATACGGCTGCGATACGCTGTTGCTGGACGATGGTTTCCAATACTGGAAATTGCGCGGGCGGCGCCAGGACATTGTGCTAATCGACCGGCAGCAGCCGTTTGGCAACGAGCGCTTGCTGCCCCGCGGCACGCTGCGCGAACCGCCTTCGCATCTCGCCCGCGCGAGCACGATTTTCATCACCAAGAGCGACGGCAATACCGCCGAGCTCCGCCGCCGCATTGCCCAGGTCAACCCCGCGGCGGGGATCATCGAGTGCATCCATCATCCGCTTTATCTCGAAGATGTGTTCACCGGCCAGCGCCTTGGCCTTGAATTTCTGAAAGGGCAGAAGGTGGCTTCGCTCAGCGGCATTGCCCAGCCCGAGAGCTTCGAGCAAAGCCTGGTGAAGCTCGGCGCCGAACTGGTGTATTCCAAGCGTTTCGCGGACCATCACCGGTTTACGCAGCAGGAGATCCTTAACGCCATCAACCGCAGCAAAAAGCGCCAGGCGGATGCCATCATTACCACCCAAAAGGACGCCGTGCGCTTCCCCAAAATCGATCGCCGCGACCTGCCGATCTTCTTCATGCGCGTCGAGATCAAAATCCTCAGCGGCGCGGACGATTTCCAGGACTGCGTGCGCAAGATTTGCTTCCGGTAATGGAATTGATGCTCTACCACGTGGCGCGGGCTCTGGTGGCTTCGCTCCAGGCACTGCCGCTCCGGTGGGTGGCGCGATTGGGGCGAGGCGGCGGCGCGCTGGCATATTGGCTGGACGCGCGCCATCGGCGCGTCACGCTCCGCAACCTGGCGCTGTGTTTTGCCGGGGAAAAAACCTCCGCTCAACTCCGGGCGCTCGCCCGGGAAAACTTCCGGCGCATCGGCGAGAACTTTGCCTGCGCGGCCAAAACTGCCTCGATGAGCCTCGAAGAGCTGCGCCCGCACGTTGAATTTGTCGCGCCGTCCCTGTTGCGTCCGGCGCCCGCCGGCCAGGCCCCGCAAGGCGTGGTGGCCGCCATCGGCCATTTCGGCAATTTCGAGCTGTATGCGCGGTTTGGGCAATTCGCGCCGGGCTACAAATCCGCCACTACCTACCGCGGTTTGCGCCAGGATTCGCTCAACCGCTTGCTCCAATCCTTGCGCGAACGGTCCGGCTGCGTTTATTTCGAGCGCCGCTTCGAAGGAGCCGCGTTGAGAACCTTCATGAAACAGCCAGGTGTGATACTCGGCCTGTTGGCCGACCAGCACGCCGGCGACGCCGGCCTGCGGCTGCCGTTCTTGGGCCACGATTGCTCGACCTCAGCCGCTCCCGCCGTGTTTGCGTTGCGTTATCATTGCACCCTGCTCACCGGGGTTTGCTACCGGGTGGGCCTGGCGCGTTGGCGCATCGAGGCCGGCGCCGACATCCCCACGCACGAAAATGGCGAGCCACGCTCGAAGGAGGCCATCATGCTGGACGTCAATCGCGCCTTCGAGGCCGCGGTGCGCCGCGACCCCGCGAACTGGTTTTGGGTCCATAACCGCTGGAAAGCGAGTCTCAAGTCTCAGGTCCAAAATCCAAAATCCAAAGTCCAAGATCCAGAGTCTCAAGTCTCGGATCTCAAGTCTCAAGAGGAGGTGCCAAAGCCCCAAGTTCACAGCGCGGAAGCCGCGAGGGTGGAGGATCGCGGATAACGGAGGGAAGCGTGCATGCCGGGCCAGCTTCCATCCCCCGTTTTTCAGCCTCGCCGCCTGCTCGTTCGGGGAGTGAACTGGCTGGGGGATTCGGTGATGACCACCCCTGCCCTGCAACGTCTCCGGGAATTCTTTCCCGGGGCGCATATAGCACTCCTGGCACCGCAGAAACTCGCCGACCTCTGGCGTCATCATCCCAGTCTGAATGCGGTGCTCACCTTTGCCCCTGACGAAACTCCGTGGCCGGTGGCCCGACGCTTGCGGGCAGAGAATTTCGATACGGCCCTGGTCCTGCCTAACTCGCCGCGCTCGGCACTCGAGGTCTGGCTGGCGGGAATTCCGCGCCGCATCGGCCTGGCCCGGCCCTGGCGCAACTGGTTTCTCTCGCAAACGGTCCCGCCTCGGTCGGCCCAAGGGAGAATGCGGAAACGTCCGGTCCGGGAGATCCAGCGGTTGGTTCGTGCAGCCCCCGACCACGAGGTTCACGCATCACGCAACCCGCATCACTCCCGCCATCAGATCCACGAGTACCTTCACCTTGCGGCCGCCCTCGGCGCCAACCCCGAACCATTGGCGCCGTTGCTGATGACAGAGCCTCATGAGATTCAGGTTGCCCGGTCGAAGTTCGGCCTGAACAGCCAGCCGACCCAGGCCCAGCCGCTCTTGGCGCTCGGACCCGGCGCCGAATACGGCCCGGCGAAACGGTGGCCGGCGGAGCGGTTTGTGACTGCGGCCCGGGAAATCCAGAAACGAACGCATTGCGCCTGGCTGCTGCTGGGCGGGGAATCGGATGTGCCGGTCGCGGAGGAAATCCATTCGGCTTTGCGCGCGCCGAATTTCGAATCCTTCAACCTGGCGGGCAAGACCTCGTTGCGAGAGCTGATGTCGTTGCTGAAGCTTTGCCGAGTGTTGCTGAGCAACGACAGCGGGCCGATGCACGTTGCGGCAGCCCTGGGCATACCCGTAGTGGTCCCTTTCGGCAGCACGTCGCCCGAGCTGACGGCCCCCGGCCTTCCCGGCGACACCCACCAGCACCTGCTGCGAGTGGCGGTGCCTTGCGCTCCATGTTTCCGTCGCTCTTGCCCCATCGATTTCCGCTGCATGACCGGCATTTCGGTTGACCGCGTCGTGGCCGCGGTACTCGGGTTATTGGCGAGTAAACAGTAACGGGTAATTACTGCTTCCTGCTCATAGCTCGCCATTTCCTCTTGACCGCGCCCGATAACAGTAGCAGTGTCAGTCCGCTGGGCTTCGGCCCAGACAAAATTGAGGTGAGCGGTATGTCAAATCAGAAAACAGGAAAAAAGAGAGTGACCTTCTCCTATGCGGGGCCCGCGGCGCAGAGCGTCTTGCTGGCAGGTGATTTTACGGGCTGGCAACAGGCGCCACTGAGTTTGAAACGGGACAAAAACGGCGTTTGGAAGAAAATCGTATCCTTGGCTCCCGGCCAATACCAATATCGTCTGCTGGTGGACGGCGAATGGCGCAATGATCCCAAATGCGCGCACCGCCAGCCTAATCAGTTCGGCGGCGAGAATTGCGTCTGCATTGTGGACGGGGTGTAGCGGGTTTGTTCCAGCGCCTGCTCGCGCTCGAGCAGCGTCGGGTGCGAGTAATAGAAGCCGCTGTAGAGCGGATGCGGAGTAAGGTTGCTTAGATTCTTTTCGTTGAGTTTGCGTAGGGCGCCGATTAGTGGACGCGGCTCCTGCATCACCTGCGCGGCAAACGCATCCGCCTGGTACTCATAACGCCGCGACCACCAATGGACCAGCGGAGAGAACCAAAACGTCACCAACTCCGATAAGAGCCCGAAGAGCAGCAGCCCCGGGACAATGTTGCCGGCGTCGAAACCGAAACTCCTGTAAAACCAGGCCTGCTTCGCCAGCCATGCGAGCAGATAGAAGCCCACCAGCGAGCCCACCGCCGAGGCTGCGAGCATCTTGGGGATATGCTTTTTCTTGAAATGGCCGATTTCGTGCGCCAGCACGGCTTCGAGCTCTGGTTCGGCCAGTTGCTGAATCAAGGTGTCGAACAGCACGATTTTCCGAAAACGTCCAAAGCCGGTGAAAAAAGCGTTCGAGTGCCGCGAGCGTTTGCTGCCGTCCATTACCTGGATGCTGCGCGCGCGGAATCGGGTCCGCTCGGCGAGCTTGAGCAGCCGTTCGCGCAGGCTCCCTTCCGGCAGAGGACTGAATCTGTTGAACAGCGGCAGGATGACCACGGGTGCGAGCAACGCCAGCAGAAATTGAAAGGCAAGCAAGGCAGCCCAGGCCCACAACCACCACCACGGTCCCGTCCGCTCAACCAGCTTCAACACCAGAACGAGCAAGGGGTAACCTAGAACTATCCCCAGCAGGAGCCCCTTCAGACGGTCCAACCACCAAAGCCGTTGCGTGGTGGTATTGAAGCCGAACCGCTGCTCGAGCCGGAATTGCAAATACCAATCCATGGGCAGGCCAGGCAGCGAGAGGGCTACACCAGCAGCCAACAGGAACGCCGCCATCACCCACGCAGAGACCCCCAGGCCCTGTCTAAACCAACGGAACGCCCAGGGAAGGACACCGCTAAACAAAACGAGCACCAACACGACCGTGTCATAGGTGAGTTCGACCTGGTGCAAACGACCTTTGGCTAAAGTGTACTCGACGGTCTTGGCATAGGTCGGTTCGTCCATGACTCCCTGGAAGGCTGTGGGGACCGCATCCGCATGCGCCAGAACGTTGCGCCGGTTCAAGCGCTCCAACCAAAGCTGAACACCCCATTTGCTTACGATCAGGCACAGGACGCTCAGGGTGACTAAGTTCCCGAAGGTCATTGCTGTAAAGTAACGCTAAACCCAGTCGGTGCGAACGGTGTCCCTAACAGCATCCTGAAATGCGCGCCATCCGCCGTAAACTCTCATCAAAACTCGAATTTCACATCGCCCAGCCGGCGCGCAATCTCCCCCACGATCCGCCCCTCCTCTTCCTGGTCGCTCGCAACGAAAGTTACGCTGAATCGCAAATAGGCGCCAGCATCGTCCCAGGGCACTGTCGAGATGAGCTTTTCGGTGATGAGCCATTGCGAAACGTCCTCGGCCGTCCGAAAGTCGATGCGGGCGCCGTCCGCCTTCACGGCGGCTTTCGGCGCTTGAACATATAGGAAGAAGGAGCCCTTCGGTTTGTGGGCCTGGAACCCGGCCCGCGCCAGCGCCCCGACGAGCGCGGTCATCCGGCGGGAATACTTCGCCGCAATTTGCTCCGTGATTTCGGGATGGTCAAAGCCGTGAGCTGCTGCATGTTGAATCGCCAGGAACTGCCCGGAGTCCGTGTTGTCCTTGATGTCACCATAGGCCTTGACGAGCAAATCGTTGCCCGCGACAAATCCGCACCGCCAGCCCGTCATATTGAAGGTCTTGCTGGCCGAGTGCAGTTCGACGCCGACATCTTTGGCGCCGGGGGTCGCAAGGAAGCTCAGCGGCCGGCCTTCGAACACCAGCGCCGCATACGCCGCGTCATGGATGATCACCAGGTTGTTTTGCTTTGCGAAGGCGACCGCTTTCGCGAAAAACCCGGGCGTTGCGCTAGCCCCGGTAGGATTATTCGGGTAATTCAGCACCAGGACCTTGGCTTTCTTAAGTACTTCGGCCGGAACAGAATCGAGCTTGGGCAGGAACTGATTCTGTTCGGTCAATGGCAGGTTGTGGACCTGTCCGCCGTAATACTTGGCGTGCGTGCCGAAGACCGGGTAACCCGGCGTGGTCATCAGGACATAATCGCCCGGATTGATGAGTGCCGCAGGCAGGATGGACAACGCAGCCTTGCTGCCGATGGAATGAAGCACATCGGTCTCAGCGTTGATGCCGCGGACCCCACAGACGCGCTCGAGGTAACGCGCCGCCGCTTGTTTCAGGACCGCGTCCCCATTGTCCGCATACCCGCGGTTTTCCGGTTTGAGCGCTTCTTCACAGAGTTTGCCGACAACCTCCGGAAAGGCCATCTCGTCGGGCTCGCCGACGCCCATATCGATGATCTCCGCCCCCGGATGGGCAGCCATTGCGGCGCGCTTGGCGCGCTTAATCTTCTCGAATTTATAAATCGCGCTCGACTTCCCGTACTGCCGCCCGCCAATCCGGTCCGCAAACAAGTCTTGAATATATGAATCAGACATAAGAAAACGGCCCGCCCCCTTGCCAGCGGCAGGAATCGGGCCTTGTTCGGCGACGGACCGTAACCGATAACGATCGAGGACGCAAGCAACGGAAGAATGGTGCCTGATTCCTGTTGCGTGGTCCCTGGTGCGTGCCAGCTGTCAGGTGTCACGCATCACGCATCAGCCATCACGCCTCTTGGCCTTCATCCGGCGCCGCGGCTCCAATCTGTTCCCGCGCCTTTCTGGCGCGGCGCGCGGCGACGGTTTGCCCATATTCGGTGTCAATCCGCTCCAGTAGCGCCATGGACTTTTCCGGCTGGTTCAGGCGGCCGTAAAGCTTGGCCAGGTGGAGCGCCGCCCAGCCCCATTCTTCGTCCGGCAGCCTGTGCTTGAGCAATTCCTCATATTCCAGCGCGGCGGCCAGATCATTTTCCAGATCGTCCTTATAGATCTCCGCGATACGCGACATGAGGTGGAGTTCGTCAGGGTTTTTCTCGAGGTACTCGCGCAGGAGCCGAATGGCGTCCAGCGGCTGGCCGCGGGCACGAAGCCGTTGGGCCTCCTCCAGCTCGGGCCCAGGCACGACCGGTCGGCCTCCCTGCAAAAACCAGCGTTCGAATCGCCACCCGAAGTAGTGCGCAACATCATACGCGCAGACCAGGCCGAGCGCGATGAGCGCCGTCAAAAACCCGCCAAAGCACGCCATCATCCGGGACCGCGAGCCGCCCGTGGCGTTGTGCGTCACCTGCGTGTGCTCGACTGCAAAGCCATAAGCCAGCGCGGCCACGCACAAAATCAGCCCGGCATAAATTGCTGCCTTAACGAATCGATTCATTGTCGCCTGCGTTCAAGGAAAACCACAATGTCACAAAACGACGGAAAGCGCGAGCGGCCTCTTCCTCGTGTGATTACGCCCGACGAGCAGTTTACAAAGGCGACACGCTGCCCGCCGGTCCCAGGCGCTCCCGGGTCAACTTACCCACGGTCAACAAACGCCAGAAGGTCGTCCGGGTCGCCTATGAATGTCGTGACACCATCATCGTCACAGAGCAAGATGCCCCGGTCCGAACCGCCATAGTCTTCATAACCCGGGGCGTACTCCTCAGTGTCGCCATTGCTGACGAAGACCACAGTGGCAAAGTCGCCGTGGCGTTGAACTCGGTCGCCGGCATGAACCTCTTCGCCCGTCACATAATGTAATAGATCGGAGTCCATAGGTTTGCAGTGTCTTGACATTTCAAGCCTAAGCAAGAAGTGCCCGCTTCGCAATCAAATTCCTTTCGCGCGCACATCCAAAGCGTATAATTGCGAGGATGCTGCCAACACAGAATTTGCACGTTAAAGAGGCCGTTCGGTTGCTAACCCCTCGCGCATTGAAATCGGAGCTGCCGGTCTCCGAAACGGGGAACCGCACCGTCGCCGACAGCCGTGCCCGGGTAATCGATATTCTGCAGCAACGGGACCCACGGTTGCTGGCGGTCGTGGGCCCTTGCTCGATTCACGACGTCAAGGGCGCGCTCGAATACGGGACCCGACTCAGCGGCCTGCGCCAGGAATTGGCGAGCGAAATGGAGATCGTCATGCGCGTCTATTTCGAAAAGCCGCGCACGACTATTGGCTGGAAAGGGTTGATCAACGATCCGCATCTGGATGGCAGCTACGATATCGATACGGGCCTCAAAAGGGCGCGCCGGTTGTTGCTTGAGCTGGCTGCGATGGGCTTGCCGGCCGCGACTGAATTCCTTGACCCGATCGTTCCCCAGTATATCGACGACCTGATCACGTGGGTAGCGATCGGTGCTCGCACCACGGAATCCCAAACGCATCGGGAAATGGCCAGCGGCCTCTCGATGCCCGTCGGTTTCAAGAACGGCACGGATGGCAGTCTCCAAATCGCCCTGGATGCCATGGTGTCGGCGCGCACGCCGCACAATTTTTTGGGCATCGACCAGGAGGGGGTCACCAGCATCATCCGCACGACCGGCAATCCGGTGGGGCACGTCGTGTTGCGAGGGGGCCGGACCCGCACAAATTATGATGCGGCCAGTTTGCGTGAGGCGGAGGCCAAACTGAAGCAGGCGGGTCTGCCGCGGGTCTTGATGGTTGATTGCAGCCATGCCAACTCGGCCAAACAGCACGCGCGCCAGGAGGAAGTGTGGCACAGCGCGATCGAACAACGGGCGGCCGGCAACCGGGCGCTAATCGGCATCATGGTCGAGAGCTATCTGAGGGAGGGCAGCCAGCCGTTCCCCAGGAAGCCGTCAGAACTCTGCTACGGGGTGTCAATTACAGACGCGTGCCTCGGCTGGGATGTGACCGAGCGGATGTTGCGTTGGGGCGCGGAGAAACTCGCGCTGGGCAAATCGAGCCTTGCCTCCGCGACTTAACTGCCAGCTTTCAGTGAACTAGAGGGAGATACCGGCCGAATGACCTTACCAAACAAGCTGACTATCTCGCGGTTCATTCTCACCGCGGCCTTCTTGGCAGTCATGTTTTCGCAGGTACGGTTTCACGAAACGATCGCGCTAGTGCTGTTCATTGCCGGCGGGGTGAGTGACTTTTTGGACGGCTATTTGGCCCGCCGTGACCAACTGATCACCAACTTCGGCATTCTCATGGACCCCCTGGCGGACAAAATCATGGTCTGCTCCGCGTTTATCGCATTTGTCGGACTGAACTGGATTGCCGCATGGATGGTGGTCATTATTGTCGCTCGCGAGTTGGCCATCACCGGATTGCGCCTATTGGCGGCTTCAAAAAATGTCGTGCTGGCAGCCGAAGGCTACGGCAAACACAAGACCATCTCGCAAATTGTCGCCATCATCTCAATCTTGGTTTGGCACAGCTATGAGCAGTGGGGGACAGCCGGCAAGGCGCTCTTCGGAATGCCGGTTTTCGGCGCTCCCTGGGTGAAAGGATTCACGGAACTCTCCATCTGGGTGGCGGTCACGCTGACGATTATTTCCGGCTGTCTTTATCTCTGGCGGAACCGGACTCTCTACCTGGACGACATGTGAGACTCTGGATCGCCCAAGGCTTCGGCATCGGCCGCATTCCTTTCGCGCCAGGGACGTTCGGTTCCCTTCTGGGGATGGTTTGGTTCGCGCTCCTGCTGGCCAGCGGGCGGCCCTGGGTGCTGCTGCTGGGTGGCGTCGCCGGGCTCGCCTTTTCCGTTTGGCTTTGCGGCGCCGCGGAACGGGTCCTTGGTCAAAAAGACCCGGGCTCCGTCGTGCTGGATGAAATTGCCGCCATGCCGATCTGTTTTCTAGCGTGGCTCGGAATTGCCTACGCGCAGACCGGCGCCATGCCCCGCCCGGATTCCTTCTTTTCGCGCGGGCATTGGTTGCTGACCGTCGGCGTCTTTGCGGCTTTCCGATTCTTCGACATCGCGAAGCCCTGGCCGGTGCGCCAAAGCCAGCGCTGGCCCGGCGGTTGGGGCATAACAGTTGATGATCTGCTGGCGGCAGTGTACGTCAACCTGGTGACCCTGCTCGCATATGCGGGAAGCTCGCTGGCCAGGACCTCGTAGCCCGGATTAAGCATCCGCACCGCGTTTCAATGCTTGGGGGGCTGATTCGGCAGCGGCAACGTTTGACCCGAGTTGTGCTGGGTGGACTGGTAAACCGCCGGTTTCAAGCCTTTCAGGGCATCGGTGGTTCGATAATGCCGCCAAGTGATATACCCCAATAGGCTGGCAAAGAACAAGACGGCCACGCTCAGCACCACCACCCCTTTTTGCCAATCTACCTTCGAGAGCTGGAGCATAATGAAATCCAGCACCCCTTTTGGCTCAGTAGAGAGGGGCGGTGGCTCGGCAAACTTTTTGGTCTGGCCCAACTCGGCGTCCAGCTCGGACATGACCTGCGGCACGTCCAACTTGAGCAAGGTCGAGTAGGTGCGCACAAACCCGCGGATGTAAACCGGCGCTGAAAAGATGTCAAAATTTCCCTCCTCCAGCGCGCGCAAATGGTCACCGCGGATCTTCGTAATCTCCGCTACCTGTTCGACCGTTAGCCGCCTGGCCTCGCGGGCCTCGTGAAGTCGCTCGGCAACTGTGGACATGAGGAGGATGATATAGCGGGTTTTGCGGGGCATTGGCAAGGGGAAGCTCGTGGCAGTGGTAATTCCTGAGGCGGCCCGGGGCGCACGATTGGAATCGTGCCCTCCTTGCAGGACTGACGCGGTACCGGCGGTCCTTTTGGATATTCCGCTTTACTTAACAACCTTCACATAACATTCTCCCTTCCGGCTTTGGCCCGACGCTTTTTTATGCTCGGAATCAAGACAGCGGCTTTGCCCGGCAGCTTGCGACGGACGAATCAGCGCACCGTCATCTCCCTGCTTTTGCGCCTCGGATGTGCTTCGCGGGCCGACCTGGCCAAGGCCGCGGGCATCAGCCAGCCGACGGCAGGCAAGATCACCACGGAGTTGCTCTCGCTCGGGGTTCTGCAGGAGGCGGGATCGCCGGGCAATGGAAACGCGTCCGGTTCACCTCGGCTGGGCCGGCCCGGCCAATTGCTTCGGCTGGACAATCGTCGCGCGCGTTTTTTGGCCATCGAACTCGGCGTCTCGGAAACGAACGTTTCCGCGCTGCCCGTAGCGCTTCAGATGGAGGATGAATGGACGTTCACTTTTTCGACGCCGCGCTCGCCAGAAACCTGGTTGCGGGAGTTGAAGGCGGTCACGGCAGGACTGGAGGGAGCGCACCTGTGGGGCGTGCTCATTAGCGTTCCGGGCATTGTCGATGAGGTGCAAGGCACGGTCCTCTTCTCGCCTAACCTGCACTGGCTGGAGAAAGCCAACTTGCCCCGCCTGGTCGGCCAGGTTTGGCCGCTGCCGGTGTTGTTGGTGCAGGAAATCCGCGCCCTGGCTCTGGGCCAGCTCTCCGCCGGGCCGGGCGGCGAGGATTTTTTCCTGGTGGATTTCGGCCAGGGCGTCGGCGGAGCGATCGTGCTCAACGGAAAGCTTTATTCGCATCCCAACCCCCTGAGCGGGGAATTCGGCCATACCCCCGTGCCGGGCAACCAGCGCCTTTGCGGCTGCGGCGCGGTCGGTTGCCTCGAGACGCTGGTCTCGGAGCGCGGTTTGCTTGAGAGCTTCCGGCGAGCGAGCGGACGCGGGGGCGAAACCGGCGGCTGGACCGAGCTGGCTCGGCGCGTGAGCGCTCGGGGCCTCGAACCGTGGCTAAGCACAACGCTCGATGCGACAGCGAAAGTGATTTCCGGCGCGCTCAATGTGTTGGGCATTCATCGCGTGGTGGTGACAGGCCGACTGACCGAATTGCCCGGCTGCGTCCGGCGCCTGGGCGCGCTGATCAAAGAAGGCGCCATGTGGGGGCGCTTCGGGGACGTGGTCTGCCAGAGCGCACCTCACAGGCGGGCTGCCGGATTGGTAGGGTTCGGCATCGACCGCCTCATTTTGCCCGCCAATGAAGAAAAAGGACTGATCGTGAACCGCCCGAAATGAACCGTTAATCCTCAACCCCCAATCCTCAGCCATTTCGATGAGCGCCAAGTACACCCTCGGACTCGATTACGGCACCAACTCAGTCCGGTCGGTTATCGTCAACACCGCCAACGGGCGCGAGGTCGCCACCGCTGTATGGAACTACGTTCACGGCACCCAGGGCGTCATCCTGTCGCGCGACCCCAACCTCGCCCGGCAGCATCCGGCGGATTACGTCACCGGCGCCGAAAAGACGATCAAGCGCGCCCTGGCTCTGGCCAAGCGCGGCGCGCGCGACTTCAAGGCCGAGGATGTGATTGGCATCGGCGTTGATACGACCGGCAGCACACCGCTCCCAGTCGATCGCGACGGTCATCCGCTGGCGCTCGACCGCCGGTTTGCCAAGAACCCGGCGGCGATGGCCTGGCTTTGGAAAGACCACACAGGAGTGGCCCAAGCCGCCGAGATTACCGACTTGGCGCGCCAGCTGCGTCCGCAGTACCTCGCGAAGTGCGGCGGCACGTACTCGAGCGAGTGGTTCTTCAGCAAGATCCTGCATTGTTTGCGCGCCAACCCCGAGGTTTTCGATGCAGCACACCTATGGGTCGAATGCGCCGATTGGGTACCGGCAATGCTGACGGGCACCGAGGCGCCGGACAAACTGACGGTTGGCATCTGCGCCGCCGGTCATAAGGCGATGTACGCCGATACCTGGGGCGGTTACCCGGACGCCGAGTTTTTGGGGCGACTCTCTCCCAAGCTGGGAGAACTGCGTGCGCGACTGCGTCCCCAGGCGCGCGCGATTGACCGTGCGGTCGGAGGCTTGACGGAGGACTGGGCGAAACGGACCGGGTTGCCGGTCGGCATTCCCGTTGCAGTTGGCGCTTTCGATGCGCACCTGGGCGGTGTTGGGTCGGGCATCGGCCCCGGCACGCTGGTCAAGATTATCGGCACGAGCACGTGCGACATGATGGTCGTGCCGTTGGGCGAGAAACTGGCCGACATTCCGGGCCTTTGTGGCATCGTTCCAAGCAGCATTCTACCCGGTTATTACGGCCTTGAGGCCGGCCAATCGGCCGTTGGCGATATTTTTAACTGGTTTGTTAATTACATCCAACCGCTGGGCAAGAAGGCCGGGACACACGAAGCGCTTAGTTCCGCGGCGGCGCGTATCGCGCCAGGAGAATCGGGCTTGTTGGCCCTGGATTGGAACAACGGAAACCGCACTGTCCTGGTGGACCAGCGGCTCACCGGATTGCTGCTGGGCCAAACGCTCTACACCACGCCTTCGGAGATTTACCGAGCACTGGTCGAGGCGACCGCTTTCGGCGCGCTGACGATTATCAACCGGTTCGAGGAATACGGGGTGAAGGTCGGGCAAATCGTCAACTGCGGCGGCATCGCTGAGAAGAATCCGCTGGTCATGCAGATTTACGCGGATGTGACTGGCCGGCCGATCAAGATCTCGCGCTCGGCGCAAACGTGCGCGCTGGGCGCGGCGATCGCCGGTGCGGTTGTCGCGGGCAAAAAAGCCGGTGGCCATGCTAGCTATGCCGAGGCTCAAAAAGCGATGACCGGCCTAAAAGCTCGCGTATTTGAACCGAATTCCCAAGCCCACACGGTTTACGAACAGCTTTATTCCCTTTACCGCAAACTGCATGACGCCTTCGGTACGCAGCAACCGGCCGGGTCTCTCTTTGACGTTATGAAAGAACTGCTGGCGATCCGCGGCAAAGTCAGAAGATAAACCGCAGTGTTTTCGTACGGTTCGTGTATTTCGTAGTTTAACACATGTTACAGGATTTAAAGAGCCGAGTGTGTCAAGCGAACCTTGACCTGGTGAAGGAAGGGCTTGTCATCCATACCTGGGGCAATGCCAGCGGCATTGATCGCGCCAAGGGGCTGGTGGTCATCAAACCGTCAGGCGTCCCCTATTCAGCGATGCGACCGGGCCACATGGTTGTCGTGGCTTTGGAGTCAGGCCGCGTGGTCGAGGGCAAACTGAAGCCCAGCTCGGACACTGCGACCCATCTGGTACTTTATCGCGCCTTTATGGGGATCGGCGGAATCGTGCATACCCATAGCCTGCATGCGACCGCCTGGGCCCAAACCGGCCGGCCGGTGCCCGCTCTGGGAACGACGCACGCCGATTACTTCCATGGTTCGATCCCCTGCACTCGGGTGCTGCGGCCGAATGAGATCAAAGCCGATTATGAAGCGAACACCGGCAAAGCGATCGTGGAAGCATTCGACCACCGCGACCCGCTCGCGTGTCCGGCGGCGCTGGTCGCCAGCCATGGTCCGTTCGCCTGGGGCAGATCGGTCGAAGACGGCGTCCACCACGCGGCGGTGCTGGAGCACCTGGTCAAGCTGGCGGGCGAGACACTGCGCCTTTTTCCTTCCACCCGGCCCATGCAGCAGGTATTGCTGGGCAAACACTTTTTTCGCAAGCACGGCCCTGGAGCCTATTACGGCCAGGGGCCGTCGGCGAAAGCAACAGCCAGTCGCAACCACAAACATCATTAAGCAACCTCCAATCAAGCGTTATGCAAAACCGCTACCAATGGCTCACTCGGGCTTTCAGACAACCCACGCATACTCTGTGCTACACCGGTTCGGTCTGCGCCGCCGTCCTCGCCGCCGCCGCGCTGTTCGGTTGCGCGTCGGTCTCTTCCGCGCCGGACCAAATCAGCCGGCAGCCCTTCGGCCAGACCAAAGAAGGCACGCCGATTGATTTGTTCACGCTCCGCAATGCCAACGGCGCGGAAGCGCGCATCTGCAATTACGGCGGCCTGGTCATCTCGCTCAAGGTGCCGGACCGCAGCGGCAAGCTCGGCGATGTCGTTCTTGGTTATGACAACCTCGCCGACTACATCAAAGAGACTCCCTACTTCGGCGCTCTGATTGGCCGCTATGGCAACCGTATTGCCAAAGGTCAATTCACTCTTGATGGCAGGCAATATACGCTGGCGACCAATAATTATCCCAACTCACTGCACGGCGGGGTCCAAGGCTTTGACAAGGTGGTCTGGTTGCCGACCGTGGTGCCGAGCGCCGAAGGACCAGCCCTCAAGCTGCAGCACCTGAGCCACGATGGCGAGGAAGGCTATCCGGCCAACCTCTCAGTCACGGTGATTTATACCTTGACCGGTGACAACGCGCTCAAGGTGGAATACACCGCCGCGACCGACCGAAACACCGTAGTCAATCTCACCCAGCACTCTTATTTCAACCTTGCCGGGAAGGGAGCCATCCTGGACCACGTGGTCATGATCGGCGCGGATAAGTTCACGCCCGTTGACAGCACGCTCATCCCTACCGGCGAATTGCGGCCTGTGGACGGCACGCCATTCGACTTCCGCAAACCGACGGCTATCGGTGCCCGCATCAACCAGGACGATGAGCAACTCAAGTTCGGCAAAGGCTACGACCACAACTGGGTGATCAACAAACCCATGGGGCAGCTCGGGCTGATGGCGCGCGTTTATGAACCGACGAGCGGCCGAGTGCTTGAGGTTCTTTCCACCGAGCCAGGTTTGCAATTCTATTCGGGCAACTTCCTGGACGGCACGCTCAAGGGCAAAGGCGGCTGGGTTTACCAGTTCCGCAACGGCTTCTGCATGGAACCGCAGCATTATCCCGACTCGCCCAATCGGCCCGAATTCCCCTCGGTTGTCCTCAAACCGGGAGATACGTATCACAACACGATTCTCTTCAAGTTCTCCGTCCAGAAATGAGCGCTCGTCATCCGAAACGTTTTAAGACTTTAACGTTTCTAACGTTGTAGCGAACGAACCTATCTCCCTCACATGAACCCTACCCTCATCGCCGCCATCCAGCCCGGCGCTTCCACTCTGACCAGCCTCGATTGGCTCGCGATCGCGTTCTACTTCGGCATCCTGCTCTGTGTGGCGTGGTGGGTGGTGAAGAAGCGCAAAGACACCGCGGCTGATTATTTTTTGGCAGGCCGCAACCTGAGCTGGTGGATCATTGGCGCCTCCATCTTCGCCTCGAACATCGGCTCGGAACATATCGTCGGGCTGGCCGGCTCCGGAGCGGCGGATGGTGTGGCAATGGCACATTACGAACTGCACGCCTGGTGCTTGCTGGTGCTCGCCTGGGTCTTCGTGCCCTTCTATGCACGGGCGCTGGTGTTCACCATGCCCGAATTTCTGGAACGCCGCTTCAGCACCCAATCGCGTTACGTGCTGTCGATCGTCTCGTTGATCACGTTCGTGGTGTCCAAAATCGCCGTGGGCATTTTCGCGGGGGGAGTGGTGTTCGCCACCTTGCTTCCCGAACTGCATGTGAGTCTCGGCGGAATCGACATCAACAGCTTTTGGATCGGGTCGGTCGCCGTCATCTGCATGACTGGATTGTACACCGCCCTCGGCGGCATGCGTGCGGTTGCCTACAACGACGCCGTGCAGGTCATCGTCCTGATCACCGGCTCGGCGCTGTTGACGGTTTACGGTCTTGCCAAACTGGGCGGCTGGGACGAGTTGCGCCGCCTGTGCGGCTCCGACATGTTCAACCTCTGGAAGCCGTTGATTCCGGCGGGCGTTCAGCCCACCTGGGCGCCGGTTCTGGAGAAAGCCGCGGACGGTCATGTGGTCAAAGAGGCGTGGTATTTCAACGGGTACTATCCCTGGCTGGGCATGTTGTTTTGCGCGCCGATTATCGGCCTTTGGTACTGGTGCACGGATCAATACATTGTCCAGCGCGCGCTCGGCGCTCCCAATGAGCAGGTTGCCCGGCGCGGCAGCATCTTCGCCGCGTTTCTCAAGCTCTTCCCGGTTTACCTGTTCATCATCCCGGGCCTGATTTGTTTCGCGCTTGCCAAGAGCGGCAAAGTGCCTGAACTGGCAATCATGGTGACACCGGATGGCAAACCCATTGCGCACGAGGCGCAGGCTGCTTTCCCGCTGATGGTGAAATACATGCTGCCGGCCGGCTTGCGCGGCATCGTTGTTGCCGGCCTGCTGTCGGCCCTGATGGGTTCGCTGGCCGGCGTGTTCAACGCGTGTTCGACTCTCTTCACGGTGGACCTGTACCAAAAGTGGAAGCCCAATGCCTCGCAGCATCAAATCGTCCGCACGGGCCGCATCGCCACAACCACGATGGTGATCATCGCGCTGCTTTGGATTCCCGTCGTGCAAGGAGCGCACAGCCTCTACAACTATCTGCAATC
The DNA here is from genome assembly GCA_035566435.1 of Candidatus Acidiferrum sp. GTDB lineage: Bacteria > Verrucomicrobiota > Verrucomicrobiia > Limisphaerales > UBA8199 > DATMRF01. The sequence goes on from DATMRF010000125.1 coordinate 18,325, forward strand.
CGTGCAGGGCTATCTTGCACCGCCCATCTTCGTCGTGTTCTTTTTCGGCGTCTTCTGGAAGCGGTTAAACGCCAAAGGCTGTCTCTGGGCGATGGTCGTCGGCTTCGCGCTCGGCCTGTTCCGGATGCTGGTGGACACGCCGGTGACTCTGGGCCTGAAGGGTTTCGAAAACGGTTACACCGAAGGGTCGTTCCTTTGGGTAGTTAACAACATCTATTTTCAGTACTTCAGCGTGCTTATCACAATCGTCTCTGCGGTGGTGATGGTGGCAGTGAGTTACCTGACGAAAGAAGAGGATTACGGGCGGATCAAAGGGTTGACCTTTGCAACCGCCACGGCCGAAGACCGCGCCAACACTCACGCGAGTTGGGATTGGCGCGACGTGTCGGCGTCGGCGGTCGTGCTGGGGGTCATCATCGCGGGATACCTGTATTTCCGGGGATGATCGCCCTTTCCAGAGTTACCGCTTATCCAGCTCCGCAAGCGCGTGGCGGAGCTTCCGCTCGATGGCGTGCTGGCGTTCGGGGGCAGTGACTTTTTGTTCATCCAGTTCCCGGACGTAAAAGCTATCGATCGCCGCGCCTTTTTCGGTGCTGATCCGCGCCGCTGTAATATCCAGCTCCAGCTCGGTAAGCGTCTGGGAAATCATGTAAAGCAGCCCCAGCCGGTCCTCGCTCTCGATCTCGACAAGCGTGCGGGTGTCGGAGGCCTCGTTATCGAAGCGGATGGTCGTGGCGATGCGCTCGCCGGTGTAGGCCTCGTAAACCGGGCGGGTGTTTTTTTGGCGCGCAATCAACGTGTGGAAATCGACCTCCTCGCCCGTGAGCGCCGTGTGGATGACGTGCTCGAACGGGTCCCGCTGTTCCTGCCCGGCCAGGCCGCCGGTCCGAGCGTCGTTGACGAAGAACGTGTCGAGCACAATCCCGTCGCTACGGGTAAAGATTTGGGCGCTGAGGATGTTCAGTCCCGCGGCGCTGAGCGAGCCGGCGATCTTGCTGAAGAGGCCGGCGCGGTCCCAGGTGCAGACTTTGACCGCGTTGCAGGCGCGGTCGGGGTCGTTATGCCAATTGACGACAGGCGCCAGCGGGCTTTCCACCTCGGAAATCTGCAGCCGCATGAAACGATGCGCCAGGACGAGGTCATCGAGGATCTCGCGCGCGGAATGGATTTGAAAATACCGCCCCGGCAACGCGGCGAAATGCGCGTGCAGCTCTTCCTCGCTCAACTGAGCCGGCAGCAGGCGTTGCACTTCTTCCATCAGCAGCTCGCGCTGTTTTTCCTCGGCTCGGACGAACTCCGTTTCGCCGCTCATCAAACGCATCGCCTTGGTGTGCAGCGACCAGAGCAGGGCTTCCTTGAACCCGTTCCAGAGCTTGTCGCTGGTGGCCATGGAATCAACGAACGTGTGCAAGGTCAGCAGCGACACGGTCTCCGGGTTCGGCACGCGCTTGCAGAAATTCCGAATGACGGCCGGGTCATCCAGGTCGCGGCGCTGGGAGACACTCGCCATCAGCAGATGATTTTCGATCACCAGCCGGAGCGTGTGCGTCGCGGCTCCGTCGAGCCGGAGGCGTTTGGCGACGCGCAGCGCCAGCTCGGCGCTGACTTCCGCATGGTTGCCGTGGCTCTGGGGCTTGCCGATGTCGTGCAGCAGCAGGGCGAGATAGAGCAGAAAGGGCCGCTCCAGTTTCTGGAACAGGGGCGTATAGGCGCTGTGCGGCGGCTGTTTGGCTTCCCAAACGCGGTCGAGCTGCTCGAGGCACATCAGGGTGTGTTCGTCCGCGGCGTATTGATGATAAAACTCGTGCTGCACCAGGCAGGTGAGCCTGCCGAATTCGGGGATGTATTTGCCCAAGAGGTCCACTTCGTGCATCGCCCTCAGGATCGGCGCGACATTTCCGCGCTGGCCCAGGATGGTAAGGAACGTTTCCCGCACGTGTTCATCCAGCGAGAAGGCCCGGTCCACCAGACCGAGCTGGTTGCGGATGAGTCGCGCGAGGTCCGGATGCAATACCGCCCCGCGCTGCTGCGCGTAGAGGAAAACGCGCATGAGCCGGCGCGGTTGCTCGCGAAACACCCGAGTCGAAGCGGCGCGAATCTCGCCACTGAGGACGGTGAACCCGTCAATGGCCTCGGGGGCGCGTTTGCGTCCGTTGGGCAGAAGGGAGCGGAGCGACAGCCGCCGCGGCTGGGGCAGCAGGGCGAGCCGCTGCTCAATGGCGCGGGTGATAAGGAAAATATTGCGGGAATGCCGGTAAACATCACGCATGAAACCTTCGATGCGCTTGCTGGGCGAGCGCTCCTTGTAACCCAGGTTATGGGCCACCGCCGGCTGCAGGCTCTTGCTCAACGTGTCCATCGCGCGGTTGACGTGATAATGCATCTCGGTGCGCACGCGCAGCAGAAAATCATACGCGGCTTCCAGTTGCTTGCGTTCGGCATCGCTGACCAGTTCGTGCGCCTGCAATTCCTTGAGCGAGCGAGTCCGGTGCTTGAAAAAAGCCATCCACAGCAGGTTCTGGTAATCCCGCAGGCCGCCGCAGCCGTTCTTCAAGTTCGGCTCCTGCATACAAGCAGAATTGCCGAACTTCGTGCGCCGCGCCGTCTGGTCGGCGATGCGCATCGCAATGTACTCTTCCTCATGGCCGGCGACGCACTTTGCGACCTGCATCTTCTGAAACTTTTTAAACAGCGCTTCGTCCCCCGTCAACAACCGCGACTCGATGAGCGAGGTCTTGGACTGCATGTCGGCGTTGGCGATCTTCACGCACTCTTCGAGAGTGCGGACCGAATACCCGATCTTCAGGCCGATATCCCATAGAGGGTACAGCAGTCCGTCGATGATCTTCGACAGGTGGGGCAACGGACGGCTGCCCGCGATCTGCCGGTCGTGCAGGAACATGAAGTCGATGTCGCTGTGGGGGTTAAGCTCGGCACGGCCGTAACCGCCAATGGCCACGAGCGCCAGGGGCGGGAACTCCTTTTGCGCCTGGGCGGACAGGCCGCTCTTGGAGGCATCCCACAGATAACGAAGCAGGACGTCGAGAATCGTAGCGCGGCCGCGGCAGATTTCGAGGCCGCCGGCACCGGCGCGATGGAGCATCTTCAGCCGGTGGGTTTCGATTTTCAAAAAGGTCTTGTAGCGGGCCAGCTCCTGCGTCGGCAACCGCCCCGGCGGCAAGGGCAGCCGCGCAGCGGCATCCGCTTCGATCTTCTTGACCAATTCCTGCATTGCGGCCGCCAGTGTGGTTGCAAAGCACAGGCAACGCAAGTGGCTGACCTAGGAAAATCCTGGGTTTGGTTTTCGAGGGTTGACTCTCCCGCGCGCGCCTGACTTATTACTAGTAAATCCAAATCCAAATCCAAAATTGTAACAGCGAGAAAACATGAACGCTCCAACGAACAACAATAACTCGAAAAACGTTCTTAATTCGGACGTCGAGGTAAAAGGCACTCTCAAATTCTCAGGCGAGCTAACCTTCGATGGCAAGCTGGACGGGGACATCACCTCCGACGGGGTTTTGACCCTCGGCGACAACGCAACCATCAAGGGAACGATTGACGCCGGCTCGGTCGTTGCGCGCGGCAAGATCACGGGCAATCTTATCGCTAAGGACAAGGTTGAGCTCAAGGCGAAGACCGAATTGTTCGGGGATATCCGCGCCTCCAAGCTCGTCATCGAGGAAGGCGTGACCTATGTCGGCAAGACTGAAGTCAACCCGAACAAGGTGACTCCGACGGCGCCGCCTTCCAACAGGGGCGAATCTCCCAAGATTCCGGCACCGAAGGCGCCCGGCCTGTAACCCAGCTCCACCGGGGCTGGACTCAGGAGGCTCTCAAATCCGGACCGCGGACAACTCCGTGTCATGCCCGCGGCCTCACGCTGGTTGCTGCGCCAGCTCAGGGACTTGCTCACTCCCCGGGGCCGGTGGCATGCTGACCCGCGCACATGACGAACCGACGCTGTCGAAGTTGAACCATTGCCATGCCGTCCTCAAAAAAGGATACGGTCCAGGTTTCCTGCCCCCGCTGCGGGTATGCTCAACCAGAGCCGCGCGGGGCTTACTCCACCGTCTGTAAAAACTGCCAGCAGCATTTTCGGGTGCAGGAAGCTCTGCGCCCCGCGGCGAAAACCTCCAAAGTCGTCATCGAACAAAGGCGGGTCCGCTGCTTTCAATGCGGCACCGAATTGGAGGCGCCCAAGGCCGCCGCCTCCACAATGTGCAAGCGATGCAGCGGCTACGTGGACCTGAGCGACTATCGGATCACCCAGACGGTTTCGAAGAACTTCAGGACGCACGGTTGGCTGGTGGTCGAGGAAAAGGGCTATGTGCTCAACACCGAGGCGATCGTAGGCGAAGCGGTCATCAAGGGCCGGTTGATAGGCAAGCTGACGGCTGAGAACACGTTAGAAATCCATTCGACCGCCAACATCAAGGGCACGTTTACCGCCGGCCGGTTGGTAATCCCGCCGGGAAACCATTTTCGGTGGCCGGAACCGCTCCGCCTAGGCGGCGCGGAAATCGGGGGAGAGCTCGTGGCTGAACTGCATTGCTTCGGGACCGTCCACCTCAGGTCCACCGGCCGCTTGTTCGGCGATGTCGAGGCGGCCAATTTCGTAGTTGAGGCCGGCGCGGTGTTTGTGGGGACAATCAAGATCGGAAAAGCCGCTCAAGTGGCGAAACCGGCCGAAATCGGAACACCCCTTGAAATCGGAAAACCCGCCGAGCTCAAGCGACCCGTTGAGCTCAAGAAAGCCGCCGAAGCTGCCAAATCGCCGGATGAGCTCATGCTGCCCTTGGACGAGCCGAAAACAGCCGAACCCAAGGCCAGGAGCACGCGCCGAATCACCGCTAGAGCTCCGGCCAAGCCCCGTGCCCGGCCCAGGACTCGTCGAGTCTCGGAAGCCTAGGGAAGGAGTGGGGACGTGGCCGTCCCCGCCCCGATGCTGGGCTGTCCGATGAGGGCACCTCATTTTCTGAGCGGCGTGTTCTTAAGATTCCCCTCACCCCGACCCTCTCCCGCCGGGAGAGGGAGAATCGTCGGCAGATGGTCGGCGAAACGCACGCTGAAGCAATTCGGTCGAGTTGACCGTTGCTATTCCCGCTCCTTGGGGCAGTCAGGGTGAGGAATTTATTTCGCGGCTGCTGACGAGCAGAACGATCCAGCAGGGCTTCCAAAAATCGAGATGCCCCGCTGCCGGGGACGTGGCCGTCCCCGCCCCGAGGCGGGGGTGACCGATCAGGCGGTGGGAGTTGAGGCGTTGGCCTTCGGACGTCCTGCACCGTAGCCAAAGAGCCGTTCGCGTTTGATGACCTCGACGATGGGCGGCGGCACCATCTGTTCCCAGACATCGTCGCCCAACTGTATCCCGGCCAGGACGTCGTGCCGGCGGATGCGGGCCAGGTCCGGGTTGAAATTCCGCACGCCCTGAATGTAGCGGTTTTCGAGAAGATGGGCGTAGAGGTGCTTGAGATGCGGCGCCACCGGGTAATTTTCCGCGGTCATCACAGCGCAGGACTCGAGGTCCAGGTGCGGATACACGTAAAGCCGCGCCGGGTTCTTGAAGAGCTGGCCCAGGCCGCCTAACAATCCTCCCTCGCTTTCGTTGTAAAAACTCTCGTCAAAGATTTCGTTGAGTTTGGCTGCCCCCAGCGCGATGCCGAGGGGACGTTTCGTGTAGCGCGACAGGTAAGACGCAAGGCGGTGAAACCGGCGGAAGTTGGAGACCAGCACGGTCTTGCCCAATGCGCGAAGCATTTCCGCGCGCTGCAAGAAGTCCGCGGTATCGATGCGGTCACCGGTGGTCAAGTGGCGGAGTGTCATTTCCATCAGGACCACCGTCGTCTCGCGCTTGAGTTCCGGTTCCTGCAGGAACTGTTCGAGGCCGCGCTCGAGGACATCGAGCGTTGCCTTGGTCACCGGTTGGAAACTGCCGCGCTGCACCAGGACCGGTTTGTCGTATAGCACCTCCGCCAATTGAACGGCCTCGCCCTGCGCGGTGAACATAGCGGCTTCGGTCAGGCCTCCCCGGACCAGTTGCAGCGCCATCAGCCGGTTGTCCAGGCCGGCAAACGCGGGACCGGCGAAGCGGATCATGTCCACCTCGACCCGCTCCCAGGTCAGGTCGTCCAGGAGGGAGCGGATCAGCGCGTCGGGATTCTTGTGGGAATAAAAGGTGCCGTAAACAAGGTTGACCCCGATCACACCGAGCGCCTCTTGCTGCCGGACGTTCTCTTTGTCCAGCATTCGGACGTGGATGTAAATCTCGGAAGGATCGGTCCCTGCCTCGGCTTGGAATCTGATGCCAAGCCAGCCGTGGCCCTCTTCCCTCCGGGTCGTCACCGTGTTGGCAAAGGCAAAAAAGGCGGTCGTCGCCCCGCGTTTCTCATCGAGCCGCTCCAAGAGCAAATCGTACTCGTAATCGAGCATGGCCTTGAGCCTGCGCCGGCTGACGTACTGGTCGGTGCCCCCGTAAATCGCGTCGCTTACCGCCATGTCATAGGCGGAGATCGTTTTGGCGACGGTTTTGGCAGCGCCGCCAACCCGGAAAAACCAGCGCGCGACCTCCTGGCCCGCGCCGATCTCGGCGAAGGTCCCGTACCGTTTGGCATCCAGGTTGATTTGCCGGGCCTTTTGGCTCGTGTCCAGGTTTTCGATGGCCATATCCAGCCGGCAGTATTCACCTGAATCTGCGAAGAAGCGAGTCTCAACGAAGTCTAGAGTCAAAAGTCCCAAGTCTCAGGTCTCAGGTCTCAGGTCTCAAGTCAAACGTCTAGAGTCTAGAGAGGGGGGAGGGGCCGGGCGGAACGGCGCAGGCCGAGAAAGGGGTGCAGATACTTGCAGATGGCTGAAGATGGCTGCAGATAGGGGGAGTGGTGCGTGAAAAGTGAAACGTGCAACGTTGCGCGGATGAGGAGTGAGCTCGAGCCAAGGGGAGTTGCAGTTCGGGCCTGGAAAATTTTCCCGTAATTGGGCGTCCGCAGGTGAAATTAAGCGTAATCAAGTGCAGGCGCGCGGGGACAAGTTTGGTCGCACGAGCGAGGGGCGAGAGTCAGGGGAAAAAATGTTTTGATGTTCGGATTGCTTTGGATCAGGTCGGAGGGGCATGGAATGAATTGGGTGCGATGGGAGCTTTGATTTTTGGACCGCGGATGGCTAAAACGTTGGATAAAGGACGAAAGCGGAGGCCGACGGTCGCTGGTCACTGGCCGAGCAGGAAAGCTGTCAAAGAGTGGGGCAGAGGAACGCGGATTAGGCGTGTAAAATGTCTAATGTGCAGGAGCGGGCTACATCAGCGGTGACACGGTGACAAGCACGTGTTTACCGAGGGATCTGCGCGTTTCCGACGGTGACGGAGCGGTGACAAGCGGTGACACGCAGGCAAGGATGAGGGACTTGACCGTCACACGGGCGGCGTGTGACAAGGCGTGACAAGCCGTGACAAGTGGGTAGGCGAACCTGGGAACAAGGAAGGCGGGAATGGAAGGAGGGTGAGGGTCGAGGGGTCGCGATAGTAGTGTGCGCGCGAGGGGGGGTGATTTAACCCGTGACACCGTGACAATGCCGTATTTACTGGGAAATTTTAGCGATTTTTGACCCGTGACAAAAGCGTGACAAGAGCGTGACACACCCGTGACAAGGGCGTGATGGGGGAAAGGCTGAAGGCTGAAGGATAACGGATAAAACCAGTCACACGGGCGGCGTGTGACAAGGCGTGACAAATAGGTTGGTGAACCTGGGGAGGCGGAAGGTCCAAGGTTCACAAAGGAGGCAGGAAGGGGTGAAAGATGTTGTGCGCGCAGGGGGGGTGGTTTTAGGGCGTCCCAGCGTCCCAAGCCCGTGTTTACCGAGGGGTTTTGGCGATTTTTGGGCCGTCCCAGGTGCCGTCCCAGGGTGGTACCGGAGCCGTCCCAGACTTGTCGAGGGTCGGTCAGAGCGTCAAGGGGCGGGGACGGGGTGGCAGCGTCCCAGGGCGTCCCAAGCGTCTCGAAGTATCCTGAGTGGAATAGTCGAGATTCAGGTTTGAGGTGGAGTGGGACCGGAACGGCGAAAGGGCGAGTGCCGGGTATCGGGTGTGAAGGGGCGCGGTCAGGACATCGGTAACACTCCTGGAGCGGCCTGGAGCGGACAAAGCTGCAACTTGTATCGCAACGCCTGATCATTCGGCCTCCCGCCCTCAATCAAAAAACAAAAATAGGGTCGAGTGAAATCGCCTGGCCCGGCGTATTAAGCCCAGATGCGAGACGATCTCGCGAAAGCAAAACTCCGAACCGAAGCATAAAAATGAAAACGAATACCTCCGATAAAATCGCCCGGCTCGCCGGGTTCACCCTGAGCATTGCCCTTCTAGCCGGCGCCATAGTCACTACCGTCGCGGGCGAAACCCCCACCGGCAAAGGCGACGCGACGCTGTTGATGAAGCCTCAAGCTTCCGTCTCCGCCGCGGCTCGGACCGCCATGTCCTGTCCGACCTGCAAAGACGAATACGCGATCCGTAAAGACCTGAGCGCCCGGGGCACAACCAAGCCAGTCCAGCTTATCGAACGTCACCTTTGTCCTGGCTGTGATACGACCCTCACAGCCGTGGGAACTGGCAGAGCCAAACAGACCGTCGCCCTGCACCAATGTACCTCGAACAGCGCGACTGAAGTGGCCTGCTGCAAAGCTCAATAGCCTCTGACTCCGGGTCCGCGGAGCGGCCATCCCGCCGCACCGCAACCGGGTCCTTCCCACGAATCGAAGTCGCGACGCGACGCGAGGGCCAATCGGCGCATCCCCACCGTGGACTGAAGTCCATGCTACCGTCGTTGCACCGCGACGCGGTGCATCTCGCTCTGGTTACGTCCTCAAACCGTGGACGGCACTTTTTCAAAAGCGTGTTTCAAAATTGCCGGAGACGACGTAAGAAGTCTCAAACCTCCGGTGCAGATTACGGCCTGACGGGAGATCAGAGACTCCTTACGTCGTCTCCTGCACAAAAACGTGATTTCCAAACAGGCTTTAACCTGATCAGCCTGATCTCAGCCCATTGCCGAACCTTACGATGGTTTCCCGACTCGTTTCCGGCACTCGGCGTAGAGCGCGTCGTAAACGATGAATTCTCGCCTCAGAATTTCCTGGTCGTCGAGACCCAGCGCGCTGAACCCGTGCGCCACCCAACGTAATCCCTCACCGGCAGGGTGGGGTTTCACCGGATGCGAATCCGCTGCCCGCACAATTTCCCCGAGCAGCGCCAGTCCCGGCTCGGTTAGCTTGTATTTCTTCAAAATGGAGTTAAAGGAGACGTCCTCCCCGTGATGGCCCAACTCACAGGCCTCGATGTCAAACGGGATGGCCCCAAGCTCAGTTGCCCGGGACTGCACCCCGCCAGCGGGCACAAACAGAAATTCCGCCTCCGGGTCCACAAAGTTTTTGATCAACCACGGGCACGCCACCCGGTCAACCTTCACGTGTTCTCGCGTAATCCATTTCATTGCACCCTCCCAATCATCTCCTCAAGTGTTGATACAGCCCCTCGAAGCATTCCAGGCCCTTCGCCAGCAGTTCAGTGTCGCTCATGCGGGTCTTCGCCCAGCCGCTCATCACGGCGTTGATCCCAAAGCACTCGGCTCTTTGAAATTTTCCATCCTCCAAATCCGCATCATGCACCATCTCCGCCATCTTCAGCACCGCCTTATCGGCTATCCCGAAGCGCTTTACCAGTGTCTCAAACGTACAGTCGTCCCCGTGGTGCGAGAACTCCGCATCCGCCATGTCGAACGGCAGCGCCTGTGGCTGCTTTGCCGGCTCCATCCCGAAGACGAAGCGCGCCTTGGGATCGATGAACTTGCGGATCAGCCAGGCCGAACCCGCCCGGTCGATTCCAGGCCGCGGACGAGTCAGCCAGTTCCGGCCGACAAACTTGCCGGCGTCCAACCTTTCCGCCGCGACCACGCCCCGGTGCGGTACCAGCAGCTTCTCAAGGCGTTCCAGCAGGATCTGCGCGTCATGCACTCCCGGCGACCTGAAATAGTCAGTCTGCCGGATTTCCTCGAACCGCCGCTGATGCCGCTCCAGTTCCGCCGCGACCTCGCCGCCCTCTCCCCGCTTGCGATGCGCGAGTGTTTCCCGGCAGGCCGCCGCCAGTTCCTTGTATTCCGCCGCGCGCGCCTCGTTGAACGTCTGAACCATCTCTTCGTTGCTCATCCCCTCGATCTCTGCCACCCGAATCAGCGTCGCTTCGCCGCCGGCGTCCTTAATCTGAGTGGCCAGCCACTGAAATCGTTCATACTGGGTCGGGTTGTCGGGCAACACATACGCCGAGGCCTTCAGTTGCACCGCGCCGAACTTCTTTAGCTTTCGCCACAGGCTCACCCGGGCGCTCGTCCGCCTGGTCGGCAGCGCGTAAAGCAGCAAGAGCCACATCATGCTTTTCATTTGAAATAGTGTTACGCAAATGTAATAGGTATTGCAACCCCACGAAGGGGTTCAACCATGAAAAGCCAAATGCCAAGAATTGCTTCCGCGTTCCTCGCCGCGGCTGTGGCCGCCGCCGCTTCCGCTGCACCCTCCCTGGACACCGCCAAAGTCGACCAGCTCACCGGCCTAAAAGGGGCACTCAATAAAAAGGAAGGTGTTTACAAGGTCAGCCTGCCTCGGGCCGACCTTAAAATCACTGTGGATAATTGGCAGATGCCCCCTTTCATGGGCCTCACTTCCTGGGCGGCCTTCCAGCCCGGCATGAAAAACAATGCTATGGTGATGGGCGACCTCGTGCTCATGCAGGACGAGGTCAACCCGGTCATGAGCGCGGCGCTGGACAACGGCCTCGAGGTGACGGCCCTCCACAATCACTTCCTCTTTGACGAGCCGAAAGTCTATTTCATGCACATCGGGGGCGAGGGCAGCGTTGAACAACTGGCCACCGGTGTCAGGCATGCCTTTGACAAGGTCAAAGAAATCCGCGCTGGGAGCCCGCAGCCCGCGACCAGCTTCGCCGTTGGTGCCCTGCCCACTGAAAGTTCAATCTCACCGAAACCCCTTGAGACTATTCTCGGCGTTACGGGTCAGACTAACAGTGGGATGTTCAAAGCCGTTTTTGGCCGCACCGCAAAAATGCCCTGCGGCTGCGAAGCCGGCAAGGAGATGGGGGTCAACACCTGGGCTGCCTTTGCCGGAGCCGATGACAACGCGCTGGTGGACGGTGATTTTGCCATGACCGAGGATGAGCTGCAGACGGTCCTCAAGACCCTGCGCGCCGGGGGTGTCAACATCGTAGCCATCCACAACCACATGACCGGCGAGACCCCGCGTTACATCTTTCTGCATTACTGGGGCAGAGGCCCGGCAGCCTCGCTGGCCCGCAGCCTCAAAAAGGCCCTCGACGCCCAACACCGTCCATGAAACAGGTCGCACGGAAGCGCGCCGCCGACAGTAAGAAGAAAACCATCACGCTTTCGTCGGGCGTCTCTATAGTGCGCATCCTTCATTATGCCGGCGCGAAACCATTCCCGAGTTTCCGGATTCTTGAAAGGTTGCGCAGTCACGGCTGCCCCATCGCTCCCGCTACCTTGAATCGCTTTCTGCTGCGCATGGACCGCGATGGGTTGCTAAAAAGCAAAGGTGTTCCCGGCGGCGGCCGTCGCCACCCCCACGAGTATGCCCTGACCGCAAAAGGCCGTGAAGCCCTCAACCTGGCGCGGGAACGTTTGAAGGAGCTCGTCCAGACGCTACGCCCTGGATGAACGCTGCGGCACTGAAACCGTGAAAAACAGCCCGGAAAACACACAAAAAGAACTGACATGAAAAAATTAGATACCTTTGCACTCATGACCACGCTGACGACAAGTATCGCTCTCGCCGATACCGTCAACTTCGACGACCTGAAAACCGGTGCGCCGCCGCCCGGCTGGACCGCCACCAAGACCGGCAAAGGCGACCCCAAATGGGAAGTGGTTGCCGACAACTCCGCCCCCAGCAAACCCAATGTCTTGAAACAATCCGGCGAGGCCACCTACCCGGTCTGCTTCAAGAACGACACCAGCGTCAAAGACGGCTTCGTGGAAGTGAAGTTCAAACCCGTCTCCGGCAAGGAAGACCAGGCCGGCGGCCTCATCTGGCGGTGCAAAGACGCCGACAATTATTACATCGCCCGCGCTAACGCCAACGAAGATAACGTCACCATCTACCACACCATCAAAGGCAGACGCGTCTCCTTCAAGAACATCGACACCAAAGTCGCCTCAGGCGTCTGGCACACCCTGCGCGTCGAGTTCGAGGGCAACAAGTTCGCTGTCATCTTCGACGGCAAGAAAGTCATTGAAGCCACGGACGACACCTTCCCCGACGCCGGCAAAGTCGGCGTCTGGACCAAAGGCGACAGCGTCACCCTGTTCGACGACTTCACCTACGGAAGCAAGCAGCCGCTATGAAATGCGCCGCCTTGTTGCTACTCGGCACCCTGGCTTTCGCGGTCCATGCCGCGGAGCGGGCGCCGCTGAAACTTACCCAAACCATCCCGCTTCCGGGTGTCAAAGGGCGCTTCGACCACTTCGCGATCGACACCGCCGGCAAGCGCCTCTTCGTCGCGGCGCTCGGCAACAACACCCTCGAGGTGATTGGCCTCGCCGCCGGGAGACGCATCCGCAGCCTCTCCGGAATGTCCAAACCCACCGGCGTCCTCTATCTCCCGGGGCCGAACCAGGTCTTTGTGGCTAACGGCGATGACGGCACCTTGAAAATCCTCAGCGGCGCTGACCTCAATGTTCTCCAAAACCTCGCCGCGCTGGCCGATGCTGATAACCTCCGCTTTGACCCCAAGTCCAACCTGGCGTGGCTTGGCTGGGGTGAAGGCGCCCTCGCCATCATCGACCCCGCTGCCAGGAAACCCGTTGCCAGCGTCAAACTGGCCGCGCATCCGGAATCGTTTCAGTTGGAAACGGAAGGCCGCCGCATCTTTGTCAACGTCCCCGACGCGAAACAAATCGCCGTCATCGAGCGCGAGAAGCGCACCGTCATCGACACCTGGCCGATGGAAACCTTCCAAGCCAACTTCCCCATGGCCCTCGACGAGGCAAGCCACCGCCTCTTTATCGGCTGCCGCAAACCCGCCCGCCTGGTCGTGCTCGACACTGCGACCGGGAAACGCGTCGCCGACCTCTCCATCTCCGGCGACACTGACGACCTCTTTTATGACGCCGCCCGCAAACGCCTCTATCTCTCCTGCGGCGAAGGCTTCATCGATACCGTCGAGCAAACCACTCCGGACACCTACACCCGCGTCTCACAAATGCCAACTGCACCCGGCGCCCGCACCTGCTACTTCGCCCCCGGCCTGGATCGTCTCTACCTCGCTGTCCCCGACCATGGCTCCCAGAAAGCCGAAATACGCGTCTTCCAGCCGCAGAAGTAGTCCGCGGTCATTGGCTGTTCCGGATGTAAAGGATAAAGGAAGAGCTGAAGCGCGCGGGCGAAGGTGGAAGGTCGGTGCGCTACGCGGGGACAGGTTCGGGGGAAGGGGCGCGGAGCTGGGGGGTGCCGCCAGCGAGGGCGCGGATCTGGCGGCGGATCGCTTCGACCAAGGTGTCGGGATTGGTCTGGTCGAGGCGGCGCAGGACGCATTCCCAACGGTAGGCAAAGCTGCCGGCGGGGTCGTATTTGCCGCCTTTGAAAAGATGGTCGAAACCGCGCTTGCGCTTGCGGTAGTCGCCCTGGATGTGAAGGAACTGATCGCGGAAGGCCTTAAGGTAAGCTTCGGCAAATTCGCGCGGGTTGGGGACGAGGGTTTCGCGCATGTTTACCGGGCGGGCGTAGTGGGCAGCGAAGGTTTCCAAGGGCAGGGTATACTCGGTGAACGCGCCGCTATGGTCGCCGAGAAGGATCTCCGAGGGGAGCCCGTCGTCGCCTTCACGGACGACTTCGTCGCCATCATCGAAAGCGGCCCGGGAACCGTCGAAAGAGCGGCCGACGATGAGGCTGGCAGCGGCGGCGCGCCCGAGCAACGCGGCCAGCTTGAGGGCGTAGCCCGAGCGGGCGTAGCGGTCGAGCGGGAGTTTATCGGTGGCGATGCCCGGAACATATTCGCGTTCGAAGTAGGTGCTGCGAATGGAGGAGCCGCGGTAGCGGTTGTTATTGCCCTGGTAAATCTCGTTGAGGCGGCGCATGAAGACACGGCGGCACAGGTTCATGCCCAGCTGGCGGCAGCCCAGGCGCCGGTCGAGCCAGTAGTCGGCGTATTCGTCGCTGCGCTGAATGGCTTCGAGGAGGTCTTTGCCCTCGTCCAGATGTTCCCAGACGCCCCATTTTTGCAGGCGGAGGAAGCGTTTCAAGGGGGCGGGCTCGCTTAGCGGACGGAACTCGAGCAGGAACACGCCGCGGCGGCCTTCCTTCTGGGGGCGGTCGAGCGAGAGCGATTCGGGGACGCTGCCCAGGTTGATGTATTCGAGGTCGCCGTAATCGCGGATGATATTGAAGATGATGTCTTTAGCGCGCGGGTCACAGAGGCGCTGCAGCTCGGCGTCTTGCGGCGCGGCGGCGGCTTCCTCGAAGACCGGGTCGAGGAGGAACTCGCCTTCTTCGAAGCGGCCACCGGCGAGCCATTCGACCTGAAGGAAGAATTCCGGGCTGAGGCCACCGAGGACTTGTTCGGTTTGAGACTCGTTGCCTTCGAGGAACAAGGTGGAGAGGATGCGCTCGCACCAGGGCTTGTTGTGGCAGTCATCCTTGCGGAAGGCCTCATGGACGGCGGAACGGAAATGGTCTCTGAGCTCCTCGAATTTGGCGCGGAGCTGGTCGGGCGGGAGATTGGCGTAAACGACGCCTGCGAAATGGCGGGCGCTGAATTGGCGCAGGTCGGCGGCGAAGAAATCGATCTCCGGACGGTCGAGGCGGTTGCGGCGGAGGGAATGGTCGGCGATTTCCTGAAGGTGGAGAGCCAGAGCGGCTGGGTCGAGTTTGCCGAGGCGCTCGAACTCCTGGAAGGTGAGCCAGCGCGTGCCGGTCAGGCGGTTGTAGAAGTAGATGGGCAAGCCATGAATGCCGACTTTCGAGCCGAACACGAGGCGCTCTTTAGCTTCACGGTTTTTTGGCATGGCGCTGAGACGCCAGCATTCGCCCTGGCGTTTAATGGCATCGCGCACCCTCGAGTCGGACACGGAAAGGAATTTGATTTTGCGTTTGGAGACGAGTGTTTGGAGCAGGTCATCGGCGGCGAGGGCGAGTTCCATCCGCTCAGGATCGGGCCGGATGAGGATGTGGTCGGACTCGAAAACGAGGTCCACGGAGTTGGTCTCGACGGTTTGTTCTTCCCCTGGGGTGAGCGGAGGGGCTCCTTTGGCCGTGCGTTGCCGGTTGAGGTGCTCGATGAAGTTAAGCCGTTGCCAGGCATGGACTCCGGGCGCCAAAGTATAGAGTGTGGCGTAATCGGGAAACAGGGTTCCGATCCGAGTCAACTGCCGCCCCTGGTCGTCGCGCGCCAGCGGGTGCGGCCCAATGAGTTCTAGTTTTGTCACTGGTAATAAGATGGAGGCGGGGGGGGAGTTTGTCTATGGAGGAAGGGGAGGAGCGGGCGGGAATGGATAAAGCCGTATCTATGCAATGGGACGTTAACGCAAAGACGTAGCGCAGCGAAGCCGCAACCAAATCCGCTGAACAAGTAAACCGCAGAGCCGCGATGAGCGCAGAGAAAACGCAGAGGCAACGGGTTAGAAGAATCTTGCTCAAAATGCGCGACTCTGACGAATTGCACTGCCAAGGTGCAGAGGCGCAACGGCGGGAACCGGGTTTAAGCTCCCACAAGAAGCTACCTTCCGGTGGCGTCAGCGGACCTGCTCTCTAGCCTCGGATTCCTCATTCCCTTTGCGGCCTTGCCTCAAGAACTTCGACTGATTAGATACGGATGAAGGATAAGGAATAAAGGATAAAGAACGTGAAACGTGAAGGGTTATTTTTAGGCGGTGGCGGGACGTTTCCAGACGTAGCGAAACATGATGACGCGCAGGGCGGCGGTCAACGGAATGGCCAGGATGCCGCCCAGCAAGCCGCCCAGGAGAGTGGTGCCCGCCATGACGGCGATGATGATGGCGAGCGGGTGCAGGCCGACGCGCCCGCCCATGATCTTCGGAGAAATGACCACCGCCTCAAGCAATTGGACACAGCCGAACACAACCAGGACCAGCAACGGATGGAGCCAATCGCCGAATTGCACCAGGGCGATGATCAGGGCTGCCAAGCAGGTGATGATGGCGCCCAGGAAGGGGACCATCGTCAGCAGGATGGCCATAGCTCCAATGAGCAACGCGTAGGGCAGGCCGATGATGAGGAAGCCCAGGCCGTAGAGCACGCCGTCGCAGGTAGCGACGAGCACCTGACCGCGGAAATACGCGATGAGATAGTTATTCATCGAGTTCAGCACGAACACCAGCTCGCGCTTAAAGCCGGAGTCGGAGACCGGCAAGTAATCGGTCCAGCGGGAGGAGATGCCGCGTTTCTCGAGCAGGAAATAGAAAGTATAGACAGGGATGAGAGCCAGCCCGGCCAGAACGCCGAACCAGGAGGCGACCCGGCCAAAGAGCCAGCTGCCTGCCTTGCGCAGGGTGTCAGCGACGAGTCCGGCGGCGGTTTGGAGGTCCTGCTCGCCGAGCGCGGTGGCCAGGAACGAGGGGGCGTTGGTCGAGGCGACGCCCGGGTTGACGGCGGTGTTCGGGGGGATAAGCACCGTTCCGGCATTCGTATCGGTAGCCGCGGTTGTGGGTGGGGCTGTTCCGGCGCTGCGTTCGAGCCATTTCCGGAGCAGAGGCGGGGGATGGTTAATCCAATTCTCAGCGCGCTGGCCCAGCCGGGTCGCGTAGGCCGGAATGCGGTCCACCAGTTGGCGCGTCTCCGTCACAAGTTGGGGCACGACGCCGGCGAAGAGCCCGAGGATAATCACCAGCGCGAGGCCGAAGACGACCAGGATGGCGCGAGGCCGGGAGGCGCTTTTGCGTTCAAAAAAATCGACCAACGGGTCGAGCAAGTAGGCGAGCACACCGGCGACGGCCAGCGGCCAGAGAACGGGCGATAAAAGCCGCAAGACATGGCCCAAACCCCAGATGAAGCCGACGGCGAGGGCGACGAGCGAGGCGAGAGCGAGGCCGCTTAACGCCAGCCACATGAGGCGGGCCTGCCGGTCGGTGGGAGGGGGGAAAGTCATCCTGCGCCCAACTTTCTAGACTTCTCGGTTGCGGCGCGGACGGCGCTGATCAGTGTGCCGCGGAGCTTGCCCTTTTCCAATTCATGCAGCCCTTCGATGGTCGTGCCGCCCGGACTGGTGACCATGTCTTTGAGAGCGCCCGGGTGCATGCCGGTTTCGAGCACCATCCGCGCGCTGCCGAGCACGGTTTGAGCCGCGAGTTTCGTGGCCACGTCCCGGGGCAGACCCGAGGCGACGCCGCCGTCGCTCAGGGCTTCGATGACGAGGTACACATACGCCGGACCGCTGCCGCTCAGGCCGGTGACGGCATCGAGCAACGATTCTTTGAGCGGGAACGCGAGGCCGACCGCGGAGAAAAGCTTTCGCGCCAGTTGAGCGTCCTGAGGGCGGGCGGATTTGCCCAACGCAAAGGCGGTGGCAGAGGAGCCGACGAGGGCGGGGGTGTTGGGCATCACGCGGATGACGCGCGCATTCGCTCCGAGACCGGTCTCAAGCCGGGCCAGCGGCACGCCGGCGGCGATCGAGAGCAACAGGTGCTTTTGGGTGAAATGGTCGTGAATTTCCGTCAGCACGCCACCCACCTGGTCGGGCTTGACGGCTAGAACCAGGACCGAGCCGAACTGGACGATTTCAGCATTCGAGGCGGTGGTGCGCGCACCGGTTTCGCGGGTGAAAGCCGCGCGGGCGGCGTCGCTGGGGTCGCTGGCGAGAGCTTGCCTGGCGGATATAAGGCCGGCCCGGATGAAGCCTTTGGCCAGCGCGGTGGCCATTTTGCCGGCGCCTAAGAATCCAATGGTGAGCTGTGCGGCCATGCCCGGTTTTAGCAGGTTACTGAGGCGGGCGAAAGGCAAAAGGGGGTTGGGCCACGCCGGAGCGGGGCTAGATCGAGAAAACAGGGAACGAGTGGAGGGGGACGGCTGCGTTATTGGACATCGCCGAGAGAAGAAGGGACGAACGGGGACGTGGCCGTCCCCGCCCCGATTGACGTTGGGCGCGCACCGGCGCGGCTACAATGAGGGGTGATAATTTTGCTTGCGTTCGAGCGGCGATGGGCGGACGGTATGGTGTCTCCACGGATCGCAGCTAGATGAAAACATCCCAACTTATGAAGACTGCGTCATTCTTAGGATCGGTTTGGCGGCGGGCCTTCACGCTCATCGAGTTGCTGGTCGTCATCGCGATCATTGCGATTCTGGCGGCGATGCTGCTGCCGGCGTTGAATCGGGCGAAGACTCGCTCCCAAGGGATTGGATGCATGAACAACACACGCCAGCTGCAACTGGCCTGGCGGATGTACGCGGATGACAATCGCGATGCGATCCCGTTTGCGTATGGCACCGTCCCCACTGCAAAACCCTCCGTGTGGATACCATCCGGAGTACCGTTTGACCTTGATGATGCCAATCCCACCGTGCAGGGCAATTGGGACTACGATAACACGATCAAGCAGAGTCTCATTTGGCCGTATTGCGGAAAGTCAGTTGGGATCTGGCATTGCCCGGCAGATACTTCCTACGGAGTGAACCCGCAGAACCGTCAAGTTCCGCGGGTGCGAAGTGTTTCGATGAACAATTGGGTGGGCGGGAATGGCGACTCGCCTCCGCTTTATAAGGGCAATTGGGGGTTAGGCGGCAACTGGTTGGTTTACCGCAAGCTGGGCGACATGCTCCGGCCCGGGCCGGCGCTGACGTTTGTGTTTCTGGACGAGCGCAGGGACAGCATCAACGATGGCTATTTTGTGACTGAGATGGATGGCTACCCGAATATGGCCACCACCAAGATCGTGGATTACCCCGCCAGCTACCACAACAACGCTTGCGGGTTTGCGTTTGCAGATGGGCATTCGGAAATCCACAAGTGGCGGGATTCTCGAACGATGCCACCCCTGACTACGGCCTTGACGCTAAATGTGGCAAGCCCGAACAATCCGGACGTGTTCTGGATGCAGGACCACTCGACGCGACAATAGTGCGGAGGTTTACAAGACGTCGTTCACCGGCAGGAGTTTGCGGCCGGTTGAGGACAACCGGTCCTACCTTATGGGGGCGGCTGGTTGAGGACAACCAGCCCTACCTTGCGGGTGCGGCCTATGCGGCCGCGGAGGCCGGTGCCGCGACGGCGCTGCGGGAGGCTTCGAGGTCTACTTTGCGCTGCCTGAGGCTCTTGAAGAACTCGTACCCTTCGCGGCAACGGCGAACGAAGACGTCTTTGTCTTCGAGCATGGTTTTGATGATGCGCAGGATGGGCTTCGGGCGGAGGTAATAAGCACGGTAAAAGCGGTCCACGGCCTCGAAGATTTCATCCTTGGGCAACCCCGGGTATTCGAGCGCGCTCTGCTGGAAACCGTCGCCTTCGACGAGGTCGGTCTTGTCTTTTTTGACGAACCAGCCGTTCTGGCGGGCGGTTTCGAAGAGTTCGGTGCCGGGATAAGGGGCAGCCAGGGAGACCTGGATGCTGAAAACGTCGAGTTCCTGCGCAAAGCGGATCGTCTGCTCGATGGTCTCGCGCGTCTCAACGGGCAAGCCGAGGATAAACGTGCCATGGATGACGACGCCCGCCTGGTGGCAGGCTTTCGTGAACCGGCGCATCTCGTCGAGTTCGACGCCTTTCTTGATATTCTTCAGAATCTGGCCGTTCCCGCTTTCGTATCCGACCAGGAAGAGACGCAGCCCTGAATCCTTGAAGGACTTGATGGTGTCGTAGTCCAGGTTGGCGCGGCTGTTGCAGGACCAGGTCAAGCCGAGCGGGGCGAGTTTCTTGGCGATCTCGCGGGCGCGGGGCAGGTTGGCCGTGAAAGTATCGTCGTCGAAAAAGAACTCGTTGACTTGCGGGAAGAGCCGCTTCATGTAGGCCATTTCGTCGGCGACATTTTGCGGGGACCGGACGCGGTATTTGTGGCCGCCGATAGTTTGGGGCCAAAGGCAGAAGGTGCACTGGGCCGGGCACCCGCGGCCGGTATAGAGACTGACGTAGGGGTGCAGGAGGTAACCGATGAAGTACTTCTCGATCTGGAGGTCGCGCTTATAGACATCCGCCACCCAGGGCAGCGCGTCCATGTTCGGGATCATCTCGCGCTCGGGATTGTGCTTAACCTTGCCGTCGCGGTCGCGGTACGAGAGGCCAGCAATGGCTTCGAGCGGGCGGTCTTCGGCGACTTCTTTGCAGGTGTAATCGAACTCTTTACGGCCAACCCAGTCGATCGCGCGCGAGGCCTTTAACGTTTCGGCAGGCAGCACGGCGGCGTGCGCGCCGATAAAGCCGATTTTCGTTTCCGGGCGGTTTTCTTTGATCGCTTCGGCAACCTTGCAATCATTTTTCAGCGACGGTGTGGAGGTATGAATGATGACGTGGTCGTATTGCTTGGCTTCTTCGAGGCACTGCCGGATCTGGACATCGTGCGGGGGGCAGTCGAGCAGTTTGGAATCTTTCACGAGGGCGGCCGGTTGGGCCAGCCAGGTGGGATACCAGAAGCTGGTGACTTCGCGCCGGGCCTGGTAGCGCGAGCCGGCGCCGCCATCAAAGCCGTCAAAACTTGGAGGGGACAGGAAAAGAGTTTTGCTCATGCGTTATCGGTTATAGTCAGATACGAACTTCAAGTTCATCGTTAAACATCAGCCAAAGGATTTGGGAACCGCGCGCAGCGAGGCGCGAGGCCCCGCTCCTCGTTATTCGCGCTAACGCCGCGTCGGCCCGGGTTCGCGGATTTTCGTCAACAACTCGTCGCGCTGCGAGGTATCGCCGGTGCGGCAAGAGCCACCGCCCCCGTTGCCGTTGCTGCCACTGTGCGCGTTATTCTGGAAGGCGGATTTTGCGCCCGCCAGGCCGGATTTTACGGCGGCCTTGGCTTCGGCGAGGTGGCCTTTGCCGGCGGAAAACCCGTTGAACGCATCGACGTTGCGGCCTTCGTAGTAGGGTTTGGGCCGGGACTCAAAGTTGTACTTCATGTTTTTCCAGGTGTCAGCCGGCGCCGAACTGAGGGCGCCGCTGGGATCGTAACCGCAATGGACCATGCAATTTTCGCAGCGCGGGTCGCGGGCGACGCCGTCCACCACGCCGTATTTGTTCCAGTCCACCTGGTCGAGCATTTCCTGGTAATGGCCGTAGTGACCGTCGGTCATCAGGTAGCAGGGGGCCTTCCAGCCTTTGATGTTGCGGGTCGGAATGGCCCAGGCGGTGCAGGTGAGTTCGCGTTTACCGGCCAGGAATTCCTGATAGACGGGGGTGCCGATAATCGTAAAACGCCGACCCCAGTCGAGGATGTTCTTGAACTTCTCGCGCGTCATGGCGCGCGTGAGGAAGAAGTCTTCCGGCTTTCTGCCCAGCCGTTTGACCATGTCCTTCTTGGCGGCGTCGTACTCGTAACCGGGAGAGATCGTATGGGCATCGACTTCGAGGGAGGAGAAGAACTCGAACATTTGCTCGATTTCGCGCGCGTCGGTCTCTTTGTAAACGGTGGTGTTGGTCGCCACCTGGTAGCCAAGGATTTTGGCCATCCGGATTGCCTGGACGCATTCCTGGAAAACGCCTTCCCGTTCGACGATTAGATCGTGCGTGTACTCCAGGCCATCGATATGGACATTCCAATACATCCATTTGGTGGGCTTGATGGCCGGGCGGCCGTCCGTTTTGCCTTTGCGGATTGTCTCGGCGTCCTTTTCGGAAATGAGCTTTTCGGCGAGCAAACGCGTGAGGGTCGGCTCGACCGTAGGCGAGTAGATGCTGGCGAGGTAATCCTTCAGCTCGCGCCGCATGAACATACCGTTGGTGCAGACATAAACGATGCGGCCCTGGTCCAGGAGGCCCGCGACGAGTTCCTTGATTTTTGGATAAATCAGAGGTTCGCCACCGCAAATCGAGACCATCGGGGCATCGCATTCCTGCGCGGAACCCAGGCAGTCTTCGAGGGCCATCATGTCCTTGAGGCTGGTGGAATACTCGCGGATGCGACCGCAGCCGGTGCAAGTCAGGTTGCAGGTATGGAGCGGCTCGAGCTGCAGCACCAGAGCAAACCTGGGCGTCTTGCGCAGTTTGTGCTTGATAATGTGACGGGCAATTTTCACCGTCAATGCGAGTGGGAACCGCATAACAGAGTTTTTAGATTGGGTGTGCGATAAGGATGAGTTTCAAGATTGAACCAGTTTGGTATCAGACTCAGACTCATCCGGGGGAAGGGCGTGGTCGGAGTGCGCCGGCGGAGGGTCCGCCTGCATCAGCCCCGGCAACAGAAAAGTGGCGGGTGAAATGCTTTGACTAGCATTAAATCCACCGCACCCGGCCGCCAGAAACAAGAGCGCCGGAAATGCGGCCAGCCGCAAAACTTTCCAATTTAATCTCACTGAAGCAGAATATAAAGTGGCTTATGGGATTGGCAACAACTAATTCGCGCCACCAGGGGCCCAGGGAACGGGCCCGCTCGGGTGAATTGACTCGTGGCGGGGTGGCCTCTGCAACCATTATTTGCCACAAAAGGACACAAAGAGCACAAAGCGGGGGTAGGGCAGCTAAATCGAGCGAAGTCCCCGCTTACCGGTTAGGAGCCGGCCGGGCCAAGGGAGCACAGAAGGCTTGTCAAGTGGCTATGCTGGCGTGCTGGATGGGGTTTGGGTTGGGGCGGGTGGCGCAGGCCGTCGAAGGCGAGGGGTCAGCGGCGGCGTTGCAGGCGTACAGGCAGGAGCAGGCTGAGCATCAGAAGCATCCGCGGGACACGCAGGCGGCCTGGCATTTCGGTCGCGCCTGTTTTGACCTGGCGGATTATGCGACGAACAACGCCGAGCGGGCGGAAATTGCCGGACAGGGGATCGCTGCCTGCCGGGCGGGCGTCGCGCGGGATACGAATTCCGCGCCGGGCCATTATTACCTTGGTCTAAACCTCGGACAACTCGCGCGCACCCGCGACATGGGGGCGTTGAAACTTGTCGATGAAATGGAGCGGGAGTTCAGCCGGGCGATAGCACTGGATGCCGCTTTCGACTACGCCGGCGCGGAGCGCGCGCTGGGGCTGCTATACCGGGACGCGCCATCCATCATCAGCATCGGGAGCCGCAGCAAGGCCCGGCAGCACCTGCAACGCGCGCTTCAACTGGCGCCGCAATCCCCCGAGAACCGTCTAAACCTGATCGAGACTTGCCTGAAATGGGGAGACCGCAAAACCGCGAGCCTCGAGTTGAAGGGGTTGGACGAAATCTGGACGAAAGCGCGGGCCGATTTTGCGGGCCCGGACTGGACCGCCAGTTGGGCGGACTGGGAGGCGCGCCGTCAGCAGGCCAGGAAAAAGCTCGAACCGCAGGTCCAACTGCAGGCGCCGCGGCATTGAATTGGCCGCGAGAGAACACAGCGGTCACAAAGGTGCAGGGTGGTTTCGGATTCCCGTCACGCGGGGACGACGGCGACCCAGTTGGCGTGGCCGAACTTCTCCCGGAATTTTTCGGCCAGAGCTTCCGCCGCGGCCCGAGTTTCAGTGATGGCGAACGTCGTCGACCCGCTGCCGGACATGAGCGTTGCCGCGGCGCCATTGGCGCGCAGGAAATCCTGGAATAACACCAGGAGCGGGTATTTCTGGAGCGCCGGGGCTTCCAGGGAATTGTAAAACTCTGCGCCGGCAGCGCTCAGGCTGGCGCTTTGGAGGAGGGCAATCAGTTTTTGAGCGCGGCCAGGCTGGCCGTTGAGCGCGGCGGGAAACCGCGGGAGTTGTTGATAGGCCCAGGCGGTGGCGATCCCGAAACCGGGATGGATGAGGATGAAGGCGGCGCCCCGCAGGACCGGGAACGGGGCGAGGGGCTGGATGGTTTCTCCTCGCCCGGTGGCCAGCGCCGGCTGGTCCTGCAGGAAAAAGGGAACATCGGAACCAAGCGAAACGGCGAGCGCGTGCAACTGAGCGGAACCGAGGGGGTGGTCAAACAGTTCATTCACGCCGAGCAGCGTCGTTGCGGCATTGCCGCTGCCACCCCCGAGCCCCGCGGCGAGCGGGATTTTTTTCTCGAGGTGCAGCCGGACGCCGTCGCGGAGCTTAGCGGCCTCCAAAAAGCCGGCAGCGGCGCGATGAACCAGGTTGCGCGAATCGGTCGGCAGGTTGGCATCGCTACAGGTCAGGCGGATGCCCTGGCTGTTGCGCTCAAAAGTCAGGTGGTCGAACACCCGGACGGGGTGCATCACGGTTTCCAGCTCGTGAAAACCGTCGGGTCGCTTGCCGAGAATGTTCAGCAGCAGATTGACCTTGCAGGGCGATTGTTTTTCGAGCGCCATCGCGGAAGGGTAATAGCCGCAAAGAGGCGCGAAAAGCCGCAAAAAGGGTAACAACCAGAAAACAAACAACGGCGCGAATGTTGGCCACTCCACGCCGTTGAGTCAAGCTGACGACGGTCGGTAAAATCTAATGCGTATCGAAAATGCGGAAGCGGCTGCCGGGAATGAATGGCATTACGTCGCCGCCGCTATAACCGATATTACCGTCGGTGGAGAAGGTGGAGTCCTCGACCAGAGACGGATGGTAGCTATCCGGATACACCGGGTTCGGGGTGATGTAATCGGTGCACACCGGGCCGTAAGGTGGAATTGGCGCAGTCACCACTTCATAAATGCCGATGCCAGTGCGGGCCAGCGTGCGGTTCAATCCGGCCATGAAACCGCCGGTGTAGGCCACATCCGGGCCGTCAAAAAGCGCGGTTTGTTCCATGCTGCGGCGGATTTCGCCCATGCGAAGCGGCTCGATCAGATTAGAAATGCCGCGTCCGAATTTTCTTTCGGCGTTCGCGCAGCCGGAGGTCACGGCGACTGCAGCCACGAGCAGGGCCAGGAGAGGAAGGGTCTTACGCATAGACTGTCTTTCGCTTTGTTGAACGCAAGTTTCGTTTCTGCGAATCAGAATAACCCTGGAATCAGGGGTGTGTAAAGCAGTTTTGTGCGAAAGTGTGAGGTGAAACGTGATCCTCCTTCGCCGAGGAGGCTGTGTGAAAACTCGCGCACGTCGAACGCAATCATGGCCGGGCGCTTAGACTGGGAGACAATCGTTGTTTTTTGCGCCGTGAGAACGTTGAACTCCAGAATCAGGGCCCCGGCTTAGCCTTGGAGTTCGATAAAA
>DATMRF010000126.1:0-35274 GCA_035566435.1 Candidatus Acidiferrum sp.
ACCTCTATGACCATAGATGGAGCCGCGGATGCCCCACTTTGCTCACTCACCTCGGAACCCTTAACCAAATGTTCCGCCACCACTTCGAACTCGAACTAAACCCGGAAATCTTCCTGACACAAAATTTTTGACAACGACCCACCTCTGTCCGTAGCGGCACCTATCGGGAGCTATCGGGACCTATCGGGAGCTATCGGGAGCTATCGGGAGCAAAACCGACATTCCGCGCGGAGATTATCACCTCTTTGTGCCTTTTCGTGCCTTCTTGTGGCCATTCCGTCCTCCCATAAAAAACGAATCCTTCTCTCTTCCGCGCCAAACCGCAGTTCAGGAGCGCACTCCGCACTCCGTGCGAACCCAGGAATTTTCTAGCGGCGGCAGTGCGCCTGCAGGCTTATAATACCGGCATGGTCCGGAAAACCCAAGTTCAAGTAGCTCAATGCCACATTGGTGGCTTCCGTTAAGTATGGCCAATTTTGGACCGATTATCCCTCCCGACTCGCCGTTGGCCCTCCCGGACAAAAATCGCCTCCGCAAACGAATTGTGATTTTTGGCAGCTTCGCGGCGACGACCTTAGGCATCATGGCCGTGGCCCTGCAGGGCTGCAATGGACCGGCCGGCAAAGCTGTGGAGCAAGCCGGCGTGACGAACCCTCTCCCGGTCTTCGATTCGCCGGCCAACGCACCTGCGGTCATCGAGGCCAATGTGACACCCGCCCCGCCGTCCGCCACTGCCAGGTCAAACCCCTCACGGCCCATGTTCACCGGCAGCCGGCCTTACAAAATAGCCAAAGGAGATAATTTTGATACGCTGGCGAAGAAATTTCATATTCCGGTAAAAGCGCTCGAGGATGCGAACCCGGGCCTGGAACCCAAGAAACTGCAAATCGACCAGGTCATTCAGATCCCGATCGTATCGGCCCCGGCGGCGGGTTCGGTTTCACAGTCGGGCGCGGTAACCAGCCGGTGAGTTGATAAAGCGCACGGCCGGCTTGCGCTCACCGCCTTCCGGTCGCGTGAAGTCGATTCGACACCGCTCCTCCGGCCTGACTTGCCGGCTCGCACAAGCCTCGCGACACCAATCCCTTATTGACTTTAGCGGACATGCCTCTCAGCCTTTTTCCAATATGCTCGACGGCCTGGTAATGGTCCGACTTCGTACTCTCCTGCCCGAACTGCACGCCGCGCGGAAGGCGATGGCCGCGAGAAGGCACAATAAGGCACGAGAACACGTTTTCTGGCGCCATTTCGCGCCTTTTTCGGGCCATTCTCCTTTGCCCGATTGCGTGGCTGCTTCCCTTCTTGCAGCGTTCCTCCTCGCGACGTTTACCTGCAGTTGCCTCAGCTCAGGGGTAACCGTCATCACCCACGGCTATAACAGCGACGTCAACGGCTGGGTCACTGGAATGGCGGATGCCATCCCTGCTTATCCCACTTTCCCTGGAACCAATGTCACCACTTACAAAGTCACGCTCACGACCGACGGGAACGGAAACTACTTTTACCAGGTCTCGCGGACGAATGGCGTCGCCCCCTTTGTTTCGAAATCGGGCGAGATCATTGTCAAACTCGACTGGAGCCAGATGGCAGGCGGCACCGGCACCTACGACTTGAGCACCTATGATGTGGCGTGGGCCGCAAGCTGGGTGCTGCTGCAGACCAACACAATTGCAGAGCTGAACGGTCATGCCTTGGCGGAGCTGCCCATCCACCTGGTAGGCCACAGCCGGGGCGGTTCGCTCGTGGCCGAAATCAGCCGCCTGCTCGGGACCAACGGAGTTTGGATTGACCACCTGACGACCCTGGATCCGCATCCTCTCAACAACGACGGCAACACTGACCCTTTCTTTCCCACCGATGCTTCGGCGAACCACATCTACGCGAACGTTCTGTTCGGCGACAACTACTGGCAGAATCTCGCTAGCGGGTTTTTCGATCCCACCGGCGAGGCGGTTTCGGGCGCCTACAATCGCCAATTGACGACCCTCCCGGGCGGCTACAACAACACGTCATCGGTTTCGCCGTATCACTCCAACGTTCACCTTTGGTATCACGGAACGGCTTCCCTGACCACCCCGACGAGCGACACCGAGGCGTCCATCAGCAGCAGTGAGAGGCAGACTTGGTGGACCGGCTATGAAGAGCAAGGCACAAACGCCGGCTTCGAATACAGTCTTATCGGCCGCGGAAATCGTCTGAGCACCGACCAGCCAGTCGGGCCGGGTTTTCCGGCCATCAGGGATGGAAATAATCAATGGTGGGACTTGGGCGCCGGCACTTCGAGCAACCGGACCCCGCTCTCCTCTAACAGCGGCCAATGGCCCAATATCATTAAATTCAACCTCGCCGGGACAAACGTCGTGACCGCCGGGACCGCGGTCGCGACAAAGTTCTATTACCAATATGGAGGAGCTTTCTCCAACATCGCATATCAAATCTACCTGGATCCGGATTCCAATCCCTATAACTCAAACGCAACCTCGGTCCTGCAGGGTTCGCTGACAAACACGGGAACGGGCTCTGTTTACGCGATGAACGCTAACCTGGACGCTTCGGCCGTTGCCCCGGGCACCTACAAAATGTATGCCGCAATCTCTGACGGGGCACACACGCGCTACCTGTACGCTCCTGACCCGGTACAAATAATTCTCGGCCGCCAAGCCCCGATTCTGGACATCGCAGGCTCGCTCTCGACGAAGTTCCGCATTGGGATAACCGGCATCCCGGGTGAGACGGTCGTGCTCCAGAGTTCCATCAGCCTCCAAAGCTGGCTGCCTGTCGCGACGAACACTCTGACTTCGGGCCGGTGGGTTTATACCAACGCTTCGCCAGCCAGTGGCTCCGCTCTTTTCTACCGGGCCGTTCTCAGTCCCTGAGTCCAGCCACTTGACAAACTCTCAATTTGTGAGATGGCTGGATCAGCAGTAAATGCAGCCTAAGTTGGCTTTCCTTCCTGAAGGCTAACGCGGGGGACCCGGATTCCTCGAACACCTGTTCGAGGACGGGGCGAACGGCCGCGGGTAACCGTGGCCAAGGTCACTTCCTGGACCGAGCCCGTCAGCTAACCTCGCCGGCGATGGGAAGGGCGATCCTCTAGGATCCCGCCGAGCGGGATTCGCATGTTCACCCCGTTTGAAACAGCGCTGCGCGCTTGGCGCGGCGATACCGTAGCGGTGTGCAGCGACATCGGAGATCGGTATGAATACAATGATGATGTTAATGGAACTGGGGCCCGTCCAATTCGGGGTGACGGTACTCGTGCTGCTCGGTCTGGCGTCAGTTGGGCCGTTGATGCTGGGCGCGGTTTTGATCCGCGAACGGCAAGTCGGGATCGTGGTCAAGAAATTCGGCGGACGTTCCTTGCCGCCGTGCCGGTTGCTCGCGCTCGCGGGTGAAGCCGGCTATCAGGCCGACACCTTGGCCCCGGGGCTGCACTTTGGATTCTTCCGCTGGCAGTACCGGATCAACAAGGTCCCGGTAACCGTTGTGCCTCAAGGCGAGATCGCGCTCGTCGTCGCAGCCGACGGCGCCGCGATTCCGTCCGCTCGCATCCTCGGCAAAATCGTCGATTGCGACAATTATCAGGACGCGCGCAAGTTCCTGGTGAATGGCGGCGAAAAAGGCCGTCAACTTGGGATTCTCACGGCCGGCACATACCGGATCAACACAGCGTTGTTCACGGTCATCACGTCGGTCGCCGCGCCGGAACACGAGATGGATGCCGCCCAATTGCACATCCATCGCGTCGAACCGGATATGGTCGGCATCGTGACCGCGCTGGATGGGCGGCCGATTGAAGCCGGTGAAATCGCCGGACCGATGGTCGGCGGCCACGAAAACTTCCAGAACGCGCAGGCGTTCCTGGATGGCGGCGGACGGCGCGGCCTGCAGGAGCAAATCCTGCTCTCAGGCACGTGGAACCTGAACCCCTGGTTCGTCCAGGTCGAGCAGGTGCCGATGGTGCAAATCCCGATCGGCTACGTCGGCGTGGTCATCTCCTTCGTCGGCAAAGCCCACGTGGATGTTAGTGGCCTCGAATTCAAGCACGGCGACCTCGTCGAACCGGGCCACAAAGGCGTCTGGGTGACGCCTCTCTATCCCGGCAAACACCCGCTGAATACCCGGGTGATGAAAGTCGAGTTGGTGCCGACCACCAACATCGTGCTCAACTGGGCGACCCGTAGCGAGGCGCACCATTACGATGAGAAACTCTCGTCCATTACGGTGCGCTCGAACGACGGGTTCGCCTTCAGCCTGGACGTCGCGCAGATCATCCACGTCGGTGCTTTGGATGCTCCGAAGGTGATCTCCCGCGTCGGTTTGATGCAGAACCTGGTGGACCACGTCCTGCAGCCGATCGTCGGAAATTACTTCCGTAACTCCGCCCAGGATTACACGGTACTGGACTTCCTGGGCGCGCGCAGCCAGCGGCAGTCCGATGCCGCGGAGCATATTCGCAAGGCGCTGGACGCTTACGATGTGCAGGCTATTGACACGTTGATCGGCGACATCAATCCGCCGGCGCAGCTCATGCAAACTCAGACGGATCGCAAGATCGCCGAGGAGCAGCGCAAGACGTACGAGATGCAGGAAACGGCTCAAAAACAGCGCCAGCAACTGGTCAGGCAGACCTCGCTGGCGGATATCCAGCAGCAGGTGGTTGGCGCTGAGCAAGGCGTCAACATTGCCGAGCTGCAGGCGAACGCGCAGGTGAAGCAGGCCACCGGTGAAGCCGAAGCGGTGCGTCTGCGAGCCCACGGCGAAGCCGAAGCGATTCGCGCGACCGGCGAGGCGAAAGCCGAGGCGTATCGCGCTGGGGTGGCATCCCTGGGCGCCCAGCCTTACACGATGATGCAGCTCATGCAAATCGTCGGCGAGCGCAACGTGCGCATCGTGCCGGACGTCGCCGTCAGCGGCACCAACGCCAACCCGGGCCTGGTCGATGGCTTGCTCGGATTGATGGTGCGCAGCCAGTCAAACGGCCATCAGCAAGCTAAACCCGCCTGACGCTCGGTTGACCGGTTCGAAACAACTTGCAGCGGCGGCCAGTTACCGCCGCTGCAGGCTTGTTCCGGACTCACACTGACGAATCTCCTGTTGGGTTAACCGGCGGAATTCTCCCTTTGCCAGGTTTCCGAGCGGCAGTTCTCCTATTGCGACACGCACCAGGCGCAGGACGTTTACTCCCAGAGCGGCCAGCAACCGCCGGATGTGTCGGTTCTTCCCTTCGTCGAGCACTACTTCGAGCCAACTCGTGCTCGTGCCGCGACGCAACACGCTCACCCGTTTGGCGACCAAAAAGTCTTCCTCGACCTGGATTCCGGAGGTCAGGCGCTGAACCAGTGCAGCGTCCGCGATGCAATCCACCTGCACGTGGTAGGTCTTCTCCAAGTGACTCAACGGATCCGTGATTCGCGCAGTCCACTCGGTGTCGTTAGATAACAGCAGCAGACCTTCGCTGGCTTTGTCCAATCGGCCAACCGGGGCGACAAACGGCAGGTCCGCTCCCTCCAGGCATTCGTAAACCGTTGGCCGTCCTTGCTCGTCGGCGGCGGTGGTGACCAGGCCGCGCGGTTTGTTCAACATAAGATAGACCTTGGCCGCGCTCCCGATCGCCTGGCCGTCCACAGTGAGCCGATCCCGGTTCAGAGCGACGCGCCACTCAGGGTCGCGGCGAACCGCCCCGTTCACAGCCACGCGCCCCGCGAGGATCAACTGCCGCCCCTGGCTCCGCGAACAAAATCCAAGCTTGGAAAGTGCCCGTGCCAGGCCGGTGCTCGGGCCGGTCGGACGGCTGGCGTGCCTGTATCGAAACGGTCGCATTTCTAAAACCGGTGCAGCAGCGCCGCGGTTCACCAGTCCACTGGCACGCTCAATTTCTTGCCAAAACGATTATGATAATGGAGTCGCCGGTTCTGGACACCGTATTGATGCACCAGCCGGGTAATCTTCACGTCGTAGCAGCAATACTCCGCAATTTCGAGCAGCTTGCCTTCCTTGAACCATTGAATGGCCTGCAGTCCTTCAGCGGTCTTCTCGACGCCGAAGGTTGCCGTCGCGATGGAATCAAGCGAGAGCCGGTGTTGCAGGCGTTCCTGAAGGTCCACGAGCATATCGAGCGTCGGCAACTGGCGCAGGTCAAACGCGGTGTAGCCGTGCAGCACTTCGTAATCGAACCTCAGGTTGTTGAAGCCCACAACGAGATCCGCCCGCTGCAAATCCTTGATCAGATCATTAACCTGTTTCTCCCCATAAATCCGATACTCACCGGACTTGGTCCCGTAAGTGACGCCGATACTCATGCCCATGCGGCTGATCTTGTCCCAGCCGCCGACTTCCTCGGCCGACTTTTGCGTTTCCAGATCGAAATAAACGATGTTCTTCATCCGCGATTCATCTTGCGCCTGCATCTTACCTGGGCCGGCAAAAAGGGGAAGCGAGGAGATGAAAAGTTACACGCAGATATCAAACTTTCGCGCAAAGGCGTTGGGTACGGGGCGGGGACGGCCACGTCCCCGTAGAACGCCCCTGACGCCGTTCGCTCGGGGACCTGGCCGTCCCCGCCCCGTACCGAGACGCAAGCGCGTGGCGTCACAATATCCGGCGCCATAAAATCCGCTTTGACCCGCCGCCGGCCAATTCGTACGCTGCCTGCGTGCAAACAGGCAAGGCCAGCGCTTTCAATACGCCCCGGGCGCGCTTTGCGTTGCGCATCCCGCTGCCGCCCTCAGTCACACATTATTTCGGCCGCAAGCTCTTCCTGTTTCTGCTCACCATTCAGGGGTTGGGCGCCTTCGGGCTTATTACTCTGGGGGTGATCCTCACCAAGTTCCGCGTTGCGCGGCACGTGGTGTGGCCCATGGTGTTCCAGGAAACAGCCCGCGCCGGCTTGCGGCTGCTGCCTATGTTCCTTTTCATGGCGGCGGCGCTTGGGCTGTTGGTGATTGGCCAAAGCGTTTCCTGGCTCACCCGCGTCGGCGCGATCCAATACCTGGGCACGATCATGGTTATCGTGGTCGTCAGGGAATTAGGGCCACTCCTGGCAGCGCTGCTGGTGCTCGCGCGCATCGGCACGGCCAACGTCGTCGAACTCGGCACGGCGCGAGCGACGGGTGAGGTCGAGGCCCTCGAAGCGCTGGGGATCGACCCGATCCATTACCTGGTGGTGCCGCGGGTGATCGGGTTGGCGCTGGGGGTGTTCTCGCTTACCGTCTATTTGATCATCGGCGCCGTCCTGAGCGGTTATCTCTGGGCTTTCTTGCAGGACGTTCCGCTGCGGCCGGGCGACTATTTCCGCCAATTGACCGGCGCTCTCAGCGGGACGGATTTTGCCCTGCTGGCTCTCAAGACCCTCGCGTTCGGATTCATCATCGCGCTGGTCAGTTGTTATCACGGCCTCGCCCAGCCGTTGCGGCTGGAGGAAGTGTCCTCGGCCACGGTGCGAGCGGTCGCACAAAGCATCATCGCCTGCGTGCTGCTCGACGCGTTGTTCATTATCATTTATCTCTCCGCCTGATGGAACCGCCCACAGCCCAAACGACCGGCCCGGTCATCCGGATGGAGGATGTGACCGTTGCCTCGATGCAGGATTTGAGCGCCGTAGTCGCCGAAGCGGTCGATTGGACGGTGAACCCGGGAGACTTCTGGGTGGTGGCCGGACTCCAGGGGACAGGCAAGAGCGATTTGCTGATGATGACCGGCGGCCTCATGCCGCCCGCAGCCGGCCATTACTGGCTGTTCGGCGAGGAAATGCCGGTCTTCGAGGAATCGCGCCTGGCATTGCGGCTGCGGCTCGGCCTGGTGTTCGACGGTGGCCAGCTGTTCAACCACTTGACGGCTTGGGAAAACATCGCCCTGCCCGTGCGGTATCATCGGAATTTGACGAGAGCGGACGCTGCTACGGAAGTGCAACCTTTCCTCGAAGCCATGGAACTCGGCCCGTGGGCGGACAGCACACCGAGCGCCATCGGCCGCAATTGGCGGAAGCGGGTTGGCCTGGCTCGCGCGCTCATGCTCAAGCCGGAAGTGTTGCTGGTGGATAGTCCACTGGCGGGACTTGATCCCCGGCACGTGAATTGGTGGCTCAGCGTTCTCGGAGAACTGTCGAAAGGGCATCCTTTACTTGGAGGCCGGCCGTTGACGCTCGTAGTGACGACGGCCGATGCGCGGCCCTGGAAGAGCCTGGCGCGCCAGTTCGGTGTTTTGAAAAACCGGCGGTTTGTCGTGCTTGGAACCTGGGCGGAGCTCGAGGCGGCCAGCGAAGAATTGCTGCAAGAGCGGCTGCCGGCGGAGACGCGCGCCGGTTGACGCGGCCAGCCGAAGCAGGTAAGACATGGGCCGGTGGAGTGAAGGAACGCGCCAAAGAACCGGGGGAATGGAGTGATGGAGTGATGCAGTGCTTGGAAAAGCCGAGTGACGGAGTGCTGGATTATTGGAACGTTGGCTCGCCACGCGATCCCGCGACTCCGGTGCTCTCCCGCTCCATTTCTGCATTAATCCACCACTCCATTAATCCATCGCTCCAAATCCCCACCGCATCACCGCTCCGTTATCCCCCCGCTCTTCCATGGCTCTTCAAGACCTAACGCCGCAATTGCGCACGCGCCTCAGCCGGATGGAACGCGCGGTGGGCTGGTTTGTGATCCTGGCCATGCTGTTGCTTGCGTTCGGCTTCGTTTATTACGTCTATAACACCGCCGAACGCAAAGGCTGGTTTCTGACCAAGGCGCACTATTTCACTTTCGTGAGAAGCGCGACCGGGCTGAAGGTGGGCGACCCGGTGGTGCTCATGGGATTCGACGCAGGCCAGATCACTAAGATCCAACCTATGTCAGCGGACCAATTCATTTACAATGTCTATATCCAGTTCGAACTCAAGTCGCCGAATTACGGCTACATCTGGACCGAAGGCTCGCAAGCGAAAGTCAACACTGCGGACCTGCTCGGAAAACGCAATCTGGAGGTCACAAAAGGATCCGGCGGCTATCCGACTTACATCTCGTGGCCGTTGCAGGAGGTAAGCCCCGCCGAAGCGCAAGGCCTGACCACCTCGCGTCAGTGGGTCCTGGGCGAAGAAATCTACGGACCCTATGGAACGAATTTGCTGGCACGACCGTTGCAGCCGCTGGCCGACCTTGCCGCCGTCATCAGTGCCAGCCGCTCGAACCTCGTAGTGCTGGACCAAAGCACCGAGCACAAGGCGCTCACCGGCCGGTGGAACGACAAGCTGGGCCGCTACGATCCCTATACCAACGGTGTGAGCGAGTACTGGCTCCTGTCGGATGAATCGCCCGCCGTTACCGAGCAGTTGCAGAAAATGGTGGGCGAAGTCGAGCAGGCGCTTCCGAACGTTTTGAACCTGACAAACCAAATCAGCCTTGTGCTCTCGAACAGTGCCGAGCTCACCTCGAATTTGAACGTGGTGGCGCTATCTGCCCGGCCAGTGGTCAGCAACCTGGCTGCGGCGACCGCGCACCTAGACCAGCCCGGCGCGCTGGGCGAGTGGCTGCTGCCGACCAACATCAACCATCAGCTCGAAGGTACACTCTCCAGCGCGAGCAACACGCTCTCTAGCGTAAACACAAATCTCGCCGCTGTCCTCGAGAACCTGAATCGTTCGCTGGATAACCTTGCCGACATCACGAGCAATTTGAACCGGCAGGTGGAGGCCAACACCAACCTGCTGAGTTCCATTTCGGACAGCATCGTCCACGCCGACCAGTTCGTGCAGGGTCTCAAGCGCTTCTGGTTGTTCCGCCACCTGTTCAAAGGTCAGCAAACCAACGCACCACCAGCCGCTGGGGCACAGCCGATTCGCTCGCCAAAGGGATCCTCTCATTGAGACCTCCGAGCGCAAGAAAAACACGACGCGAGCCCACCGAAGGTGTTATCCTTGGAGCAATGAAACGGGAAATGTCGAAGCAGCCGAAGCCGGAGCCACCGGGCGTCCGGAACCGCCTCCAAACGCTCCGCGACGCGGCGCTGAGTCTGCACAAAGCCCTGGTGGATTCCGAGCGGGTGGAATATGAAAAGACCATCGGTAAAATCCGCTCGCCAGGCCACTTTCTACAGCTCCTCACTAACGATCCTTGGTTTGCCTGGCTTAGCCCGCTGTCCCAACTCATCGTCTCGATGGATGAAGCCCTCGACGCCAGGGAGCCGTTAACGAGCGCTGGCGCGGAGGCGTTGGCGGACCAGATCCGCCGCATGCTGGTGGCTTCCGAGACCGGCGATGGCTTTTCCGCGCATTATTTCGAAGCCCTGCAACGTGACCCAGACGTGGTGCTCGCCCATGCGGAAGTGGCCAAGCTCCGCCATAAACGTTGATCTTCAGATATAATTCAAGGCCTTGATGGCAACGGGAGAATTTCGACTCCTTCGTTAGTGATCTTGATGGGCTTAATGAAACCCCGTTCGTCAAAGCGCATTTCGTCAATGCAGGTGACGCGGTGGTTGGCATCGGTTTCACCCAACGGCCGCCGATGATAGACGATGTACCAGCGGTCGCCGGCTGCCACGTGAAAGACGGAATGATGGCCCGCGCCAGTACCGATGGCTGGGTCCTGTTGGAGCACCTTGCCGATCCGTTTGAACGGACCCACAGGTGAATTCCCGATGGCGTAGGCCACCGAATAGTTTGGACCGGTCCATCCGCCCTCGGACCACATCAGGTAGTACTTCCCGTCTTTGAGGAACATGCATGGGCCCTCGACATAATGTTCCGGGGTGATCTCTTTGAAGGTGGTGCCGTCCGGGAACGCCAGCAGGCCTGTAAAATCTGGCTTAAGCCGCACGATGTTGCAGTGCGACCATCCGCCGTAGATGAGATAATCCTGACCGTCGTGGTCGCGGAACACAAACTGGTCAATGGGCTGAGCCCCATTGCGGATCTGGTTTACCAGAGGCTTGCCCAGGAGATCGCGGAACGGGCCGTCCGGCTGCTCCGATACCGCCACCCCGATGCCCCCGGTTTCCTTTTGCTCGTCATGGATGTCGTTCGCTCCGAAGAAGAAGTAGTATTTCCCGTTTCGCTCCGCTACTGCCGGCGCCCACATGGCCCGACGGGCCCACGCGACGTGATTCGTATCCAGGATCCGGCTGTACTTTGTCCAGTGCACCAGGTCCGTCGATGAGAACGCGTCAAAGAACACTTGCTGGCCGTATGGCGCCGAATAGGTCGGGTAAATCCAATACTGGTTGCCAAAAATGGCAGCCTCCGGGTCGGCGTACCAGCCGCTGAACACCGGATTACCGGAGCGCAGCTTCCTCGCCTCCGAGACCTGGGCGTCGGGACCGGCTCCAGCCTCCGCGGCTCCGGCAGCCATGATTGGCGCAAGCGGGTTAAAGGCGAACATGACGCAAAGAACAGTCATTACCTGGGTCGGTTTCATAGATGAGCTTTGATTGAGCGAATCGGCCGGTCAGTTCTGTCTCTGGACGATGCGGACGCCCCAGAATGCCTCAGGCGCGCCCACGAAATTCGTCCATCAATCGCAGAATCCCTTCGCGGATTTCAAATAACTCCTTACGCGCGTCGGCAACCGTAGGCTCTGGCAGAAGCCGCTTCGGCGCCACGGCCTCCAGGCCGGCCTGTGACCTGTGCAAATGATCGAGCGCGCGCTTCAGCACCGCCACTGTGAACGCAGCGTCAGGAACACCCTCGCCGCGAGCTAGGCGATTAAGGGCTCCGGCCAGCTTCGCTCCGGTGGTTTGAAACTCAAAGATAAACTGTCCCAAGTCCTCGTCGGCGAATTTATCGAGCCCCAGTTTCCGGGCCTGCTTGAGGAATTTGACCGCGCATTCGAAGCAGCGATGCTGGAGCGGGTGGCGCAGGTCCCCGCGCGCCGTGCGGATCCAGTCAATCCCTTCACGGTGCGGATCGGCCTCGGGTGACGGTTCGTTCGCGGCGTCGTTGCAAATCGCGTTCATTTCCTCGACCGACATCCGGTCCTCCCCATCCTCCTCCGTTTCCTCGCCGCTATCCCAGCCCATCTCTTTGGAGATCTTCGCCTCGGCTTCGTCCGAATCGCCGTACTTATCCAGCAACTCCATGTATTTATCCGTGCGCGCGTCGGACTCTTTGAGGAACTTCTCGTAATCGTGCTCGTCCCATTCTTCTTCCGGGTCTTTCTGCCCGTGCTGATGCTGCTCGATGGCCTCGGTGAGCTTCCCCATGAAATCGTTCATGCCGGCTGCGGCTTGCTGCGCCCGCTCGGCGTCTTCCTCCGGCGTCAGGCGCCATTCGGGCGCGGAGATCGTTAGTTCATAATCCGCGCTCTCGACCACCACGCGCCCATTCGCCTCGCTGAACCATTCAAGATACAGGCTGTTGGCGATGTGCTCCGGCGGCGTTTCCTTCCGGTCGATCATTTCAAGTGCTTCTTGCAGTGGCACGTCAAACACGCGGACCTTCCGCGACGCCGTAAGGTCGCCGATGCTGCCGCGCTGGAGCGGATCGAGTGAATCGAGATGCAGATGCCGGATACACTCCTGCGGATTGGTAAAGGTCAGCAGGCACCCGGCAAGATCGGGCCAGGCGTTGCCTTTCAGCTCGAGCAGCACCGGCTCAGCCCGGCCTTCCACCCAGATCCTGCCGCTCACTTTTCCCTTCACGCGGTTGTCAATCTCACCCCGTACCACGCTGTCGTGAATCCGAAACGCCATGCCCCTATTATGCCGGACCTCGCCCGGACGACAAGATTTCCATTGCCCGCCAGGTTCGAACGTGAAGGCCGAATGTAAACCGTCGAAGCTTTCAACGGTAACCTTCCAATCCTCGCTACCAGGTTATTTCATACCTGCCAGGCGGAGGGCGGAGCACCCGCAGACCGGCTTCAGTGAAGTTCCCAGACCCAATCGCCCTCTTCCCTCGACTTCCCCGGCACGCCGCCGTCGTCCTTTTCGTCCCAGCCGACGGAATACAGCAGGTATCCTGCGCCGTCGGTGCGGCGATACTTCAAGGGCTGGCCACCGATGAGGTCGTGCGGGAGCTTTTCGATAAATCGGGGCGTGAGGGCGTCCAGCGTTTCGGGATATTGTCCCGAGGCGAGGCGATAGCGTTCCAGCACGCAAGCGAGCATGGCTTGATTCACTAGGGTTTGATTCCGCGCGGCGGTTTGCACCGCTTTCGAATAGTTAGGGAGGGCCATGCCCAATAAAAAGTTGTAGGCTGAGCGTCGCTGGGAGATTGGCGACAGCCGGCGAACGAGTTCGGAAATCTGGTGTGGCAGAACCATCTGATTTGTCGCGTCCATATTGCCAACCACCTCTTGTTCGAATTCCGCGCCCAAGGCCATGTTCTGGTAGAACCAACCGCGCGGCATCAAGCTCAGCGCCAACCTGCCGGAACGGTCAAAGTTGAATAGTTTGACCAACTCGCCGCGACTCATGGTTTCAAAAGTGCGGGACGTCGCCGCGCGCTCTTCCCGGAATGCCTCGACGACCGGCGCTAGCAGGTCGATGTCCGCAAGCTGGCGCTCGATGGCCGTTAGTTCCGGCTCGCGCCACGCGTGCAGCCGCAGTCCGTCCTCGACGATGTCCGCATACAACCCGATGACGGCCACGTGAATCATCGCCCCCACCAGGGTGAGCGGCTTGCCGGACGGTTTGATCATCAAAATCTGGCACAAGTCGTGGACCAGCGTCAGCTCGTGCCAGGCCGCCTCCGACTGGCTGAGCAACAAATAACACTGCGCCCGTTGCGATAGCAATTGCACCACGGTACGGATCCCGATGAAATTCGGGATCCCTATCGCAAAGGGCTGCTGGTAGTCGCAGTCTATCCGCGCATAAGGGCGTTTCAGCGCGTTGCGAACCAGGTCGAAATTAGCGGTCAATGGCTCCGTCCACGATAGATAATCAGCCGCCCCATAAACCGGCTCTTTCAGAAGAATCCGGAAGGTGTTACTCCCCGAAGCACCCACCTGAAGGTAACTGGTGTCAGAATAAGCCAGCGCCAGGTTGGTCACCGGGTTACTGGGGAAAAAAGCAGCAAGCTCTTTAACGGCCGGCACTGCGTCCGCCTGCAGCACCAAATGTAACGGCTTGATCTGCTCTAACGCCCGCGCGACCACAACGCCTGCTCTGGGGCTAATAACGAAAGGGCCAAGAACCTCGCTCAGCACCTTCGCCGCTTGAGCCCGCGCCGACGGGTCGTCGAAACGCAACACCGGGTCGGCCGCCTGCGACCCGAGCGGGGTGTTAGAAGCGACTACTTTTACCTCGGCCACCACCAGATTGCTGTCCTTCCGCGGGGCGAGCGCGAAAGGCTCTGCTGTATGCGCGGTGGTGGCGCCCGGTGATGGCCGGAGGTCCCGCAATGAATCCTTCACAAACCATTCCTGCATCTTCGGCGCTTTGTAGAAATTCTGGTCGTCCGGCACCGGCGCCGGAATGTACGCCGACCAATCGAGCACCTCACCTTTCGCCTCGAGTCCGCGCCGGCAATTCTCCCACGCCCGTTTCCCGCGCCAGTTTTCCACCGTGTAAACAACCGCAAAGAACGTCGCCAGTGCCGACCCAGCCACCAGCAACCGCCGGGCTGCCCGCCAGCGGCGAGCGGAGGAAGGGTTAGGAGCTGAAGCCGAAGAATCTGAAGATGTGTTCATGTGCCATTGGGTCTAACACGCTTTGAAAGGCACAGGCCCCTCGCTCCGCGGGCGGGGATTTGCACGCGGAGCTTCTACCGACCGCGGCTCGCCGGCGGACGGCTTCCCAGGGGGAAGCAGCTCGGCCAGCAACCGCCGCTGCTGCTCAACCGCCTGCACAATCTCCTGCGCCGCCGCAGAGCCTCCTGCAAGCACTCTGGAGGAGGTCGCCTTCATCTCCAGGTTTACCGCCAGCACCGCCAGCCAAAGCGCGGCCATGCCAGCCCATGCGCGCCGCGATGGCCAGATGAGTTCGAACCATGCTTTTTTGAGCGTAGTCTGGATCGACCACCTCTCGCCGCGGCAGGGTTGGAGCGCATCCGCGCTTCCCGATGCCGGGAGCGCAGCGAGGACTTTCTGCCGGACGGCATCGAGCCTCGGCTCGACCTGGCGATGGCGTTCGAACAAAGCTTCACGTGGCGTTTTCATGACTCCGCCATCAGTTTTCTAAGAGCCCTCTTCCCGTAGTGCAGTCGAGACTTCACCGTGCCCGGAGCGACGCCGGTAATCTGCGCAATCTGCTCGACGGAGAAATCCTCGACGAAATGAAGCAACAAAACGGAGCGTTGCGGCGGCGGCAATTGATTCAGCAGACCCATGAACTCCTCCTCCTGCTCCTCGCGAATGAGCAGGTCGTCCGGGCCAGCCCCCAATTCAGGCGGGTCCGCCCCGACCTCCTCGAACGCGCTTTCCTCCCGGGTTTGCTTGCGCCAGCGTTGGATGCACTTCTGGTGAGCAATGCCGAAAAGCCAGCCGCCGAATTTGTCGTCCTCGCGCAGGCCGTCGATGTGCCGCGCGGCATTGATAAACGTCTCCTGGACGAGATCCAGGCTCGTTTGCTCGTCGTGCACCAACTCAAACACATAGACATACAAAGGCAGTTGGTAACGGCGAAACAGAACGTCCCAGGCCGCCGGGTCCCCGGCCCGGGCTTGCGGCACGGGCAATTGGTCGCGTTCAGCCACTACCAGCATTTCTAACCAGTGGAATGTCGAAAGCCAGAAAAGGTTCAAACCAATTGGGGATTGCTTGGGCTATTTGACTCGGCTCCCAAATGTAGGAGGGTGATGCAAGTCTCTCGCAAAAAAGTGTCCTGAACGGCCACGGTCGTTCGTCGTAGAGATGAAAGGCAACGAAACAATAGAAATGACCGAACATTATGAGCACGACAAACAACAATCGAGTTATTGAACCCTATCTCTTCTTTAACGGCCGTTGCGAAGAGGCCGTCGAATTCTACCGCAAGGCCCTGGGCGCCGAAGTCGAGATGATGATGCGCTTCAAGGAGAGCCCTGAGCCGCCCAAGCCCGGCATGGTCCCGCCCGGCTTCGAGAACAAAATCATGCATACCAGCTTCCGCGTCGGCGGGACCACGGTGATGGCGTCCGACGGCTGCTCCGCCGATAAGGCCAACTTTGAGGGTTTTTCGCTCGCTCTCTCGGTTGCCAATGAAACCGAGGCCAACCGTGTTTTCGCCGCGCTGGCTGACGGCGGGCAGGTGCGGATGCCGCTGGCGAAGACGTTCTGGTCCCCGCGCTTCGGCATGGTCGCAGACCGCTTCGGCATCGGTTGGATGGTCAGCGTGAGACCCGCTGACCAGAAGTAAAGCGGCGCCTGCAAGTGGGTCCGGAGCGAATGGGCCGTCGTCCCGAAGGGGTCGGTGCATTCCTCTTGGAGCTTGTTTTGAAATTGTAGGAGACGACGTAAGGAGTCTCAAACCGTTGATGCAAATTACCGCATTGCGGGAGATCAGAGACTCCTCACGTCGTCTGCTACAGAGAAATGGAATCCCCAAACGGGCGCTCCGCAATTGAACAAATGAAGAAATCTGTGAACAAGATTGTGCAAAAGATCACCCCGTTTCTGTGGTTCGATAACCAGGCGGAGGAGGCAGCGAAGTTCTACACCTCGATCTTTAAAAATTCCAAAATCGGGAAAGTTGCCCGGTACGGCAAAGAGGGAGAAAAAGCCTCAGGCCAACGCTCAGGCTCCGTGATGACCGTCGAGTTCCAGATCGAGGGACAGGATTTCGTGGCGCTTAACGGCGGTCCGCACTTTAAGTTCACCGAGGCCATCTCGTTTGTCGTCAACTGCAGCACGCAGGCCGAGGTGGACCGGTTCTGGAAGAGACTCTCTGCCGGCGGGAAAAAGGTGCAGTGCGGCTGGCTCAAAGACAAATACGGAGTCTCATGGCAGATCGTCCCCACGGTCCTGGCCGAGTTGCTGAGCGGCAAGGACGCCGCAAAATCGCAACGCGTGATG
Source organism: Candidatus Acidiferrum sp. (assembly GCA_035566435.1). Lineage (GTDB taxonomy): Bacteria > Verrucomicrobiota > Verrucomicrobiia > Limisphaerales > UBA8199 > DATMRF01. Next base: position 16,908 of record DATMRF010000126.1, read on the forward strand.
CAGGCCATGCTCAAAATGGTCAAACTCGACATCCGGAAATTGAAGCAGGCAGCGAAAGCAACCTAGCCGCTGGCGACGCTCCCGGAGGCGGATTTGGAGGGAGGTCGAGTTTTGGGTCTCGGAGCGAGGTGGAAAAACGCGCACAAACGTCGAAGAACGTGGAAAGTTCTTTTTCGTGGGGCTGATGTGCCGCAGCCGTGGCCATTCACCCGGAATTGAACAGGAAACGGAGATAACGGAGAAATGAGCGTGCGAACGCTGGGCGGGCAAACCTACCACAGCCCACCGTAATCCTCGTCCTCGCCTGCCGGGCCGAAGCGCAGCGCTAAGGCCGGTCCTCGATCCGTTTGTTCCGCGTATTCCGCGTATTCCGCGGTGGTCCCCCGTTGTCTTGGGTTGCGGCCCTGCCGCGCTGTGTAATCCCCGGCCCAAACCACCCTGTCAACCCTCATGGATCAGCCTTGTCAACCTCAAGGATCAGCCTTCGGCAACCCCTGGAACGCACGATCACTCGGTAAACACGGCCTGCGGAAACGTCTGGGCGCTGGATCACCCCTGGATCACCTTCTGGCGCGAAAGAAATATTCCGCCCGCCCACCGGTCCACGCTCTGCTACGTTTTTGCTGCTACACTTTTGCACCTGCTACACTTTTGCGACTACGCTTTTGCTCTTCACAAACAACTTGCCATTAACGACTTCCGCGCTCTGCTACGCTTTTGGCTACACTTTTGCATTTCTCAGCCCATGCTCGAAGAAAGAAATTCTCCCGGACCACCCTAACGGATAACGGATCGTGCTACGCCGCCTGACGGATAACGGCGCCCCGCCAGGACACGCTCGCAGGCAGAAATAAAGGGTCCGCCCTAATGGCAGCCCACCTTCCTGCCCTGGCCTTGTCAACTGTCAACTTTCCAAAGTCGACACAATCGTTCTTCTCAACTTCGACCAACCGCGGCCAACCGCGGCTAACCGCGGCCAACCGCGGCCAACCGCACGCTTCCCGGTCAAAGTTCAGCCCACATCGATATTCCGCGGTGCTCCTCCGTTGTCTTGGTTCGCGGCCCTGCCGCGCCGTGTAATCCGCGGTCCAAACCACCCTTTCAACCTTCATGGATCAGCCTTGTCAACCTCAAGGATCAGCCTTCGGCAACCCCTGAAACGCACGATCACTCGGTAAACACGGCCTGCGGAAACGTTTCACCCCTGGATCACCCCTGGATCACCCCCCTGGCGGAGAAAATAAAATAGCGCACACCAGCACCAGATTCTTGGCCATGACAGCTATCGACAACTCTCGATAGCTCAGCCGGCCTGTGCCCGCATCGGCACCGATCTGCAGCCATCTGCAGCCATGTGCATAGGGAAGTCTTCCCCACTCCGGCTGCACTCGATTACGCTTAATTTCACCTACGGACGCCCAATTACGGGAAATTCTTCCAGGGCCGAACTGCAGTTTTCTCCTTTCTGCCCGCGCCCGCCCCACCGTCCCGTTCGGTCAAGATTGGTCGAGATCGCTCGCGACCAAAATTAATTTCCCTCTTCACCGCCACCCGCTTTGTGCCTTTTCGCGCCTTCTTGTGGCCACTCCGTCCTCAGCCGTGGTCCCGTAGTCCCGTGGTCCCGCAGTCCCTTTTCCCCCGATTCCCGAAATTCGCGGCTTCCCGGTAACCGACCGCTCAGATTTCGGTAACCAGCCGGTAACCGCCCGGTAACCGACGGTAACCGACGGTAACTCATGGTAACCGATGGTAACCGATGGTAAGGGGAATGGTAAGCAGGAGAGGGAGAAACCTGAAAACCGGGTCACTTTTTCTTTGGCAACGCAAAAGCCACGTACGCATCGCCATACTCGTTCTGCCGGCCGAGTTTGTTTCCGGTCGAGGCAATCACCACAAATTGGCGGCCATTGATGGCATAGGTTGCCGGCGGCGCGCTCCCGACCCAAGGCAGGTCACCGGACCACAATTCCTTGCCGTTTTCCTTGTCGAACGCACGGATTTTCCGGTCGCGCGTCCCGGAGCAGAAAAGCAACCCGCCGGCGGTGATAATCGCCCCGCCGTAATTTTCCGTGCCGGTCCTGGGAACGCCCTGGGCGGCGAGTTCCGGGTATTCGCCCAGTGGCACTTGCCACACCAATTTGCCCGTGTTGAGGTCGAGGCAATTCAGCGTCCCCCACGGCGGCTTGCTGGCCGGATAGCCTTCGTGGTCCAGGAACCTGGGATAACCCGTAAAACTGTAGCGGGGTCGTTCTGATTGCGCATTCGGCGGCGGCGTGCCACGGTCGCGCAAGAGCAGGTAATCGGTCACGGCTTTGAGATCGTCCTCGCTCAAAGTGGTCGTGGGAAAGGCCGTCATCCCGTTGGTACCGGTGCGAACCTGCTGGCTGATCTCCGAGTCGGACAACCGAAAACGCAATCCACGCAACGGGGGCGCGACGCCGATGCCCAGCTTGTCCAACCCGTGGCAGGACGCGCAAGCGGTCTCGTACACGAGGCGGCCCCGCGATTTTGGGCCGGAGGATTCCTCAGGCGGATCGTCATCGCGAAACACGGAAATCATCCAGCCGAGGTGGTTTGCGCTGACATAGAGCCGCCCCGTTGCGGGTTCAATGCACGCGCCCGACCATTCCGCGCCGCCGTCCATGCCCCAATACAGATTGGGGTGCCCCAGGCTGGCTGGGCGAAAGAAGCCGGTGGTGACGCTCTTGAACCTGGCGGCGGCAAATTCCGCGGCTTCGGGCGTCCGGTCGGTGAGGTCGGCGGCGGTGAACTCCATTTTGCCGAACCGCTCGGGCAGCTCCGGGTCCGGCTGGTAGGGCGCCGTCACTTCGCCCGGCAAATCACTCGTAGGCGCGCGGCGGAAGCGGAACGGGAAGATGGGTTTGCCCGTCACCCGGTCCACCAGCAAGGTATCGGCATTCTTGGTGGTGACCGCAACCACGTCCACCCGCTTGCCGTCCCGCGTGATGGTAGCGAGATTGGGTGGGGCAGAGATATCCCGGTCCCAGAGGTCGTGGGGGATTTCCTGGAAATGCCAAAGACGGGCGCCCGTCCGCGCGTCCAGTGCCAGGAGGCAGTTTGCAAACAGGTTGTTACCGAGGTGGCTGATGCCGATAAAGTTTGGCTTGGGTCCGCCGGTGGAGATGTAAGCAATGCCGCGCTCTTCATCCAGCGCCATACCGGTCCAGCAATTCGCGGCATAACTTTCCGTGCGGTCCCATGTCTCATAACCAAATTCCCCCGGGTGCGGAACAGTGTGAAAGGTCCACAACAGTTTGCCCGTGACGACATCAAAACCCCAGACGTCCTTTTCGAACCCGGGCACGACGATGATTTCGTGGAATATGGCCGGGCCGGCCGCGGCGGCGCCAAAATCGCCTTGCGCGCGACCGGGCAGCAGCGCGTGCCCGTTCTCTCCAAAGCTTGTGATCACCTCACCGGTGCCGGGATTGAGCGCATAAAGATATTTGCCGGCGCAAAACATTACGCGCTCCTGCGCGCTCTCGCTGCCCCGCCAATAGATCAATCCGCGAAACGCCGGCCGCCCTGCCAGCTTGAACCGCCACAGTTCCTTTCCGTTCTCCGCATTGATGCCCACCATAAATCGGCCCGCGGTGGGCGCGATCATGGCCTCGCGGACGATGATGGGGTTGCACTGGAGGTTATTGCTGCCGTCGGCTGAGTGATAAATCCAGGCCTGTTGCAGGCGGGTCACGTTCTGGCGGTTTATCTGGTCAAGGGCGGAATAGCGCATGCCGCCGTTATCCCCGTGAGATCGATGCCATGTGAGGAATGTCTCAGGCTTCGGAAAGCCGTTGGCCGGTGTCAATTCATCCGGCTTCGCGGCTGGAATGACTTTAAAGAGCGGCAACTTTTCGCGCTCCTTGGCATCCTCGACCGCCCAGTAGTCATGATGGGACGAGATGCCCACGGGAGGGCGAGCGTCCCCGGCAGCCCCATCTCGAGCTGCCGCGGACAGAGCAAAACAGAGCAGCAACGCCCGGACTCCTCGCGATAAGATCCAGATGCCATTCATATTGGGTCTGAGCAAAGCATTTCAAACGAAACGACCGTTTGCAACTCCGCTCAGATCCTGATCGATGAGTGAGAAGGCGGATCGAGTCGTGGAGTGTTGGAATGGTGGAGTCCCGCGGAAAAGTTTTAGCCACAAAAGGGCATAAAGAGTCGCAAAAACCGTTTTCCCAGGCTGGTATGCGCCCTCATCACGCCTCGCCATCGGCCCCACCGGGCTCGCAATCCCTTTCGCGAGCTATTTGCAAAAAAACGCTCTTAGCCTAAAACGACCGATCCTGAAGCGGCATCCACTCCCTCAATGGCTTCGATCCGTTTTTGTACTCGCGTAAAGCAGTCCGGACACATCCCGTGGGTGAAGGACGCATGGGAATGTTTCATGACGTAAGTTTCAACGTCCGGCCAGTCGCCGGCCTCGTCTCTAATTTTCTTGCAGTAGCAGCAAATCGACAGCCGGCCCGTCAGCGTTTTGACGCTGGCCAGCACTTCGTTGAATCGCTGGAGCAATCGCTCTCGTTCCTGCTCCGCCCGGTGTCGCTGGAGACTCATCTCGACCGATATTCTGAGGTCAGCGTTTCGGTAGGGCTTGAGAATGTAACCATAGGGTTCGGTCTGCTGAGCCCGCTGGAGCACGGGACCGTCACAGTAGCCGCTGATGTAAACGATCGGGACTCGCAACGTGCGGATTTGCTCGGCGGCCTGGATCCCATCCATCTCGCCCGACAGTTGGATGTCCATGAGCACGAGGTCCGGCCTGAGACGCTGGGCCAGGACGATTGCCTGCTCAGCGGAATTCGTGATCCCAGCCACTTCGTAACCGAGGTTCTCGAGTTTGTACTTGAGGTCCTGAGACATGGTAGGGTCATCTTCGGCGATGAGGATTTGCTCTTTGCCGAAATGCCGAACCTGGGAGTCGGGGAGTTCGCCCTCTAAAGGCAGGGGGCTACCGGAAACATTCATAGGATTGGAAGAGCACTCCCTGTGCCAACCATCCATCAGCACGCTGGTGTGGACAAATGGGCATGAATTCATCGAAACCGCCTTTTCTCACCGTAATTGGCACATGGTTTTGTTCGTTGCGCGGCTATCCCGGCACGCGTTATTGAGAAACCTTGTTCCAAATCCTCGATGAATCAGGCGATAAAGCGCAATGCCTCCTTGCCTCCGCAACCTGTCATTCGTCTTGCGCTACGCGGCCACTGTTGCCACGATTTCAAGATGCCGAAGAACCGATCCGTTCCGGCCGACGCTTTATTGATACACGTCGTTCGTCGGAATGTTGCCGAGGCGATGGTGTGGCTGACCAGGACATTCGGTTTCATCTCGATTCTACGGATGAGCGCCTTGGTGACCCCTGCGGCAGCGCTTTTCCCGCCGGATAACCCGTGGAACCAGAATATCGCTAATGCTCCAGTGGCTACGAATTCGGCCACGGTCATCAGCAACATTGTGGCCCTTAGCGGGAATGGCCGGTTCCACCCGGATTTCGGGCAGGATACTCAGTCGGCCAATCCCCTCTACGGCATTCCCTACAATGCAGTTCACGGGAACACGGCTCCGAAAGTTAACGTGGTGATTGACGCCTATCCCGGCGAAAGCGACCTCCTGCCTGCTCCCATTCCCGCAAACGCGGTCGTGGAGGGCGATTTCCAAAACGGGCCGGATGTCGGGGTCAACAATCGCGGGGATTCTCATCTCCTGGTCTGGGACGTTGACAACACGATAGCATACGAATTCTATCGTGCCTCGCGCCCCTCCGAGAACGCCGATGGGAGCTGGCATGCGGACGCCGAAGCCGTTTGGGACATGAAGGCGAACTCATTCCGCACCCTGGGCTGGACATCGGCCGATGCTGCCGGGTTACCGATCCTGCCCGGTTTGGCACGCCCGGATGAAGCGCTGCCCGTGAGCCAGGGGGGACAGGGCGCGATCCGCCACGCGCTGCGTTTCACCCTCCAAAATGCGGTGGTTCTAAACAAGTATCTGTATCCCGCTTCCCATAACGCCAATCCGGGCAATAGCGTCCCCGCGATCCAGCCTCCCATGGGAGCGCGATTTCGGCTCAAAGCCAGCGTCGATATCTCTTTGCTCAACCCCCAGTCCCAAGCGGTCGCCCAGGCGTTGAAAAACTACGGCATGATCGTGGCCGACAACGGATCCAGCTTCTTCCTGAGTGGCGCCAGCTACTCAGTGGACTCCAGCAATCGCTTTTCAGTCACCTGGGACGATAACGATATTCAGGATACAACACATGGGCTGAAAAGCCTTCACTTCACCGACTTCGAGGTTGTGGACTTGACGCCCGCAGTCACAAGCGTGAGCCCGGCTCATGGCGGAGCGGGGACTCCGGTCACGATCATCGGCCGGAATTTTTCCGGAGCGGCGGGCCGGTTACAGATGTGGTTCGGCACCTCTTCTGTGCCGGCCAGCGTCACCGACGATGCCCATCTCACCGCGAGCGCACCTTCCGGTTCGGGGACCGTGGATGTGCAGGTCCAGTCCGGCATCGGCAACGCCGACTTCCCGGAAAATGTTACCCGTCCGGTCTGGGGATACGGGCTGTCGCCAACGTCCGCCGCTGCGCGGTTCACGATCGACTCCCAGGCGGTGATCGATTTCCATGCGTGGCTCGCGGCGCACGGCCTGCCTTCGGACGGCAGCGCGGATTATCTGGATTCGGATGGCGACGGCATGAACAACTGGCAAGAGTATGTAGCGGGGACCGACCCTACTAACGCCAACTCTGTCTTCCGGATCATCAGCGGAAGGCCGTTACCGGCAGCAGGATTCCTTCTGCGCTGGTCGAGCGAATCCAATCGGTTCTACGACCTTAGCCGCGCCTCAAACCTCACGGCGGGGACCAACGCCTTTATCACTCTGCAAGGCGGAACCAACCTGCCGGCCACACCGCCGCAGAACACATACACCGACTCGGTGAGCAGCGGAAACGGCCTGCATTTCTACCGGATAGACGTGCATCGGTAATGTTCAGGCCACCACGTGAGACAAATCTTCTTGTACTCTTTCGGTCTGGCACTCTTCGCGTTTTGTCCTGCTTCGACGCTCGCAGCTTCTGCCGACGCTTCACTAGCCGCCGGATTGGACCCGCGAGTGGGGCTGAACCTCCGGCTGGGCAACGACCCTCCGCAACTGCCGGCCAATATGCTTGCTCAGGCAGAGCCCCACATCGCGCGGCATCCCTCTCAACCGGATGTCCTGGTGGCCACCTTCCAGGAAGGCCGCTATACCGATGCCGGGGCTGTGGACTGTGGTTACTCGGTAAGCCAGGACGGCGGGCTGAGCTGGACGCGGGCGCTGATTCCCGGCCTGACAACCGCGGTGGGTGGACCTTATTTTCGTGCCACCGATCCGGTGGCCGGGTTCGATTTGCAGGGACGCATTTACCTGAACACATTGGTCGCACTCGATAGCGCCTTCAGCACCGCGGCGATCGTTATCAGCCGCTCGACCAATTTCGGCGCGACTTTTGAGGCCCCGGTCGAGGTCACCCGCTCCACAACAACCGCTGTCACGCTGGATAAGAACTGGATGGCCATCAACAACTTCCAAAGCACCCCGACAGCCGGGCGCCTCGTGGTCACCTATACCCGATTCACTTCCACGGCGGACCCGATTGCCTCCTCCTTCAGCGACGATTCGGGCCGGACCTGGAGCACCCCCATCTTTGTTACGTCTCCGAACGCGCAATGCCAGGGCTCACAACCGGTGTTTCTGCCCTCCGGGAAACTGGCCGTGGTCTATTGGGATTTCGCGCCCGTTGACCCCACCTACGAATACATCGAGGTCGTCACTTCCACGAACGGGGGCGCCAGCTTCACGTTGTCGAACCTGGTCGCCAAGGTCCTCCGTTACAGCCCGCCGCTCATGCGGAATGGTGTTTTTCTTCCCTCGGCCGCCGGAAATTCCACCAACGACTCCCTGTATGTGGTGTATCAGGCGCTTTATCAGGGGCAACCCCGAGTTCTTTTTACCAAATCCGCCGATGCGGGCCTCACCTGGACCGCACCCATCCCTGCCAGCGACAACGTTGCCAACACGCCCGTGTTTAATCCTGCGATCAGTTCCTCACCGGACGGCCAGAGACTCGTGTCGAGCTTTTATGATGAGCGCGTGAATCCAAGCAGCTCCAACTTCGTCGATTTGTTCCTGGCGCAATCGCTCGACGGCGGGGCAACCTGGCAACCCAACCTCCGGCTTACGACAACTTCCAGCGACGTGCGCCTGGCGCCACTGACGTCCGCGGGCTATATGCTGGGCGACTATCTGGGTATCGCAGCCCCGAACGGCCCGGCTGTGCCCGCCGTGGCCGTGTGGGTGGATACGCGCACGGGCAACCCCGACCCGTTCATAACGCGAGTCGGCGTGTCCTCGAATATCACGTTTCAGGCGTGGCGCGCAGCTCGCTTCGCTCAGGCGCAGATTGCCCAACCGCAATTGGCAGGTCCCGGCGCCGACCCTGATGGAGACGGCGTGGTCAACGCGCTCGAATACGCATTCGGCCTCAGTCCCTGGGTCAAAGACAGCCCGGTCTTCAGCTTCGGCTTCAACACGGCTGGCGGGTACTTTGCCGCCAATTACACGCGCCTGCGTCTGACCAGCGACGTATCATACTCCTGGCTCACTTCGACCAACCTGCAGGCCTGGACCGCGTTGCTCGCTCCTGAAACGGTCCTCCCGGACATAAACCCTCGCTTTGAGGACGCGACCGCGAACCTCGGAACCAACGCGGGCGGAACCCATTTTTATCGCCTCGGCGTGACGCTCCACTGACTGCGGCAAGAATTGTTTACAGCCGCCAGCGATAGAACTTCGTCCCGGTCGCTGAAGTGGTAAGCGGCGAAACAGGAGAGCCGTTCACGTCTGTATAAGGCCCGGTCACGACGGTGGCCTCCTGAAGGGTGGTCCCGGTTGGTCAGGTAATTCTGACAATCAACTGACGGCAATGAGTGAAACTCGCTCGTTGCGTTCGTTGCGAGCGATGCCCGTTGCGCGCGGGTCCAGGAGTGGCTTGCCGTCCACCAAAAATTGATACCGGTGATGACCGTGGGCGAGCTGCACCTGGAGGAACCAAGAACCATCGACCTGCCGTCGCATGGGATGCGAAGTGGCATCCCAGTCGTTGAAATCTCCGACCAGGGCAACCGATTCTGCGGCCGGCGCGGCGCAATAGAAGTTGACGGGCTTGGCAGTGTTTCTCGCCCCATAACGATTGATGCCGGGAGTGATAGAAGTCGAATTCACAGCGTATTCACAGCGGGAGGATTCTTGGTGCGGGTTTTTGAGGTTTATTGGTCGGGTGCTGCCCGAGGCTCAGGGTCTCCGGGCTTGGTTCTTTGCCCTCGGCAGTCGTCCTTCGCCTTGGCTCTCGGCGCGCTGAGAGCCGCGGGTCATAAGCGAGCGCGAATCTCTCCAGAACTTCACGCTCTGCTCGAAGCCAGTCGCTCAGTGCCGCCCCCTCAGGGCATTCAGCCGTGCGCCATAGCGCATACGCTCGTTCTTCGATTTCTTGTTGCACACGCAGGTGGTCCTCGACCGTGAAAAGGGGCGCTTCCTGACTTCTTGTGTGCGGTCTTTGCCTCACTTTAGGGATTGGGCAGAAGCCCAACGCGATAAAAGCCGGGATTTCCGGTTGCGCTTTGGTCCAGGAAAATCTCAGACCCGCTCGTGGCGTCGTTAGTGGTGAGCGCGGTCCAATGCGTCAAATCTGACGACCGTTGGACGATGTAACGCAAGCCTGCCGTAGCGGAGTAGCTGAACTCGAAGCTGGTAGGGGAAAGTCGCTGCGGCTTGCCGAGAGTGATCGGCGTGGGGGTAACGACGTGAATGATAATCTCGTTCGTCGCTTTGGCCCCGCCATTGTCACTGGCCACAGCCGAGAACGTGTAATCTCCAGCCGCCAGATTATGCACCGCCGCCAAATACGGACTGTTTTGGACGTTTCCGAGCGAGGTCATTCCTTGCAAGAACAACACGTTCGTGACGCTCCCATCCGTGTCCGACGCGTTCGCGCCAAGCGTGAAAGTGGCGGGGGAGGCCAGGACTGAACCGTTGGGCGGATTGGTGATTGCGATTGTCGGCGGCACATTAGCTGCCTGAACCGTTATCGTGCCCATCATGAAAGGGTGTACCGTGCAGTGATATGGGAAGCTGCCCGCGGTAGTAAACGTGCTGACAAAGGTGGCCCCATTGCCTCTTACGCCCGAGTCCCACAGACCGGTATTGCTGGTCGTGGTATGCCCGACGGAGCCAATCCATGTCCACTTCACCTGGTCATTCACGTTGATGGTTACCGCCGAAGGGCTGAAGAAAAAGTCGCCGATACTTACGTTGGCGACGCTGGAAGCCAGGACGGGCCGCGAGGAGGCGAAGGCACATGCGGCGAGGCCGGCGAGCATCCAATGGAACAGTCGTGCAACGGGAGCCGAACTTTGCGTGTTTCTCATGAAATTTGTTCGTTTGGTTACAGTTTTCAGATGTGGTTTTGAGTGTTTGGAGGTTGACGATGGTTTTCGTCCAGAACCGGGTTCCCCAGATGCTGATCAGCAACCGCTTGCCGGGGATGCCCGGTCGTGGAAGCTCAGCTCTTGGGCGGATGACCGGGCGGAGGGGCATAGGCGGGCAGCGTAGGACCTGGCGGATCGGAAGGTGAGCCAAGGAAGGGTTTGTTGCGAACTCGGTTTTGGATTTTCGACGATCTTTCAGGATGCGGCCTGCCGGGGCTGTGCCCGGCAGGCCGCGGCTCAGGTGGGAACGTGCGGTTGATCTCCTTGGGAATTCTTAGTCGGACTCGCGCCGGGCGGCATCGGCTTCTGCAGCCAGTTCGTTCAGGAAGTCCAGGAAGTCCTGGCCTTGACCGATGAACAGTCCGTCGTTCTTGAAAAAGGCGATGGTGGCCACCGCACCACCCTGCTGAGTCGAGATGGGCCGAATCACTGAACAGAGGGGCAGGTTCGGGCCAATGAACTGACAGGGTGTGGCGAATATTTGGTTGGTGTCGTTCGCGGCGGCATTATCGGTGCCGTCGGGAGGGTTGGGTAAATCAGGCGCGGCGGGCAGTTGGGGGAAGATCATGTTGCCCTTATTATCCGTCAACGCAGGGGCATTGCCGGCTTTATCGGTCCAGGTTTGATAGTGCTGGATCTCAGTGCCGCCAATGGCTCCCACGATCTGAATTACTTCGGGACTGGTTGCCTTGGGAAGAAACGACTGGTAGAGGCTCGCGCCACCCTGCTCGATGCTCGCGAAATGGAAACCGGCGGTGTTCGCGATAAACTGGATCATGAACCCATTATCTAAATCCGTCGGTGGGGGCAGGTCCGAGTTGGGAATGCCCGGGACGTTCACCAAGTCAACGATTTGGGGGAACCTGGCGCCGAAATCCGGATTGAGCGCACTGCGATAACGGAAATAGAAGCTCGTATCAACGGTGAGCTGCATCAGATTGGTCAGGCGCTTGGCGGTTTTGTCCGACCCGGTTGCCTGGCTGCTCGGTAACCTGCGAAACTGCTCCAGACTGACGGGCTTGTGGCCTTTTGATTCGAGATAACCGTTGATGAAGGCTGCATGGCTGAATTCATCCCGGGTGTTGAGGTTGACGTAGGTGGCTTCGTCACCGTCGAGCACATTCAGGGCAAGCTGGTAGGACTCGTTGCCCAGTGCCATTTCGTTATATTGCTGCCACAGGTCGCTCTCGATGATCTCGACAGCCGCCAGGAATTTAAGGATGGCGACGTCCCCGAGAGTGAGTCCGCCCCCAAATCCCGAAGCCCTGCCAACGGTCCTGCCCGCCAACAGGGTGCTCGCCGGCACCAGAGCAACCCCGCCCAGACCAAGGCGCTTCATAAATGTCCGTCGGCCAAGACATCCTTTAGGGTTAGAGACTGACGATGCTTGTGAGCTCGGCTTCTCTGCGCTGTTTCGCGCGGAGTCTTCGTGGATCGGTATATCTTGCATATTCGATGGTTTTGTTTTCGATTTTTGGTTTCTCATTTTTCTATTTGTCCTCGTCCCCTTCCTCGTGACGGGGAGTCAGGAAGTGATCGACGACAAAGTCAGCTACTTCACGGCCCAACCGCTCTCCAGTGGTGAGGTCGAAGCGAAAATGCTGGCCGGCGAAGATGCGGCTTAGAGCCGCTTCTTCGGCTGCGTCTCGGAAGTCGCCGAACGAGCGCTCGACTCCTGGCAAAACTTCCGATGTAACGGTGAAGCTGAAATGATGCCCCTTGGAGAGGGAGTCCAAGACGGCCTCCCCTGCACCACTAATCACGGCGTGCGCGCCGGGGTAGGACGGATCGGGTGCTGTGGTGCCCGCCTCCGGGAGCCAGTTCGGGTCAGCTACGGTCTCAGGATTGTTGTCGGTATCGGCGGCCCGAACAGCGGTGACTGGCCGCCAGAAATTGTAGGTGTATTTTGCATCGTAGAAAGCAATCACCGCATCGGCGAAGGTCAGATTAAGCAGCGCGAAGAGGCGAGCGCTTTGGGCCGTGGTCAGGCGGTGCCTCGCGGCCGCCGTCTGAGCGATCTCGTTCCAATAATTCTGAATCGCTCCATTCCAAAACCGGCCCGTTAGCGATTGGTCCGCAGAACTGGCAAGACTGTTGGTGATCCCAAGCCCTTTAACCTCATTGAATGCGTCGCTATAGGTATCGCTAGTCAGCGACGGCGGCGGACCGGGACGAAACTGATTGGCGGTTTGGAGCGCAAACGGTGTCACGTGGGGCCAATGGGTAAATTGCGGCTGTTTTGGGAAATTCGGTGGGGTTGACTGGTAGGTTCCCGGAGCGCTTCCGAAGACGTACGGGATGGGCTGAGCGCCGGAGCCGTCATTGCTTCTGAGAGCAAGGATGCTATCGGCGACATTTTGTCCGACGCGGATACCTTCAGTCTTGTCAGCCCCATCCGGAATTGGCGCCAAGGACGCTTGAAGCTGCGCGTCCAGCATCGTTCCGAATGCCGGGTACAACTGAACAAGGATTTCATGCGCGGCAGTCGCCGCTGCTGCGTCCTTGGAGGCGAGTCGCGACACGCCCGTCAGACGAACCAGATAAGGCTCATGGGTTCCGTCAATGGCGTTGACCGCGTCATAAATAGCGGCGTGCATGAGCGCAAAACTACGCGTGGGGTGAATGGTTGCCGGTTGAGCACCATGGGTGCGGACAATCACGAGCAGTGCTTTGTTCCATTGCAGCACGGGGTTGGCCGACTGGTCCGGGGCCCCACCCTGGGAATGAGGCCGCTCATCATTCTGGGCCCCACTGGAACCTGTGTTCTGAGCCCCGAGATGCGCGCACAACAAAATGGTTGCGGCAAAAACAAAGCACTTAATGATGGCGCACCTCCCGGGATGTCCGTTGGAGTTCTGCGCCTTGACGTCCGCGGTTGCGAGTTCCCTGCTGCGGCGGGCGGGATCGAGGTGGGTTGGGATGTGTTGCATAACTTGCGATTTTGATTTTTCGTCAATCTGGCTTTGACGATCCATTGGCATTTACAATCCGAATGCTCTTAAAAGGTTCAGCCGCCGGTCCAGACCGCTCGCGGGAGCAAAATATTCCCCAACGCTTTCTTTTTTCGAGGGCATCAGTTTGCTACGGCAGGATCGGCGTTCGGTATCGGCCGACCGTGGCCGATGCTCTCAAACGCGATCTCGGGTTGTTCTTCGCGATAACCATCGCTACGGCGCGGGCGGTGATGAACCGCGCAAACGTCTTTGCGGAACAGAAGATCCAGAGTCCAGTCAAAGGCCACGCGGACCTTTTTGTCCAACCCGGGCAATTTGCTCAGGTAAACCGTCCGCCACAGCCACCAGGCGAAAAAGCCGGAGAAATTGAACCCGAAAATGCATGCGACGCCCCGCCGGCGGCCGATGGAGGCGAGCAGCCCGATCGTCCTGAACGAAAACGGTCTCAGCGGCCGGCCCGCGAGCGACGCCGCGATATTCTGCGCAACAAGCTTGCCCTCGCGAATCGCGTGTTGCGCCGTCGGCGGGTGCGACTTTCCCGGCTGTCTGGTGTCAGGCACAAGCCCACAGTCACCCACTGCCCAAACCCCCGGCCAGTCGGGGACCTGCAAGAATTCGTTCACAACCACCCGGCCACGTTCTTTTTTGCAAGGCAGGGAAGAGACCAGCGGATTGGGCACGGTACCGGCAGTCCATACCAAAGTGCTTGCGGGCATCGATGTGTCGCCGGTTAGAAACACCTCGTTCTCCGTCATGCTGGTGACCCGAGTGTTAAGTCGGATTTCCACACCGCGCCGGGTGAGTGCCTCCTGCGCGCAACGCCCCAAGCTTGCCCCCAGTTCCGGCAGAATCACGTCGCCGGAATGCACCAGCACCACCCGCAACATCTCTTTGCGCAGATTCGGATAATAGCGTAACGCTTCGCGGACGAAGTCATTCAGGGCGGCAACGGTTTCCACGCCCGCGAAGCCGCCGCCCGCCACAACAAAGGTGAGCAACGACTGCCGGTCAGTGACAATGCGTTCGGAGTTGGCCTCCTCCAGATGCCCGATAATCTGGGCGCGGAGTTGAATGGCATCCGGCAGAAACTTCATCGCCACGGCCAGTTCCGTCAAACCTGGCAGGTTGAAAAAATTGGTAACCGACCCCAGCGCGAGCACCAGATGGTCGTAAGGAAGCACCTGCGAGTGATTTCCGTACCCATGCGAAATGACAACTCGCTGGTTGGGCAGATCAATCTGCTCCACTCCACCCACGAGCACCTCGGTGCGGCGCAGGAGCTTTCGGAGGGGATTCACAATGTTTGTGACATCGAGATCGCTGGCGGCTATCTCGTGAAGCATCGGCGTGAAGAGGAAGAAGTTGTCGCGGCTGACCAGGCAAAGCTCCACATTGTGCTTTCGCGCCAGCAACTTCTCCAAATGTAATGCGGCGTAAACACCGCCAAACCCTCCCCCCAGGATGAGAATCCGCTTCGTGGGCGATTTGCTTGTTGTATGATTTGTCATGGATCAGGCTGTTGGGCTGGTCGCATCTTGTGCAACAGCAGATTCGGAGTCAGTAGGGGCGATTGTGGCTGGCTCAATATGCCTTCGCACGGTCGGAGGACTCTCCGCCATGGCCTCACGCATGCCTTCGGAGGCGTTATGGGTCGCTTTCTTAAACTCCTTTATCCCCTGCCCGAGACCCTTGGCGAGTTCCGGCAGTTTTTTCGCGCCGAACAGAATCAAGACAATCGCGAGGATCAAAATGATTTCTCCGCCGCCGAGATTGAAGAGGGCTAACATCGGATTCATATATGGATTGGTACGATTTGACGATTGGCAGGTGCTAACAGGGCGCCTTTTCGTGGCGCTCAGTCTTTCAAGATGCGGAGGTAGGCAATCAGCGCCTGGACATCCGCATCCGTGAACTTTTTGGCAAAGGAGGGCATTTCACCTTTGATGCCCCCTTTGATGATGGTTGTAACTCGGGCATCGCTCTTGACGAGGTTGTAGAGGCTGGGCCCTTCGTCCCCACGCGCATCATCACCGTGGCAAGGAGCGCAGTTGTGGTCAAAGAGGCTGTAACCTCGTTTGGCGTCTCCCTGCACGACATCCGTCGAGGTGACAGCAACCGCGTTCGCCTGATGTTCCCGATTCGCATCTGTGGCCTTTTTTGGCTGAAAAAGCGGGGACAGACCAAACGTCACCCCGAGCAGTCCCAATGCAGCCGCCAACCCCAGGAGCAATCCTTTTGCTTCGATCGACATGATACCTCCAGAGTGAGATCAGCCGTTAAGCAACAACTCGCCACCCCAATAGCCTGCCGCTCCCATGAAGGCAGCGGTGATAAAAGCGATCCCCAGATATATTCTGAAGGAGCGGTTGGAGGCGTGGTTGCCCACCACCAGCCGCCAAACGGCCAAGCCTGTCAACAGGCCGAAGGCGGGCCACAGGAAGGTATGGTGATGGGCGAGGTTACCACGCCCCCAAAGCTGCCAGCGGCTGATGACCAGCCCGGAAAGAACCGCCCCAATTGACCCCAAGGCGCCCAGGATGAGTGTGTAGAATCCGGCGGCACGAAAACCGGCACGCCGGGATTTGCCAGCATCCTCCGGAACAACGAGACCGGCCAAATCAAAGAGCGCGGAAGCCATAACCAGAGCGATGGGGAAATGGGTGGTCCCCCCATGCATTTTTACCCAAAGAGAATTGTCCATAAGATTCATGATGTAGCCGCCGACGTGAGGGGGCGGACTCAACCCGCCAATGGCGAATCCACAACCGCCAGTGTGTTGTGACCTTCGACATAGTTCACGCTGGTCACGCCGAGCACGCTGCGCAGCTTTTCGGCAGGCACCTTCATCGGTCCTGCCTTGGGCGCCATGCCAGGCTGCGGTTGTGGAAAGGCGGTGGACATGGCCGTGTGGAACGTGATGTTGCCTTCCACTTTTTGAATGATCTGGTGGATATGGCCATTGAGCACCGTCACCGAACCGAATCGCTTGAGGTAGCCCAGGGCTTGCGCGCTGTCCTCGGTTCCCCAGCCCCACTTGGGAAAGATCGTCCACAGCGGGACATGGGCAAAGAGCACAATCGGCGTGCTGGTGGAGCGGCCTTTCAGATCGTCTTCCAGCCACTCCAATTGCTCTCGACCGAGAACACCAAGGCCGCCTTCCTTGATATCCATGACGTTGACCAGGCCCACGAAATGCACGCCTTTCTGGTCAAAACTGTACCAGCCGGAACCCTTCGAGCCCTTGCCGAACCGGTCGCGATATTGCTGGCCGTTATCATTCAGAATGTCATGCTCCCCCGGCACATAAAATACCTCCCGGGCTTTGCAGCTCTTCAAAATTTGGTCCAGCGTGTCGAACTCCTCGGCCTCCGCAAGATGAGTCAGGTCGCCCGTGTGCAGCATGAATGACGGAGTCTTGGGCAGGCCGTTAATCTTGGCCACGGCCTCCCGCAAAGTGGCGGCGACATCCTTATTGGCTTCCTTGTTGAAGCCAATGTGGCTGTCGCTGATCTGAACGAAACTCAAATCGGCGCCGGCGGCAGCGCCCGCCGCATCGGAGACCTGAGTGAGGGTTTGCGACTTGAGAATTCCGCCGGTCATGGTCCAGAGGACTCCGGTGCCAGCCCAAGCCATGCATTTGAGGAAACCGCGACGGTCGATGCCGTCTTTGTCGTGATTATGCGTGATGATGTCGGACATACTGGATATCGAGTTAAGTTTGTTGGTCTAGATTGCGCACAACCCCGAAAACGCTCGCGGCTGTGCATTCGTCCATCCAGACCGTGGGTGACTGGTTTCTATTCCCGAGGAAAAATCTCTCATGCGGGGAATAAAATCACTGGAGACACAGTCTTGCACCGAGGACATCGCGCTTGATCGTGAATAATTCTGTCTCCTATACCGTTAGGTCCTCGGCCCTGGTCCCAAAGGCGCAGACCGAAATGGCGCCTGAAAATTCCCGCAGATGGGTTACAGTCTGTCTCGGGAATAAAACCGGCACAGACCCGGTCTGGATAGCGAATGGCCCGGAATCGCGAAGCACGACGTTGGACGCACAGGACAAACTCGCAAGGTTCGAGCAAAGCATCATGCCGCACATGAATGCCGCGTATAATTTGGCACGCTGGCTCGCGGGCAACGACGCGGACGCCCAGGACGTCGTCCAGGAAGCCTACCTGCGAGCCTTCAAGTTCCTCGGCGGGTTCCGTGGTGGAGACAGCCGTTCCTGGCTGCTGCGAATCGTTCGCAACGCATTTTACGATTGGCTCAAGCGGAACCGCCGGGAGGAAACGGGGACGCCCTTTGACGAAGAACTACATAGCACCGTTGATGAAACAGGAACGCCAGATACGTTGCTACTGGCAAAAGCGGATCAGGAGCTGATGCGCAAAGCCATCGAGGATCTCCCGTTCGACTTTCGCGAGATCCTGGTGTTGCGCGAGCTCGAGGGGCTTTCCTACAAAGAAATCGCGGATATCGCGGAGGTGCCTCTTGGCACGGTGATGTCGCGATTAGCCCGCGCCCGCGAGCACCTGCGAACGCTGGTGGTCCAACGCCTGGAACTCAAATGAACTGCAAAGAAACACAAGAAGTTATCCATGGATATCTGGATGCCGAGTTGGACGTGGTACACAACCTGGCGGTCGAGCAACATCTTCAGGAATGTGCGGTGTGCACGCGATCCTTCCAGGGGTTGGTGTCTTTGCGGAAGGTGATGACCAGTAGGTCGTTCTATTTCGAGGCTCCCAAGGAGTTGGAGAAGCGCCTACGCTCAGCGGTGCGCCAGGCGAACAAGGCGGAATCGCCCCGCTGGTCGTGGTCCTGGAACTGGCCGCGAGTGCTGTCGCCGTTGGCGGC
>DATMRF010000127.1:0-122501 GCA_035566435.1 Candidatus Acidiferrum sp.
AGTAGTCGATGAGTTTCCATTCGGTGTCAGTGAGATCGCAAGTGTATCGCATCCCCAGTTTGCTGGGGTAAGTGATCAAAAAAGTACAGTCAATTCTGAGAATTTCTTTGGGTTTGTTGAGTTTTCAAACACGCTCTTAGCTGGTGGCTCGGACAACAACTATGCTTTCAATTTTGGCAATGGCACGTTGACAATAACACCAGCCAGGTTTGTCACCCTCTCCATAGGAACCAATCATTCGCTCGTGACCGGCACGGGTGACGCAAACGTCACTTACACGGTTCAGGCGTCCTCTGACTTGTCACATTGGGACAATATTGGCACGACGACCACAGACGAAAATGGTCGCTTTGAGTACCAGGATACAGAGGCAGCGAGTTTTGCCATCCGTTTTTATCGCATCGTTTTACCCTGAATTAGTGGCACAGTAGCCTCTTGGTGAGTTCTGTAAGTGTTGCGAACTTTTTTGGCATCGTACTTTTCCCTAATGTTGAGTGCTCAAAAATGTTGAGTTGAGCGCGGCCCTGCCGCGCCAGCGGCCTCGGCGAGGGGTTTCAATTCAACATTATTCCCCAAATTGGCATCGTAAAAATCCGGGAAATCGTGCCAGCGGCGTCGTAAAAAGTGGTATGAGAATGAGCGTGCGACAGAATTGGAAATGGAAAAATGGCCAGTTTCGAGAAACGTTGCCGAATTACGACTGCGTCAAAAACAGTGCCAAATTCGCGTCGTACGGGTTTGGCGAGTTTTGCAGCCGCGCTCTGGTCGTAGCACCGTGGCCTCCAAAGTCGGCGGAGGGCCGGCTAGGACGAAACGGCGGCCAACGCCGGAAGCTACCTGGATCGCGCGATATGCCAGCGAGTTGCGGTGAAAACGGCCCTGTGCGGCCCGACTCGGTTGAGCGGGATAATTGCAAGGGACGGGCGGCGCTGACGGCACTTTTTCACGACGGCACTGTGGCACTGAAGTGTAGCGAATTGACCAAGTGCGACGCCGGGGGGCGGTTTCGGATGTCAATTCGTTACAAAAACGGCACTTTCTACGATGAGAATTCGGTCCGTAACACACCTGGTATCCGTTGCCCAAAATGCACCACGCTGCTCACTCCGTTGACGTACCGAATCTGGTCCAGGTGGTCTTCCAAAGCGCACCGGACGAAAACATAACATGGAAACAGCGGCTCGATGACCCGCACCATCCCGCGCCGCGTCGCCCGCTCCATCCTCAAACGCGGCTGGAACACCTCCAGCCCGAGCCTTCTGCTCAGGTTCGCTGCCGCTATGTGCTCGTGCTTCGGCTGCGTCCGGGCCCAGTACCAACTCACGGTCTCGAAATCGGTGCCGTTCAATCCACGGTTCATTGGATGGAGACATAATAGTTGCAGGTGGTTTGGCGGCAACACCGAACAATACACACCGAACAATACGGACCATGCTACCGCAGAATACCCTATGGTTTTGTTGCATTTCAAGTTTGTATGAGCAGGATTTATACCTTCATTAGCTTCGCCAACACCCGCACCGACGGCTAAGCATTTCAAGTATCGCGGCAATGTGGTTTCCTTTGCTGCGACTTGCGTCTGGTCTCATTGGTGCGCACTCCTTAGGGAGAAACTCGAACGGAAAAGCTGCCTTCTGCCCGCGAAATTCCAGCCCGCTTACCGGAACAAGCATGGGTAAAACAACGTAAGCGCGTCGGAATTCTGATAAACCCAAGGCCCATTCTATCAGGATGTTACATCCGCTAAATCGTTTCGCGCTTTAAGCTCCTGGCGCATGGCGTCAAGCTCCTGGCGCCGCAAATGATCGCGCTGACTATAAGCGGCCTAAGCGATGGCAACTCGGAGCCGCGCTGCCTGCCAGGCCGCTTGAGACGGCCGGCCGGAACCTTGGCCGCCTGCCCACAGCGCGGGTGGATGACTAGTCGTGGGTGGCTCCAAAAAATACAAGCGCCTGTCCAAATCCGGTAGTCGCAAATCTCAAAACACCCAAGCTAAAGGTTCGGGATCGACCCTCTGGCCCTGATTGCAAAAGTTCCGGGTTGAACTACGTTGCGCTAATAACTTCGATAAAGATTTACTATGACGCAAGACCGTTGCCATGCCCAGCCGGACGCTCGCCGCGTCGCCGGTTTCACTTTGATCGAACTGCTGGTCGTGATCGCGATCATTGCGGTGCTGGCGTCGATGCTGCTGCCGGCGCTGGCGCGTGCCAAACAGAAGTCGCAACGCGCCACCTGTGTTTCCAATTTAAAGCAGATCGGCATCTCGTTTATTCTGTACCTGGATGACCACCTCGACCGCTTTCCGGACCAGCGCAATCTGAAGAACAGTTTGCCTGGGGGCTTCCGGCCATGGACGAGCTGGCCGCCGTCCGATCCCCGCAGCGGTTGGGGGCCGTCCGTGTTACAGGGCTATGGCGCGCGGGATACGCTTTGGGCTTGTGGAGTCGCGGTAAACACAGCGGCGGGGACCGCGGTGCAAACCGTCCAGGCCACCTCCATGGCGACAAACGCGCTGGTGAGCCGTTATTGGGCGTGGCGCTTTGACCGGCCTGACGACCCGGCAGGCCTGGAAGATTTTTGGGGGAAGACTGCGGCGCAGGCGGTCGCGGATTTGCAAGCGGCCAACGACCCCACCCTGGGCATCATCAATGGCGCTTGCGACGTTGAGTTGGTCGTGGACCCCTATTTTCCGGCGACAATTCCCACCGTCACGCCGGAACTTCAAGGACGGACGGTTCATCCCGGAGGTCGCAATCGTATTCTGCTGGACGGACATGCCCAGTTTCTGAAAGACAAGCGCACGCCGTTTTAGGATGAATTAAAAATCCCGTAGATCCATGACCGAAACGCTGACCATTATATGCTAACCGACTGTCCGCCAGGGCTCGGGGCAGATCCCTGGCCGCCGTTGTGGTATCAAAGAACAGAGAATGTGACTTCGCCCTTTCTGCGAAGGCAAAGGCGTGGTAAACGTATTGGCTGCTAATTCAATACATTATGATGGAGAAATTTGGGCGCTACGCTTTTGCCAGCCTCCTGGCCGGGGTCTTGTGCCAGGCTGCTGTCGCCGCTGCAGGGGGAAACAACGCCTATGTGGTCTGCGTCTCCAACGAAAAATCCGGTGACATCACCATCATTGACGGGGCTGATCAGAAGGTGATCGCCACCGTGCCGGTCGGCAAGCGGCCGCGCGGCATTCTGGCCAGCCCCGACGGCAAGACGGCTTACGTCGCCTTGAGCGGCACCCCGATTTCGGGACCTCCGCAGTTGGATGCGAACGGAAATCCGATCCTGCACAAAGGCGGGGACGACGATGATGATGACAACAAAACGGCTGACAAGTCCGCGGATGGGATTGCGGTCGTGGATATTCTGCGAAGGAAGCTCGTTCGCAAGATTTCCGTGGGGTCGGATCCGGAGCAGTTCGCCCTGAGCGCGGACGCGACCCGGCTTTATGTTTCAAATGAGGATGTGGGCACTGCCAGCGTACTGAACATTGCCAGCGGCAAACGGGAGCACATCATTCCGGTCCGGCGGGAGCCTGAAGGCGTCGGAACGAGCCCGGGCGGCAAGTTTTTTTATGTCACCTGCGAGAGTGATGGGGAGATTTTCGTTGTGGACGCTCAAACCTGCCAGGTGATCGCTCACTTTAATGTAGGTGGCCGCCCGCGCTCGGTGGACTTTTTGCCGGACGGCTCGCTCGCCTTTATTCCGTCGGAATCTGCTGGTCAACTGCACGTCGTTGATTCCGTCAACCACAAGCTGCTCAAAACCCTGATCCTGCCGAAGGGTTCCCGTCCGATGTGCGTGAAGGTTTCTCCCACCGGCAAAAAGGTCTACGTCAGCACCGGCCGCGCTGGAACCGTTTGCGTTCTGGACTCCGTCACCTGCGAAGTCCTTAACACCATCAAAGTTGGCACCCGGCCGTGGGGTATCGCAATCTCTGCGGATGCCAGGTATCTTTACTCCGCCAATGGACCCTCCGACGACATCTCCGTCGTGGACCTCAACACTGAAAAGGAAGTCGCTCGTGTTAAAGCAGGCGCCAGCCCCTGGGGCGTGGTGGTCGTGCCGAAGCCGATGTGAACCCCGAAGCGGCGGGACAAGTCGTGACTATGTTCAGTCAGGGTGCTTTTGCGGACCGGTGTTGGGACCCTCCGTCAGGAACCAGAAGCGGTCCCTATCGCCTCCTGCCGGGCTTTGGCAGGCCCCGCCGGCCTTTGGTTGGAGCACCCGCGCCACCGTGTTTATCGAATGCGAAACCGCCCCACGAATCGGAGTCCAGCGACACTGGATTCACTTTGATTGAGCTCCTGGTGGTTATTGCGATCATCGCTTTGCTCGCGGCGTTGCTGCTCCCGGCCCTGGCCCGGGCGCACCAAAAGGGGCGGCAAGCCGCCTGCATCAACAACATTCGCCAGCAAGCACTGGCCATTTTCATGTACGCCGACGATCAGAACAACCTCTTGCCCCCTACCGCGTACCTCGGGGCTGCCGGGACGGTCGTCACGTGGCCCAGCCTGCTGGACCCTTATCTCAACCGGAATACGAATAACGCGCAAATTCACTGTTGCCCGGCCGATATTTACTCCCACTTCAGCTCCTACGGCCTGAATGAATTGGCTTTTGTTGACCTCACCGACCCCGGCGCCAGTGCTCCGAACCGGCTCCTCTCGTTGCGAACGGCTTCCGGCACCATCATGCTGGGCGATCTCGGCACCGAAAATGATCTTCGCACCCCGCGCCCCGACACTTTGAAGATGGTCGCCCCCGATGGCGACCTCAATGACGCGGCCGATGCGCGTCCGGCGCTGCGGCACTCCGTACGGTGTGACTTGGGATTCATGGATGGCCACTTGGAAAGACTTCGTCTGGAAGAGTTTTACACGAACCAAACTCCAGCGAACAAGTGGTTCACTCCGTGACCCGACGGCGTTAGGTACCGCGGTCAATCGCCCATGATGAAAGTGGCCTGGGCGGTAATGCTGCTGGTGAACCCCTGTCTGAACGCCTTGGCCCGGACGGTCGTCGGTTCGATTAACTTGATCGGCCCTTCGTAAAGCGGGTCAGACGTTGTCGGAACACTCCCATCCAGCGTATATCTCAGGGTCACGCCGGGTTCAGGATGCTTCAGCGTTACTTCGAGCGGCCCTGAATAGTTGCCTGATGGCGGTGAAAAGGTGGGGGGAGCTAGAACTCCGCGCCCAGAGAGGCTCTCAATCCACTGACGGAGTAATGTGACACCTCGCTGGTCCAGGGTTTCATGCGCCAAAGGCGGCATCTTCATCGCTTCCACCGTGTTAACCCGCATGAACGCGATCGAACGCCAGATATCATTCGGGGCGATCACGCGCGCTCTGTCGACTCCCTGATCGATCAGCACAGTTCCGCTGATCAAATTCTGCCGAGCCAGCGGCGTATCATATCGCGCGTCAAAATAGGCGACCGTGCCGCCTGGCCGATGACAATGCGCGCAGTTTGCATCCAAGTAGGACCGGGCGCGCTCCTCCAAGCTCCGCGTCAGGTCGTCTGCCGGCGCCAAACGCGCATAGCGCGGCAGTTCCTCTTCGCGGAAGCCCGGCTCGAATAGACCCCTGCGGTTCCAGGAGAGCAATTGGTTTTCCACGGTGCCATTGGCGAGTGCGACCGGACGGTTGATCTGGCGCGTTTTGACGCCGAGCACACCGCCGGCTTTGTCGGTGTGGCAAATTCGGCAGTCCTGCCGACTGGGATAGTACCACGTCTGCGTTCGTGTCCCGGTCGCCGTTTTGATGAGGATCGTCTCCGCTAAGTTGGAGGACAACAGTTCGGCATCACTGTTGTCCGGGCGCCACTTGTAGGTCACCCCGTAGACGCTCCCGGTCGCATTACACACCAGGAGCCGTGTCTCCAACCGCCGCTTCGCCTCCGGCCGGGTTTCGTCGATGGGGAGTTCGAAATGTTTCACAAAAACCGTGCCGTTCGGAAAAGTCCACTCGCCCTCCGGATGGAAACCGATCTTCCTATTGTGAGACGAAACATTGTTTGGCAAGCACATCCAGCGGGTTTTGGCTGCGCCGTCCGACCAAAAAGGGACATTAATATCGTAGGGGACCAAACCTTCGCAGGGCGCCAGATCCCCTGTGCTCTCGAAGGCCCCAGTTTGAGAAAGCAGCCGCGGGATCGCTCCGTCTTCGCGATCTGGCATCAACAAAACGTGTCTGATGACGGGGAAGTTCGTCTTGGAACTGTCTGCTTCGGTCTGACATGTCGACCTCACCGCAGTGTCCAGGCCCGCGCAGTATTTGCGAATTGTTTTGCCCACGTTCGGTGCGGGAGAATAAACATACTGCCCGGCGGGATAACCTATGATGACCACGTAATCGTGATTATTTACCTTCGGCCTTTGGGGGATGTCGGTGAGAAAAACCAGGCCGATGCACGCAGTACCCGGCTCGTTGAGCTCCAAAACAGCCGGATCGCGGCTGGTGGTGGCGGTGCCGGGCACGACCCAGGATTCGGTCAGAGGCGGTCTCAAGAGGTCGCTGCATCCGCTCTCAACGACCAGTCCGTCGGGAAACATTCTGAGCACTCTGCCGCAGATGAGGCGGCGGCCTTTGATGCAATCCGTTCTGATCTGCTCCGCGCGCAAAGAAGCCGTTGCCGCAGCACCAAGGGGAGCCGGAGCGGCGGCGGTTTTAGCTGGCGCGATTTCCCCTGTTCCAACGGCGGCGTTCTGGCGCGCGTATCCGGCCAGCACGACAAGGAAAAACAGCATCAAAGGTTTCATAGCAGCCGCCCCATCCGAATATGGCGGCCGAGCTTGGAATAAAAAGCATAAGGCACGAAACTTTCTAACATTTTTTGTGCCGTTCAGCAACGCATTCCCGGTTGCAGGGTCGCCCTCTCCCTGAATTCGTCATCTTTCTTCTTGTCCTTTTCTACGATTTATTTTAGTTTTTTCGCGTCAATCGACGTTGCAACGCCGCGTGCGATTACCCGGCGAATAGCATTCCGCCCGGAACAGGAATGCGGTCGGATGTCTTATGGCATCCCCGCTGTAATCCAGGAATCCATTAATCCATCAACCGTAACCTTGCGTCCGTTCTCGCGAACCCGTCGTCCGCGAGAAAATGCCGGAGTGGTCCCCGTAAGACCTTCTTGCTCCGGTCAGGAAAGGCCATTTATGAAAGATCAGGAAACGGTTCAGAAATTCATCGAGCTGCGTTCCAAAGGCGTCAGCTTCCAACGCATCGCCGACCAGCTCGGCGTCGCCAAAAGCACCCTCATCCTCTGGAGCCGCGATCACCAGCATCTCATCCAAAACCTCCGTGCGATCGAGTGGGAGGATTTCGTGGACCATACCCTCGCTTCGAAACAAGAGCGGCTCAAAGTCCTCTCTGAACAATTGCGCCGGCTCGACACCGAACTGGCCCACCGTGACCTGGCCTCCGTCCCAACGGCGCGCCTGCAAACCATGGCCGAACAGCTCCGCCGCCGCCTCGACCGCGAATGCGGCTCGACCCTCTTCAGCGCCGGCGTCGAGCTCGACCGCTACGATGAAACCCGCCAGGCCGTTCAGGATTGGCATGCGTAACCATTTCCACACGGCTTGCCGCCCGGCCTGTCGCGGTAAAACCGCCAAGCGGCGGTTCGTCCGCCCGGCGCATCGCGTCGCTGCACGGCGCCCGCCCGCCATGCGCTTCTGGTCTCGCCCTCCTAACCCGGCCCGCCTTCTTTGCACCCTGGTCCGCCGGATTCTCAAATTCCACGAATCCGAACCCCTGCTGAAAATTGAAAACTGACTGTTCATTTCTAACCGCCGAGCCGCCCGACCTGGCCAAAACCGAAAACCGGTCCGATTTCGGTCAGAAACGGACCGATTCCATGCCCAAGAACACTCAACCAATGTGGTCCCTCCAGCCTAACGAGCCCGCGGCTGACTACCAGCTCTTCGCCGCCTGGCTCCAGCTCCCCGCCCCGCGCGGCTTCACCAAAACCGCCTCCGCGCTCGGTTGTTCCCTTCATCGCCTGCGCCGGCTTTCCGCTCGTCACAACTGGAAAGCCCGCGCTGCTGCCTTCGACAATCATCGCGCTAACGCCGCGAGTCGCGCCCTGGATCAACTCCTCCGCGATGAGACCTCAAGCTGGAAAGAACGCGCCGAACGCTTCCGCCTCCAGGAATGGCTGCTCCACGAGCAAATGCTGCAGGCTGCCTCCGATGCCGCGCGCGAAATCCAAAAGCGCCCCCGCCTTGCCAGCCTCAACGACATCGTCAAACTATACGACCTCGCCTTCGCCCTCGGACGTCGCGCCTGCGGCATGCCTCTCGAACCTCCTGCTGTCCCCGAATTCGAACCACCCTTCTCGCATCCTGATGTCCAAACGGCCTTGGATCGAATCTATGGTCCGAGTGATTGATGCAGACCTCCTGCTTCACCGGAGGAACCCCCGTGAGTTGTAACTTCTCAAGAAACAGCCTGCCGAACTTCGCTAGGTAAGGGTTCCAGGAAGGATCACGTAGAACCAGTCGGTCGGCAAACTAATGATCTGAACGCCGGAACGAGTTGCGGCGCAGTAGCCGGCGAGCCATCCGATCATTTCGAGGTAGTCAACTTAATCCGCCCGACACGCTGGCATTGCCACAACGTATGGCGTTGTGCAAGACGCATGGTTTGTTGATCCGCGTTCGTGCACCCTGCACGAGCTGTCCTCTCCTCACTACGGTGCCAAAACCCATTGAGTGGGCTCTAAGTGGCTTTGGTCAAACGGGTTGCAAAAACCGCCGCGGCGTTGGCAATTTATTAGCTAATAGAATTAGTTATGAACTGCATTGATAAGCTGACTTATGAGTAACCAATTTGACCAATACATCGCGGAATCGTTGCCTGATCGATGCAAGACCGTCTTGATCGGGCTTGCCAATAGTCAGAACCCAAAATCACTCGCCGGAACTCTTGGGATTAGTCCCAAAACCGTTGAATACCACCGCGCAAAGGTGATGCAAAGACTTCATATCAACGACATCGCCGGGCTTACCCGCTTTGCCATTCGAGCCGGACTCATTCAGCCGTAACACCAAACAACAACCTTGTTAATGAAAAGACTCGCCCGCCTATTCGGCGCCCTGATTGCTGGCTCGCTTCCGGTTGATCCAGCTGATCTTGGCTGCCGGCAGGCGCACAGCCGGATCTTGAGGCTATGAAAAACCCTCGCGTTCTTGGAATAGTGAGGCAGATGGCGCGAAGTATCATCCTCCTCGGCGCCGCGGTCGCTGCCTTCTCTTCGGTCCCCGCCAGCACATTTACAGGTGCGAGTATCACCCTGGCATGGAACCAAAGTACAGACGCCGACGTAGTCGCCTACAATCTCTATTATGGCGGCGCCTCCCAAACCTACACGAACGTCGTGCCCGTGGGCAACGTGACGAACGCGACTGCCGTTGGACTGGTTCCTGGTGCGACCTATTATTTCTCCGTCACCTCGGTGGATTCGGCGGGCATGGAGAGCGAGTTCAGTACTGAAGTCTCCGGCCAAGTCAAAGGAATCCTTGTGGTGACCGCCAATGACCAATCTCGGATCTACGGCGCAGCCGATCCGGTCTTGACTGGCACCCTGACCGGCCTGCAGAACGGCGACAACATCACCGCCACCTACAGCACCGTCGCCACGGCCGCCAGCCCGATCGGAAGCTACAGCATCGTGCCCTCGCTCAACGACCCCGACGGCAAACTGACCAATTACGCTTTTACTTTGATCAACGGCCAACTGGAGATTTCACCGGCCAGCACAATCAACGCTGTCTCATCCTCGGCCAATCCATCGCCGACGGGCTCGAACGTTACGTTTACTACCGATTTAACGCCGATTTCACCGGGCAGTGGGACCCCCACTGGCACGGTGCAGTTCCTGGCGGATGCTACGCCGCTGGGATCGCCCGTTGCTTTGGCCGGCGGTATCGCTAGCCTCACCACCTCTTCGCTTTCGCATGGCACACATGCCATCACCACGCGTTACACGGGTGACGGCAATTTCTTCGGCAGCACCAACAGCCTTAGCCCAAATGAAAGCATCAACGGATCACCCTTCGCAGCAAACTATAGTTTTGCACGCTACCGAAGCTCCGGAGCGAAGGTGCGTGTTGGCACTTTGCTTTCCAATGACACCGATCCGGACTATGACGTTTTGGCGCTCAGTTCCGTCACCCCAATCAGCGCAGCGGGCGGCACGGTGGTCGTTAGCAATACCTGGGTTTTTTACACGCCACCGGCGGGATTCACCAACCCGGACGCCTACTCCTATGTAATCGCCGATACTGGCGGACTGCAGGCCACCGGCTCGGTTTCGATTGCAATCGTTCTCGATTTTGGACCCTCGCAAAACGTGGTGGCTATTCAGGATCTCGGAGGCGGCGCGGCCCTGATCCAGTTCCAAGGCATTCCAGGAAGGGCGTACACGATTCAATATACCGATAGCCTCGACACGCCTGCCTGGCTGACGCTGGGAACCAGCACGGCGGATACTACCGGCGGATTCGCATTCACGGATACATCGGCCGCGGGGAGATTCTATCACTCAACCTACCCATAACTCATGAGAGCGCACCAAACAAACATCGACCGTTCTATCTACGACACCGCGGACCCGCACAGGCGGGCCAAAAGAGCTGCACTGCGCAACAACCCTCAAATGACCATACTCGTGAAAAATCTCAGAGCCATCGTCTCATTGCTGCTTTTGGGAGCAGCGGAGCCAATGTTTCTTCAAGCGCAGACACCTGAAACCTACACCTTCACCACGAATCGGATGGTGCCCGACGGGAACGATGCCGGCCTCAGCGATGTGCGGAACATCAATTCCGACATTGGAACCATCGCCTCCGTCAAGGTCCGCCTCAAAATCACCGGTGAATTCAACGGCGACCTCTACGGCTACATCAGGCACTCCACTGGATTTACAGTGCTCCTCAACCGTCCGGGCAAAACTGCCGCCAACCTTCACGGTTATTCCGGCAGCGGCTTCGACGTGACCTTCCAGACCGGCGCCTCCAATGGGGACGTGCACGTTTATCAGAACGTCACCGTTCCTCCCGATGGCTCCCCGCTCACTGGTGGCTGGGAACCGGACGGACGCAACGTCGACCCCGCCAACGTCACCGACGCCTCCTTGCGGTCCACTTCACTTACCAATTTCAACGGCCTCAACGCGGCCGGCGACTGGACGCTTTACCTCGCCGACGTTCAATCCGGTGGCACGAACATGCTCACCGAATGGTCTCTCGATATCTCCGGCGCAGCTTACCCGACAATTGCGTGGGCCAACCCGGCGGACATCGTTTACAGCTCCGCCCTTGCCGCCTCCCAGTTGAACGCCACGGCAACTTACAACTCGACCAATGTGGCTGGCACCTTCACCTACACGCCCGCCGCAGGTACCGTGTTGAATGCGAGCAATACCCAGACGCTTTCGGTCACTTTCACGCCCGCAGATCCGACAGCGTTCCTCCCCACCAGCGGCAACGTCGTTATCAATGTGGCCCCGGCCCCGCTGACCATTACTGCCAACAGCCAAACGAAGACCTACGGCGCTGCACTGCCTGCCCTGACCGCCAGCTACGGCGGCTTCGTGCTCGGCCAGGGCACCGGTGACCTCACGAGTCTCGCCACGCTTGCGACGACCGCCTCCTCCGCCAGTGATGCGGGCAACTACCCGATCACCGCCAACGGCGCTGCGAGCCCGAACTACGCTTTCAGTTACGTTGCCGGTACGCTGAGCATTATTCAGTCGCTCACTCTTGGCGCGATTGCCTCCTCGGCCAATCCAGCTCTCCCCGGCGCGAACGCGAGGTTCACCCTAGGTGTCAGTGCCGTCGCGCCCGGCGCGGGCACCCCCACCGGCACCGTGAACTTCCGCATCGACGGCAGCGTTGCCGGCTCGAGCGTCCTGTCCGGCGGTGCAGCCGCGTTTACCATCAATACCCTGGCACATGGCTCCCACACCGTCGTGGCCGAATTCGCAGGCAACCTGGACTTTGCTGGCGCGACAAACTCCCTGGCACCTGCTCAGGTCATCAATACCCCGCCAGTGGCAGGCAATTATACCATCGCACGATACCCGACGCAGAGCGTGAAAGTTCAGGTCTCAACGTTGCTCGCCAATGACAGCGATGCGGACGGTGACACCCTCAGCCTCAGTGTTAGCTCGACCAGCGCGAATGGCGGGACGCTCACCCTGAGCAGCGGTTGGGTCTTCTATGCGCCTGCGGCAGGTTTCACCAATATCGATTCGTTCACTTATACGATCACCGACGGCCACGGCGGCAGCGCCACTGGTACGGTTGCCGTGGCCATCCAAGTGGACAATACTGCGGGCCAGAACCTGGTCATTACCAGCCTGGGGAACGGTTCGTTCCGCATCAGCGGCAGCGGCATCGCGGGTTTGACCTATCGCCTGCAGTACACCGACTCGATCATCCTGCCAAATTGGCAGGGCCTGGCCGGCGGAAGCGTCACGGCCGACAACACGGGTGTGTTAGAATTCATAGACTCTCCTGGCGCAGGATCGCGCTTCTATCGCTCAGTGTACCCGTAACACCGGTTAATCGATCGCGGGACTTCTTCGCGCCGAAAGGCCGGTGAGGTTCCGCGTTAAGGCCAGTGAAACTGCGGCCACCTGCCAGACCGCCCAGGTGCAAATCTGGACTTTTCGCGCGGCACCCATCCCTCAGCTTTCCGCATCACCCCCACCAGGCTCAACCGCTTGTTGGAAGTCTGCCCGACGCTGGCGTCGCAGCAGGTAGACCGCTCGAAAGATTTGGCGTTCGTCAGTTCACCACATCCTGAACCGCGGGTGTCGCCTTCAAAGCTTCGAACCCGGCCTCACGAAGCGAACCCGCAGGCAGCGTTTGAAGCCACGCGGTGGCTGCGCGGCTGTCCTGCGGCGCCCAAAGTGACACCAAGTTTTGGACAGCTTGCTGCCGCGCCGGAGTATCCGGAAATTCTGTCACCCAGGCAGCGGCGTCTGCCGGCGAAGTTTGCGCCCAACGCTCCACAATCGACACCGCCGCGCGGTCCTGGGCTTCTCCCGAATTAATCGCGGTGGCGGCAAGCGTCGCTGCCGCGCTTGCATCCTGTTTCGCCGACCCGATGGCGACCTCGGCGAGCAGGTTCTGGCGCAGCCCAAGCTCCGGCACACGTTGCACCCAGGTGCTTGCCGCTGCGGCATCTGTCGCGGCCCATTGACTTACGGCATACGCCAGCAGCGTATCACGCTGCAGCGCAGGCGGAAGTGTGCACGCTATATCCAGGGCGGCCACGGGCTCAGTTCGGGCCGCTTCGTATGCAATGGTTATAAGGGCGGAGTTTTTGTTCTCGTCCTCGGGCAGGGAGGCGGTCCAGTTCAGCGCACCTGAGAGATTCGCGTCGGCCCACGCGGTGGCCACCTGGACCAGAGCCTCACGGTACTCCGAGTCTTTCGGAAGGCCTGCCACCCACGCCGCGGCCGCTTCTGGCGAAACCTCGGCCCAACGCCTCACAAGCAATAGCATGAACTCAGCCGCGGCTGGGCTGCCTGTCGCCACAGCGTTTTCGAGCGCGGAGGAAAGGTCGGCTTCGGGAATGGATTGCACCGCCTGGTCGAGCATCTCGCTCCGCAGGTCGGGATCAGTCTCAGTTTCCACTGCGGCCAGGCGCATCTCGAGCGAAGACGGGACATGGAACGGTCGCGATAACGACAACGCGCTGGGCAGAACGGTTGCGACAGGCGGTTCCGCGTCTCCTGGCAGCGCAGGCTTCTCCTTGGTCCGAGGACTTCCGCTACCAACAAAGAGTGCCACCAACGACGCTACCGAGAACAACAGCAACCCCGCGCGCCAAAGGCCCGTTGAACTGCTGGGGTGTCGGAAGCTCACGGAACGACGGTCACATTGGTGAATACAGACGTGTCGAGGGTGGTGGAGCTGCCGGACGCCACGGCCCAGCCGATATAGGCGTTCGCGGACATGCTAATGGTGCTGGAATTGACCAGAGTCCAGTTGACCCCATCGGTGGACTTGTAGCCGTAAAGAGTGTTGCCGGTTCGCACGACTCTTACCCAAACCTTCGGAGGTGTGGCACTGCCTGCTTTTGTAGTGGAGGTGCCTCCGCTCGTGCTGCTGCGGCGCTGCCAACGGAAGAAGCCCGCGGGCGTAATTCCCATGAAGGCGTATCTAGAACCGCTAGCCAGATTTTCGCGAATCATCGCCCCGGCGTCTGCCCCACCGCCACCGCTTCCTTGTACCGAGCTTATTTGCCCCCGGATTTCCCCATCCGCAGTCAACGTCTGATACAGGAACCGAAAGCTATCCGACCCGCCACTCAAATTGCCCGCCCCTGCCACCCCGTAAAGCCCATTGGAAATCACTGCGCTCCCAAGGATCCCAACACTGCCGATATCTATCGTTTGCCAGGGCGCGGGCAGGCCGGTTACGGCGACGGCGGCGGGAGCCGACAACACGCTGCTGCCCGCGTCATAAACTACCTGCGCGGCCAGCGAGTAGTTCCCGGCGCTCACGTTGTTCCAGAGAAAGCTGTAGGGTGTGGAGGCGGATACACCCAGCAGCGTGGAGCCGTTGAAGAACTGCACTTGAGTGATGGTGTGACCGTTGGGCGTGACGCCCGCCAGAAGATTGATGCTGGCCGGGGCCGCATAGCTTGCTCCGTTGGTGGGAGAAGTCAAAACCACGGCCGGTGGCGGCAGCGCGTTGGTTACAAGTACCGCGACCGCACCCGACGCCACATTGCTGCCCGCGTCATAAACTGCTTGTGCCGTCAGTGAGTAATTTCCGGCGGCGACACCATTCCAAACCAAGCTATAGGGCATCGACGTGGATGCACCCAGCAGCGTCGAGCCGTTCAAGAACTGCACCTTGGTAATGGTGTGGCCGTTGGCTGTGACATTCGCCGAAAGACTGATGTTTGCCGGAGCCAGATAGCTCGCGCCACTGGTAGGGGAAGCCAAAACCACCGCCGGCGGCGGCAGGGCGTTGGTTACGACCACCGCGACCGCAGCCGACGCCACGTTGCTGCCCGCGTCATACACTGCTTGTGCCGTCAGCGAGTAATTTCCCGCGGCGACGCCATTCCAAGGGAAGCTATAGGGCGCGGACGTGGACCCACCCAGCAGTGTGGAGCCGTTAAAGAACTGCACCGTTGTGATGGTGTGGCCGTTGGCTGTGACATTCGCCGAAAGACTGATGCTTGCCGGAGCCAGATAGCTTGCGCCATTGACAGGAGAAGCCAAGACCACCGCCGGCGCCGGCGTATTGGTGACGGGCACCGAATAACTGATCTCCGGCGAAGGCATGCTCTCCAATCCGGCGGAGTTGACCGCGGTGACAGCGAAGAAATACGTTGCAGCCTGGACCAGCCCGGAGACCGTGGCATTGGTGGCGTTCCCCGCTGAAACCACGTTCGTGTAAGATTGGCTGGCCCCGCCGGCATACAAATTGTAGCTAACGATACCGGGACTTGAATCGGCGTTCCAGGCGAGCACCACGCTCGACGTCGCTTGGCCAAACGCCACTAATTCCCACAAACCTGAGAAGCCCAATATTGCAACAATCCATGCCCAACCACCGCAGCGACGGTTGCCTTCTAATTTCCGAAACATCATGAGGAAGATCCTCTGCCCTTCCATCAATCAATCACACTAGGAACTTCCCCGCGGGTGTTAGGGGATTCCCTGGCCTCGCCTAGTCTCCTTTTTCCTGCGCGGCAAGCCAACTGGTGTCATTGTGTCGCATCGGTCTGCCGCTTGGCTGCGGTCAGTCTCGCAAAAGGACCTCATGTGTCTTCATCGGGTCCCGCCCGTTTTGCCTGGGAAGCAATGCGGTGGTGATTAATATCGTGCCGGGAAATCCCAACGCTTACACTGACATCGAGTCGGCTCGAGCCGGTGATCAGTTGGTCATTGCGAGGGGGACCTATGCCTTCAGGGTTTATCTCACGCAGCAAGCCACGTCAACCAACCCCGGAGCTGGCAAGACGGCGCATCCGCGAGACATTTTGAGCGAAGTGCCGGGATGCCGCCTATCGGGGATTTCCCCCACTCGACAGGACACGGCGACCGGCGATCTTCACCTTTGTGTTTCGGGGTCTTTTGGCAAGTGATGCCCCGAACAGAGCGGAACAAGAAACGGAACACGGCTGGCCAAGCAGCGAAGAGTTCTGGCATCAAGACCCGAGAGCAAAGACCAGTGAACATGGCAAAACGCTATTCAACCGAAGGAATCGGTGAGCCCCCCAACCCTGTTGGTCGTCGATGACGACCCGATGATTCGTTGCCTTGCAGCGAACGTTCTCTCGAGCCAGGGTTACAAGGTGCTGCAGGCCGACAGCGCTTCGGAGGCCTTGCGGTTGGCTGGCACGACCGCGACGATTGACCTTTTACTGACTGATTTTGCGATGCCTGAAGTAGATGGTTTGGAACTAACCCGACGATTCCGCGCTGTGCATCCAGAGACGCCAGTGCTGATGGTTTCAGGCTCACTGCCGTTGCTGCACGACAGAATCGAGCACCTGGACCGCTTCGATTTCTTGGCAAAACCATTCAAGTTCGACGAACTGCTTCACAAGGTTCAGGCGCTGCTAGAGGCAACGGCCCCTCTCCCAATACGAAGACCGTGACGCACCGCCATCAGTGAGAAACATACAGCTCCTGCAGCCTGAGGTTCCGGAAGGAGACCTCGGCTTTGCTCCCACCGTGAATCTGCAAACCAATGAGACCGGTTTGTGGAATGGTGGAATCGCTTTCCACAAAGTCAACGGTCTGTTCGCCGTTAAGCCAGATTTGGATGTGTGCGCCTTCGCCACGCACTTCGTATAAGTTCCACTCACCCGGTCTCTCCAGGCGTTTTATGGTTTCGTCGGTGGCGCGGGCGAGAAACTTGCCCCGCCGTGACTCATCGTAGAGGCAGCCGGAATGGCCGGCACCGATGTCAGCCTGGTAGCCATTCATCTCGTTTGTCGGGTTGCCCATGCGCATGCTTCGGAACTGAACGCCGCTGTTAATGAAGCCTTCCGTTCCGACCAATTTGTATTCCAGGCGCAGAAGGAAATTCGTGTAACTCCTGGCGGTGGCCAGGAATTCGTTTTTCGGGTTGCCATTCATCGAGCCACCGACAATGACATTGTCGCGCACCCGCCACACATTGGTATCGCCTTCCCACCCGGCGAGAGACCGCCCATCGAACAGGCTCCCGGGTGCGGCCTGAGAGGGAATGGTCTTCGCGACTTGAAGGGCGCGGACGCGGAGATTGGTCAGGTCTTCGGCGGCGGCAATTTCCTCCAGAGCGGATTTCAGCGCGCCGGAATTTTCTCCCTTGGCGAGTGCGGGAGCGATTTGGATTATGGCGGACGCAGCCTCCCTTCGAAGGATGGGATTCTCCAAATAGGGTGTGAGGAGCCGCAAGCTTGCGGGCGTATTCAAACGCCCCAAGAGCCCGAGAATGCGTTTTTTGTCGCCGATGGACTGGGCGGCAGTGGTGACGCGTTGGAGCCACAGGACGATGGTGGCATCGGCGCTCTCCGCTTCGTCGGCAGTCGTGGCGGCAAGGTCGAGAACGGAGGCGAGCGCGCGCTGGCGCAAGGCAGGGGATTCAGCTGTATCGACACAGCGCAAGAGGGTTTCGATCGGACTTGGGTTCGGCCAGCGGCCGAGTTGGGCGAGGGCATTGTCGGCTACGGTTTGATCGGGATCGCTCGCTGCTGCCTCGATGAAGGGCAGCGCATTGCTGTAGCCGACGTTCGCTAGTACGCGGATCCAGGAGTTTCTTTCGGCGGGTGTGGCGGCTTGTTTGAGGTCAGCCAGGATCGCTTCGGCTGCCGAGTCACCTTCGCCGGACCGGCTGCAAACACCGGCCAGAGTGATTTCCGCCGCGTCTCTAACGGCTCCATCTGCGCAGGATTTGGTCAGGACGATGAGCGCGGACAGTTCATTGGAACCGGCCAGGGACTTGAGCGCGGAGAGCGCTACGATGCTGATTTCCCGGTCCGGGCCGGAGGCTTGCCTGAGGATTTCCGGGGCGGACTTCATGACACCTCGGCTTTCCAGGAGACGAATAAGGTCAATTCGGGTGGCGGGTTTGCGTGCAGAGGCTAATGCTTGCAGCAGGAGGTCATCAACGGAGGGACCTCGAAGCGCTTTTAGCCCGCTCAGGATTACGGATTTGTCCTCGCCAGTCTGTGGCTCCTGCAGGGCAGCAAGGAGCGCAGGAGCGGCATCGGGTCCGAGTCGCCCGAGAACGGTGAGGGCGGTCTTTCGAAGCTTGGGATTCGGGCTCTGGGCCAGGATGGCGACAGCCGGGATGGACTGGGGATTGTGGCAATCGACCAACGCCAGGAGTATCTGGCACTGTAACTCTGTCGTGGCATGTTTGAGTTCTGCGTTGAGCGCGGCGGCGAGCTGATCATCAGGAATCTCGCGGATGGTTAGCAACGCCGCGTCGCGAACGGGCAGTTCACCGGATCTCAATTGCTTGATCAGGAACGGCACTCGTCCGTTTTGGTGGGCAAGAATCGCGCCGCGTGTGGCGCCGATGCGGAAGGTCATCGGAACGTTCCCATTCCGAAGCGAATTATAGATCACCAAGGCCTTGTTCGGGTCGCCGGCAAGTCTTTGGCGATCGGCCGCCAGCAGGCAGGCCGCGGCTGCATCTGCGCGAAAGGCTTCGGGTCCCTTGGAGAGGGCGCGCTGAAGGATGCGGATGGATTGACGTGAGGAGATATTTCCGAGCGCGAGGAGTGCTTCCTTGCTGACGCCCGAGTTGGTATCGGTGGCCAGTCTGGCCAGCAGTTCAACGGCTTGGGTATCGCGCAACGCGCCGAGGGAATTGAGCACGCCCGCCAGCAGCGGGCCTTTAAGTGTGACGGCAGCCTGCCTGAGCGCAGCCGCTGCGCCGGGATCGGGAATACCTTCGAGCCCGGAGCGTGCATAGGCGTTGAGGTGTGGATCCGCAAGCATGGCGGCGAGGGCGGGAACGGCGTCGCGATTTCCAATTTCTCCGAGCTGCTGGCAGGCGCGGGCTTTGTCGAAAAGTGAAGCGTCCGATTGCAGGATGGCAATCATCTTTCGCGTTTCTTCGGTGGCGCCGCCAACTCGAGCCGTGGCGGGCAGTAAGGTGGCCGTGAGGGCGACGAACAGCGCTAGTCGGGTGCTCATATTAGGCGCTTCGGTATCGCGGGTTTGGTTCTTCTCAGACCAGGAAGCTCCATGGCTCACGCGCGGCGCGGCGGCGCATCCGGTTGGCCTCATCGTCCCCTAGGAACTCCTCCTTCAGGGGGTCGAGCCTGAGCTTGCGCCCGAGCTGCCAGGAAAGCTGGGCCGCAAAGCAGGCGATGTGGGAGTGGCGCATGATTTCCTGGTTGCACACAGGCTTCCCCCTGGACTTCACGCAATCGAAGAAATTCCTGCCATGTCCGGCAGAACTGAGCCCGGTGCCGGCGAACTCGCGGCGCAGCGATTTCACCAGGTTCGGCGAGAGCGCAATTTCCCCGTTGTCGCCCGTCTCCACCCAACCCTCATCGCCCTCGAAACGGACCGGGCAAGTGCCGGTCGAAGTGCGATACTGGGGGGAGCGGTCACCGAACGCGGTGGGCAGGAAGTCGCAGATGAGCTTCACGCCATTGGCGTAGCGCGCGACGATGGAATTGGGGGTGGCCTCGTACTCGATGGGCATGGTGTGGTCGGCCTGGTTGGCCCATTGGCAGAGATCGACGGTATGAGCACCCCAATCGGGAAAATTGCCGGCGGCTTCGAAATCGTGGTGGCCCCGCCAGCCTCCCGACACATATCGGCTGTTGTACGGGCGCCACGGCGCAGGCCCGAGCCAGAGGTCCCAATCGCATTCCTCTCGGGGCGGCTCTGGCTCTCCAGGCAGCCACTGGTAATTCTTCTGGGGGATGTAAACCGAGGCATGCAGGGTGTGCAGCCGCCCCAGCTGCCCGCTCTGGGCCAGGTGAATGGCGTATTGAAAATTGTTGACGCTGCGGCGTTGGGTGCCGGCCTGGTAAACCCGGCCGTAGCGATGGATCCCGTCCGCCAGGGCCTGGATTTCGCCGATGGTGAGGCCGCAGGGTTTTTCACTGTAAACATCCTTGCCCGCTTTGGCCGCCAGCAGCGAAGCCAACGCGTGCCAGTGATCGCCGGTGGCAATCAGGACCGCGTCGATATCGGGGCGGGCGAGCAACTCCCGGAAGTCCAGGTATACGAGGCAGTCCCCGTTCCCATAATGTTCATCGGCCATTCTTTTGACCTGCTCGCGCCTCGCGCGCTGCACATCACAGACGGCGACGAACTGAACATCCTTCTCGGGGAGCATGACGCTGAGGTCATATTGGCCCCGAGGGCCGAGGCCAATCCCGGCAAAGACAATCCGTTCGCTCGGTGCCACCATTCCATCGCGTCCCAGCACGCGCGCCGGCACAATAGTTGGGATCGCCAACCCCGCTCCTGCCAGGAGAGTGCGTTTGAGGAATTCACGCCGGTGCAGGCGCTGGATTTGGTTGCTCGTTTTCATGCCAAAGCGCTTGATCAACTGTCCGCCCATTATTCGCCCCTGCCAGTCAGAAACAAGCCCTTCCTGAGGCTTAAGGACCGGACTATGTGCCTGTGCTTGGGAATGAGTTGGATCGCTTTCATCGGAGTGCGCATGGCATCGCGCAGCAACACCCAATCGACCGGATAGTGAATGTTGGCGCTCAGGCAGGTCGTATCCAAAAACGCGCTCTCCAAATCCACCGCCTCGGCCAAGGCCAGCTTCTGGGCAGGGGTGGTGCCCAGGCCGAGCAGTTCCTCAACGATTGTCCGGATGTCGGCTTGGGGCCACCACGCGTCGTAGCGTTGGCGCGCGCTTTTGCTGGGCGCGGTGATAGCTGGCAGTTCACGGACCCCGCAGAAATACGGGAGTAA
The DNA here is from genome assembly GCA_035566435.1 of Candidatus Acidiferrum sp. Taxonomy (GTDB): domain Bacteria; phylum Verrucomicrobiota; class Verrucomicrobiia; order Limisphaerales; family UBA8199; genus DATMRF01. Next base: position 20,929 of record DATMRF010000127.1, read on the forward strand.
GGGGCTGTCTGCCAGACGGGCGGCAAACCCGCGATAATCCTCCTGAATCAACAGCCGAGCGATATTGCACCGCAGGGCACGACGGCAATGACGCTGCAGATGTCGTAGTCACCGCGGTGACAAAAGCCAATCCGCGCTCGCTCACCGATTTCTCACTTCAGGACTGGATATCGGAAGGATTGGTGGTGGCGTCCACCGTGCGCCTTTCTCGGCTCGATTGCCTGGAACAAGCGCTCCTGCACCGTCGGCTCGGGACGATTTCGCGGAGTAACGGTTCTCGAGTCAAAGCCGCGTGGTCTCAAGACGCGCCGTTGCGCTTTTAAGAGCCGCGCCACGTGTGGGTAGCGGAAACTCAGTAATGTCACGACCGCATGGATCCGGCAGAATTGCGGGTGGCGCGTGAAGGTTTCACCAAGCTATCGACGGGACGGTATTTCGGATTGAACTCGGGGGTTTTTACGACGGTGCAGGCGCGATAACCGCATTCCCGCCAAGCATACCGGCCGCGGGGCGTTGGTCACTCGGCATTTTGGATTGTCACGGGGTAATCGAATTACTTTGCCCCGATCGCCCGATAAGATACGGTGCTGTTCTGATGGGTGGCGGCATCGGTGAAAATCAACCTGAGGTGGCTCCTCAGCTAAGGCCGTTCGGAGACCACCTTACCGTGCTTCCAAAAGTAAAGCCGAGTGCCATACATCCGCGCCGTTTTCCGTGCCACCTTGGCGGCGCGTCTTAACGCGGGCTCCATGCTGGCGGCAAAACCCTCGGCGCGTGCTTTCTTAGCTTTGGCTTTCATGGTGATTGTTCGATTAGCGCGGGAGCTGTGCCTGAATTATCGTACACCGCCCAAGCAGCCGCGAGCGGCCGGTAAAGGGTCTGGAAGTTTTTCCAGCCTCGTTCAAATCGGCGCCGGACGCCCCTCTCCGGCACGTTGTGCCCTCCCTGCTTAACGCGTGCCGCAATGCGGCGCAGAGCGATTTGCGGCGATGCCAGGAGCAGAAAGGCGATCTCAATTTGGTAACCAGCGGCGTTCCAGCGCTTGAGTCGACCCAAATAGACCTGACCGCTCAACGTGGTCTCAAACGCGAAGTCCTGCTTCGATCTCGCCAGCCGATCCAACTCGGCCAGGAAGAGTCGCCCGGATGCCAAAGCCGCCAGCTCAGGACGCAACGGGGAGAGGCCTCCGGCAATAAGATCGGCGTTCACGAAATGGATCATCCCGGCGTCCTTCGGCAGGAACTCGAGGGCAAATGTCGTCTTTCCCGCCCCGTTCGGTCCGGCGATAACAATGCAACGCCGCTGTTTCGTGGGTGCTCTCATGCGTCCAACACGGTGCAATGCGGGAACCCTATCCGTTTCCTAAACCGCAGTAAACTGTGGCGTTTTGGTCCAGGTAAGGTTGCGCGCATGGGTTGGAATTCCACATCTTGCTCCCTCAGTTCTGCATCGGAGATACCCTTCCGGTCGCTTTCAGGAACCCAAGCGCTCCGCGCGTCGAAAAGCTTCGAGTTCGGCTTTGAGCGGCGCCCAATAAGCGCGGTCCTTTGCCTGTTCGGCGCGCGCCTCGGCGTCAAGCGCTGGCGAGAGCCGCATTGACGGCTCGGGAGGCGCGGGATTGGCATCGCGAACGACCCACCCAGCCCCATAGGCAAGCCATGCTATGGCCTCGACCCCTTCCACTGACCCAAGGGGTCTTCACCAGCAAACAACCGCCTCCTCCGGGCCAACCTTCGAAGTCCATCCACGGCCGAAACGGCACCTTGGAACCGCGACCGCGTGATTACCACTGATAAGAAATTTGGTTTCCGCGCGCCCTCATGTACTCAGCCTTGCGCGGGTGAAAATCCACAACCACCCCATGGAGCGTGATGATTCTCGATGCTATAACGCGCGCTATTGAGCCGTCACGGTCAGCCGCATGAAGAGTTGTGTGTGGGTGCTCATGGGGACGCTGAAAAGGTGCCCAGGTGGCGTGGCGGAAATGTCGCCGGTGTCGGTGATGGCGTGCCAGTCGTTGGGTTGCACCGTCGCGCTCCACAGAGCGCCATAGGTGATGCCGCTCACACCGTAGGGTTCAGTGAAGCTGTAGAAGAGATTGCCGCCGCTGATCTGCATCTGCGGAAGTTGGGTAGCGCTGACCGTGCTGGGATCCTGATACGGCCCGATAAAGGCGAAGACCGCAAAATTTTGGACCCCGGTGTGATATGGATCCGCATTAAAGGCGGCATCAATGTTAGTAGGGCCGCCAAACCAAGTCTGCTGCCAGCTTTGGGGAGTCGCCAGCGTGGCGAAACTGCCGGTCACGCTGTAGCTGGTACCCATGCTGTTGCTTGCATAAGCCGCGAAGGAGTAATCGGTGCCCGGCGAAAGGCCGCTGACATTGACCGTGAAGACACCTGTCGTGCCGGTGCCGGCGGCGGTGCTGGCCACGCCGTCGCCTATCTGCGGGTAGCTGTCAACGGCCGTGGGCGCATAAACGACACCGACGCCGGTGATCGCCGCTCCCCCATCGCTCTCCAGAATGCCACCGAGCGTGGCCGTCGTGGTGGTGACATTTGCGGACGTAGGCATATCCACCGTCGGGATGGTGGGTGCCGCGACGTAAATCTGGACCTGGTTGGTAAGGCTCGTGCCGTTCGTGCTCACCAGTTGGTAGGTGAAATGGTCGGTTTGATTGCTATAACCCGTTTTGGGCGTATAGCTGAACGATCCGTCCGCGCCAAAAACGAACGAGGCGGCATGGTGCGGCAGCTGGTCAAGCATCGCTGACGCGCCGTTGTTGAAATCGGCGTATTGAATCAGCGTTCCGGCCGGCTCAATTAGCGCGGTGGCGTAAGCGGTGGATAATTTCGTGACACTGGCCGCAATCGGAGCCGTCTTCAGGGGGACCGGCAGGGAAATCTGCCAGGTGCCGTACCAGGTCTGGTCGGTTAAATAGACGTCCGGGCCGAGGGCCGTGATGGCCGCGCCATCGGGTGAAATAGTAACCGGACCCTCGATGGTTCCCAGCGCTTGCGTGGTGCCGTTGGCCGAAAGGAGATGGTCCAGATAACCACCGCCGTTTCCAACCGACCAGGCTGCCGGGAAATACATCGATTCGATTCCGACCGCTTCCGTTCCATCCGCTGTGCAGGCGCTCGGCACAATGCCTCCGAGATCCTGGAAGCCGGTCGTGGGGTTGTAGCGGAAGCCCACCCAGCCGTTGAACTCAGTGAGTTGGCCGAACACAGTGGTTCCATCATCGCTAATGCACGTGGGTTCCAGGTAATGGGTGTTGGGGTAGCTGGCCGGTATGCCAAGATCCTTCAATCCATGGGCGACATCCCAAATAAACCCATGGATGTCTCCGTTATCAAGATTGTAATAACCGGCAACGAGGGTGCCCTCATTGTTGATCGCGGTCGCGTAAGTTTGCTGGTTTGTGCCTCCCGGAAAAAACCCGAGGGAAGTGGACGTCCCGCTGGTGATTTTGAAGATATAGCTTTCAGTTTTGTTGGCGGTCTGACCCTGCACGATCAGAGTCGTTCCATCTCCGGAAACCCCGGTGGCGCTCATTAGGGTCGGTGTCGGAACGCTGGGCGGAGCGGGAACCAGCGACTCCACGCCGTTCACCCAGTAAGCCGCGTATTCGGTTGAGATCCCGTTGCTCGCAACCCCAACCATGTAGCCGGCGACAACCGTGCCGTCATGGCTGATGCCTTTTGGTTGGCCGTAGTAGCGGGACGCCGTGTTGAAGCCCAGCGAGCTCGGCAAATCGACCCAACCGGTGTTGGTCTTATAGAGCGAAGGGGTGCCAAACCCGATGCCAGTGTATCCGATGCCGTCGATTCCGGCGTAGACGCCGCCGTTGGCGGCCGCCACCGCATAGTGAAGGTATTCGCCCATTTTAATTTCCGAGTATTGGGCCAGCACCAGCACCGGGGCGCCCGCAGTGATAAAGGCGAGGGTGCGAAGAATGGTACGCCGCATCCGAGCGAGCTGGCGAAAAGCAAAGGCACGGTTCGCTTTCATGGCCGGGAACTTCGGCTTAAACTGATAGCACTAGGAACACCTTCAGTTGCATGCTCGCCGAAACCATTCCCCATAAATTGTCGGCCTGCAAGCATGCGTCGCAACGATCTGGACCATAACCCAAACCGACCAGCGGCATCCGGAGAGATACGTCACCCTCGCCGGTTCTTGGACCGGCCCCTCAGACGGCACAATTGTTCGCGATCAGCGCGCCGTTGCCGTGTCCGTCGGCCGGCCGGGGATGTAGATACGTTCACAGCCAGGCAGCGTCGGGATCAGGCGATCGCAAGTGACGCACCACAAGTCCCAGTGGCCGTCAATGTAGTTGCCGTTGGCGGGCAGCGGGCAGGCTTGCGCGTAGAGATACCATTTACCTTCGATTTGATACAGGGCGGGCGTGGCGACGTGGTAGATCGTGTCGTCGCGATACAGGTCCTCCCACTTCGTCTGGAGCAGCGCGTCCACATCGATCTGCGCCCAGCCGGTGCCGGGGTGTTTGCTTACGGCGATGACAGGACGCCAGCGTTTTCCAGCCGAGGTGCCGACTTCGATGGAAAGCGCATAGGTTCCGCCGGTTTTGAAGACCTGGTGCCACTCGTAGTAGGCGCCGGGCGTGGACTTGAAAATCTGGCCCATGCCGCGCGGGTCTTCTTCGTTGTAGTGACGCGTCCAGGTTTTTCCATCGCGCGAGGCCGCCAGCCGGAGACCGGGAAGGATGCCGTCCTTGCCGCGGTAGGAGTAATACATGAACCAGTCCCACCGCTGGTCCTTCGCATTCCATTCGCGCAACACCGCCCCTTGCGAGGCCATCTGCTCGAAATACGGTGCGGCCGGCTCAGGCGAAAGCACGGGTTGCGCGCCGACGCGCCGGATGGCGGCGGGCGTGACGCCGGAATATCCATCGGCCCCGGCCCGACAGATGGCCAGCCCGATACGGTCCTGAACCGAGGCGGTGGTGCCGGAGTAGTAGATGTAGTAGGCATCTTCCTCCGCGATGTAGAGCACAGCGTCGAGCCGGATACTGCCAGAATCCCACCCCTGTTGCCCAGGGCTGAACACCGGGTTGTGTTCGTCCTGATGCCACGTGAACGGGTCGGACTTCAGAGCCCACGCCTTGCCGATGAAACACACGTTCCGGTTCGAAGCCGGTACGCCCGAGTAAAACATCACGAGCCGGCTCGGGTCCTTCGGGTTGGGCAGGATGCACGGCTCCTGCACCTGCTGCGACTCCCACGCCGCGGTGGTGCGGTTGATGATTACTTGTCCGCGGATCGGCCTGAGAGGGATGGGCGTGTTAGCGGCAAAGACCGGGGAGTCTGGTGCGGACAGCAGGAGGGCGGCGCGGAGGACGAGCAGGGCTGATTTCATGGGACGAGGCCGGGCTAGGTGCGCCGTCGAAGCAGCGGAGCGAGTTGCCGCACATCAGGCACCCGACAACACTCGGACGAAATCTGACGCCTGGTCCCGATCTCGGCGGGCGACCTGCAGGGTGACCTCCCCATTATCACAGCCCGGCAAGTCGGTCAGCCACTTCAGGCTCTTAACCCGGATATGGACTTTGGCTCCGAACCAGCCCCGCTCAAGGCGAATCCCGTCAATCTCGGCTCGAGGGATGCGGATTTCTTTCGGGTCGCTCTTTAGCAGGTTGAGCAGGTTGTCCTTGATGACAAATTCGAGCGTAAGCTCCGAAGGGCTGGCCTTGGCCAATCCTTTCCCCTCGGCGAAGCCAGCGAACAGGTCCGGTACTTTGAAAGGAAGTGCGATTAATTGCTCTGGCATACGTCACCTTTCTTCATTCCACCAAACTATTGACCAACGCCCACCGCGGACTGCCGACGAGCCTATTTCGTGGCGGGGTGGAGTCAAGCTTGCGAGTCCCGCTCCAGGAAAGCGGCAACCCTATTTAGAGAATCGAGGCCGGGCTGGACTTGGGGAGGCTCCTGACATCGGTGCTGATGCAGCGCTCGGCGCCGGCAGCATGGGTACGGTGATCGGCACTGAAGCGCTGTTCTGCCCTGGCGCCGCCGGAGGAGTTGACGGAAACGACAGGGTTGAGGGCGCTGACATCGCTGACGGGGCTGATGCCGCTGACGGTGCGCTGGCCGCTGACCCTAAAACATACGGATAAACGGGCGCGTAATCCATGTAAACGCTCGGGTATGCCGACGCGTTGCTGTCGTAAGGAGTCTCCAGGTTGCCACCCTGCGCGACTACCGTTGCATTCGTCGCTCGCTCGGCTTGTGCCTTTTGTTTCGCCAGCCGTTGAGCCCGGGCCTGGGCCGCAAGCTCAGCTCGATAGCGCGCGTCAGCGACCGCCTTGTGGCCAGCGCGGTCCCGGGCGGTGGCGATCCGCTCGGACGGGATGCCGAGCCGGTCCAGGAAGTCGGCGTCCAGGTTGGTGTAACAGATGCGGCCGCCACTGCCCTGCCGGTCGCGCCAGATGAGACCGTCGAGGTCGCCTTTGACCAGGGTGACGTTGGAATAAGCCCGGCCTTCCAGGGTGGTGAAGCTGGCGGTCCTGTTGGCGAAGGGGATGTCCTGCGCGGAGAGAGAAAACCCCGACAGAATCAGGAACACAGTAGCCCTCATGAAACCAATTATAAACCGCTGGATCGGAAAAGTAAACAGGACTGAGAACCAAGCAGTGAGGCCTCAGTTACAGAGGGCGGAACGAACGGCGCGTTGGGGACAACGCGCCCTACCGCGGTGGGTAGGGCTGTTTGTCCCCAAACAGCCGCCATGACTGACCGCTTACACCAAGCAACTTGAAATCACCGTGCAAAACCGCCACCTTCTGAAATGCCCTTTCCGTTGGCACATCCTGCAGCAGTACTGCCGCTCCGGCGGTATTGTCCGCGCTTTTTCAGCTTTCCCGCCCTGGTGGTCGGCAGCCTCGCTCCGGACCTCGGCTACTTCTTCGGCCGGCTCCACCTCGACGGATTCTCCCATTCACTCCTGGGCAGCGTCTTGCTTTGTTTGCCGCTCGGCATTCTCAGCCTGGTGCTACTTTACGGGCCGGGGTCCTATGCCGCCCGGAAACTTTTCCAACCAAACCCTCCGGCCTTCCTGCAACTCCCCTGGCCTCCGCTGGGCGCTCCGGCAGTCATTGTGATTTCCTTGCTCGTCGGCGTCTGGACCCACCTGTTCCTGGACTCGTTCACGCACAAGGGCGGCTGGCTGGTTGAAAGGCTGCCGTTGCTTCAACTTTCCCTTGGGTTTGTCGCCGGCCGCACGGTCAGAGTCTGTACCGTCCTCTGGTACGCCTGCTCATTCGTCGGGGTCGGCCTGGTTTTCATGGCGTTCTGGAAATGGCAACAGAAGTCATCCCCATCACCGACCCCAAACTCCGCCGGGGCCAACTGGCGAGGCGCCATCCTGGTGGCAAGCGCCGTCCTGCCCATCGAACTGGTCCATCACCTCCTCCGCGGCTGGCTGGCCATGTTGTTGGTGTCCCTTATGACCCTGCTGCTGCTATTGCTCATCGCACGGAAAATCCGGCCGGCGGAAATGACCCTGACGCGCTGAATCGCTCAACACCCAAACCTCGCAACTCTCACCGCGACCAGCGTCGGTGAACCCCGGCCACACGCTCCTGCGTCAGCGCACTTTTTGACCTCAGCGCCTCAGCCTTGACCGTGCCCCCGGAAAGCGAAATGATCCAGCTATGAAAAAATTTCTAGCTGTTTCAGGATTGCTCCTCGCCCTTGCCGGTCACGCTGCGGCGCAAAACGACACCCTGTTCACCAACCCGGTGATCGTGGTCTCACCGATGACCCTTGATTTTGGCCCGGTCCCAAAGCACACCACTGTGACCAATACGTTCCTGGTGGAGAATTTCGGCAGCGGCAAACTAAAAGGCGGAGCGACCGTCTCCGCCCCCTTCAAGCTCATCGAGGGGGCGAACTACTCGCTGAAGGAACATGAAGCCCAGGTGGTCACCATCACTTACACCCCAGGCAGCGCCGTGAGCGACACCGGAACCGTCCGCTTTACCGGCGGCTTCGGTGCCAAGGCCACCGTCACCGGCCGGCGGGCGGACGCGGCACCCAACCGCCCGGAGCGACGTTGATTTGCCTCCAGCCTGTTGGCTGCTCATCCTCCAGGCAATTGGTTCCGCAAGGCCGCCAGTCACAGCTACCCATGCCCGGCCCAATGCGGCTGCTGGCACAGAATCATTCCCCGCCATGACGGCACCGGCGCAGTCGGAGAGTGCCGATGCGACCCGCCAGCCTGCCCTGACTTCCCATTGACCATCGAGGATATCACGCCCCTGGACGTCAACCGCGCCAGACTCGGCCGCGCCCTGTGCAAGGCCCTCCTCCTTAACAGCAAGACGGCCGAGTTTGGCCTCCCGTTCACCACCCAGATTGGCTCCTGGTCCGCCAACGCGGTCCCCGCCATCCTCACCATCTTGCCCGACCATGAAGCATTCCGCCGCGTAGTCCCCGATCTGGTCGCCACCCTAAACCAGCCCTTCATTCTCCTGGCCCCGACCGCCAACCACCTGGACGCCCGCTCCCTGGCCCACCTCTCCCGCGTCCGTGCCGCCTTTTTCCCCCTCGAAACCACCGTCACCCTCACGGGGGAAGGTGCCCTCCTCGGCCTGGATGCAGCCGAAACGAGGCGAAGGGTCTTGCGCAGCCAATATGAACTGGAAGCCATCCTCGAAGACTAGGGCACCATCGAACCTGTGAGGGAAGAAGTGCAGCGGGAACTCATCAACCTCTATCGCTACGAGGAAGCAAACACCGCGCGAACCCGGGACAGCGCCCAGCGATGCGTCCGGGCCGTCCGCATGGCCATCAGGCGCTTCCACGGACACCTCGCCGCCGCCGTGGATGCCCAGGGCCAGCTCGAGCCCATGCTCCGGACATTTGCCCAGCACCTTGAACGGTATCTCATCGTTCCTTCTCGCCGGTATTCTGAAGCTCGGCGGCTCGGCTCCATTCCCGGCTCGGCGGGCTGCCTCACCTATGAGCCGCCGTCGGGTGTCGCTTGGTCGCCGTAGGGACCCGCGTGTGACCCAGGGCCTCGCGGAGAGTGAACCTTCGCGAGGCCATTCGTTCCCTCTAGTTACGTCGGTAACAGGTTTCGTGGCCCCATACATAGTGAGAGCAAAACTCGAAAACGAAAAAGTGACCTGACATGAAACCTGCAAAGAGAACTTTATGCGTGCGTGTCGGGTGCGTCGCGGCGCTCTTCCTCACGGTGTGCGCCTGTGCACCCACGCGCCCGCTCCAGGGAGGCAAGGCAGCCACGCCACACAAGCTGGCGGGCGGCATCGAACAGACAGGAATCCCTCCTCGAGGCCAAACTCCACCCCGAGCAACCCGGCGCCGCCAAGAAAATCATCAGCCCCGAGGCCATGAACCAGCTCGTTCGGGAGGTCAAACTCATCTGACGTATGCACTTCTCCGCACTTTTCGGTTCACGCAAGACCCAGGACGAGGTCCAGCTGACTCAAGGCCCCGCCCCCACCCAGCCTGCAATTCCTCAAAATTGCCCCTCTCAGCCGTCCCCCGAATCTCGACTAATCTCGACCAATCTCGACCAATCTCGACCGAAAATATTTTCCCAACTCCTCTTGGTTCCTGCCCACCCAGTCCCGCTGGATCACCGACCACTGGCACCTTAAGCTCTGGGAAAAGTCCCACCAGGTCGGCGCCACCAAAACTGATGCCTTCGACTCCGTCATGAAAGCCAGCCTCGCAGGTGCCACGTTTGATGTCTGGGTGACCTCTCGCGACGAAATGCAAGCCCGTCTGTATCTCGAAGACTGCAAGGACTGGGCCAAAGCCCTCAACGTCTGAGTTGCCGACCTGGGTTACATCTCGCTCGACCACAAAAAGAACTCCTCCGCCTGCGCCCTTCAGTTCAACAACGGCCGCCGCATCTACTCTCTCTCCTCAAACCCGGACGCCCTCGTTGGCAAGCGCGGCCACGTCAAAATCGACGAGTTCGCCGTCCACGAGAACCAGCGCGAGCTTTACAAAATCGCCAAACCCGCCCCCACTATCAACTTGTTGCTTCACCTACACTGGCGGCTACGTCCTCCCCGGCACCACGCCAGGCGCGGGCCAAACACCGCTCCCCGACGACCTCGAACGCGCCGCCGTCGAGCAGGTCGCCTACTGGTTCCAAAACAAAGCCAACATCGGCCTCAGAATCTCCTGGCCCTCCGGCGGCACCTACCAGCAGTTCGCCGTCCAGGACCTCCTCCCCTCCGTCCAGGCCATACTGGACACCAACAAACGCTGGTCACTAGAATCATTACACGTTCCATGAACTCAAGTCGCAAACGCCCGCACCACGCCCGTTGGTCCCCGCAGTCAAAGGCCGAAAATCAAACCTCAAGAAATGAGATGCCTCGTTTCCTGCGTACTGCCTCAGTGAAGGTGGGTTACCCTACCGATTAGCCTGGGGTTGCGAAGCATGGTGGCGAACCAGTATCTTCCGCGGATTGCCGAGAGCAAACGGCCCTCGGCGACCTTGAATCAATTATGAAACATTTATTCTCCCCTGGCGCGCCTCTAACCCGTCGAACCTTCCTCGCATTGTCGGGGGTGATTCCCGCCACTATCGCCGCACAGGTCTCCGTCAGTGATGCCTCGGCGCAGCCGGCTGCGCCGGAACCCGCGAACGCGAAGCGGTATCCGGTCGGCCTGGAACTCTACTCGGTGCGAGGCGAGTTGGCCCGCGACCTGCCCACCACGCTGAAGATGGTTGCAGGATTCGGCTACGAAGTCGTCGAGTTCTACTCGCCGTACTTCAAATGGACGCCGGCTTACACCAAAGACGTCCGGGCGCAAATGGACGATCTTGGCCTTCGCTGTTACTCCACCCACAACGGTTTCGACTCGTTCACTCCGGGAGAAAACCTGGCCCACGCGATCGAACTCAACCAGATTCTCGGCACTCGCTACGTCATCCTGGCCAGCGCTCCCGGTCGGACCAGTGGCTTTGACGGGTGGAAGAAACTCTGCGAACAGCTCACCGCCGCAGTCGATCAATTGAAGCCGCACGGCTTGAGCGCGGGCTACCACAACCACCAGGCCGAATGGGCCAAATTGGAAAACGGCCAGCGCATTCTCGAAGTCATCGCCGCCAACACTCCCAGGGAATTCGTGCTCCAGTTGGATGTCGGCACCTGCGAAGAAGCCGGCGCCGACCCGGTCGGCTGGGTCAAAGCCAACCCGGGACGCATCAAGGTCATGCATCTCAAGGATTGGGCGCCAAGTTCGCACGCGGGAGAAAAAGGTTATCGCGTCCTGTTCGGCGAAGGTGTGACACCATGGAAAGAGCTGGTTGCCGCGGCGGAATCCGTGGGTGGCATCGAGTATTTTCTGATCGAGCAGGAAGGCAGCCGCTTTTCGGAGTTAGAAACCGCCAAACGGTGCCTGGACAATTGGAAGGCAATGTTCGGGAAAGCATAATAAACCCTCCGGCCGCATTAGACCTAACCCCCAAACTCTACACTCCTATGCAAACCCGTTTCCCCTCCACCACTTTGGTTGCTCTCATTTCGGCAGGCTCCGCCGCCTGGGCGGCGAACGTCGGCTCCCCCTTCTACGGCGATGCGCCGGACGAACATCATCCCTGGGCCGTCCACGACCGCAACCGGCCGCAGCCCAAACTGGTCACCCCGGGCACGTTCAGTTCGGAGGACCAGCCCGGGCAGCCGCCCTCCGACGCCATTGTTCTGTTCAATGGCACCGACCTCTCGAAATGGGAGGCCGACCAGGGCGAAGGCGTTCCCACCAAGTGGGTGGTCAGGAATGGCGCGATGGAATGCGTCCCGGGTTCCGGCTACATTCGGACCAGAGAAAAATTCGGCGATTGCCAGCTCCATGTGGAATGGGCGGCGCCAACCAAAGTCGAGGGGGAAAGCCAGGGACGCGGCAACAGCGGGGTCTTCCTGCTGGGCCAGATCGAGGTCCAGGTGCTGGACAACTACAACAACCCGACCTACGCGGATGGATTCGCGGCCTCAGTCTATGGGGTCAACCCGCCGCTGGCCAACGCGCTACGGCCCCCGGGCCGGTTCCAAGTGTATGACATCGTGTTCCGGCGGCCGCTCTATAAGAACGGCCAGCCGGTTGATCCGGGTTACGTTACCGTCTTTTTAAACGGCGTGCTCGTACAGGACCATACCCCGCTCGAGGGCGCCACGGGGCACATGACGCGCGCCAAACCCGGCCCGCTCGGCGAGGTCGGCCCCCTCAAACTTCAGGACCATGGCAACCCCGTTCGCTATCGCAACATCTGGTACCGTCCGCTGCCTCCGCGCTCGCTCGATGGAGGCACCGACGGTTACCTCAGCGCCGAAGCCACTCAAGCCAAACGCCAGGAAATCGCCGCACTGGTCCGCCAGGAGGCTGAGAAATTGAAAGACGCCACCAATCCGGTGCCCGAAATGCTGGGCCTGGTCGAGTCCCTGGTCTATGAGCCCAACGACGCCACGGCCCAGCGCGTGCAGGAACTGGAGCGGCAATACTGGGACGATGTCCAACAGCTCTCCCCCGAAAAACTGGCGGCGAAGAAAGACGAGATTAAACACCTGCGTGACGTCTGCAAATACCTCATCAAGTTCAAACTGTTGTCGGAGGATGCCCAGGAGTTCGCCGAACTCAGCCGGGTGATCAAAGACAACAATTGGGACAAGGAAAAGAAATAGCGGTCAACTTCGCAATCGTGCCTCCTCCAAATCCAGTTCATGCTCGATCAGGTGCATAAGTTCCTCATTAACCTGGTGCTCCCGGCGGAGTCTAATCAGTTCATGCCGTTCAGCCTCCAGGCTCTCCAGCCGAAGCCGGCTCGTGGCAACCCGGTGTTCTCGGTGGTCGCTCCACCCAAGCACCTCCGCGAGGTCGTCGTTCAAGTCCTCTATGCGTTCCTGGTAATGGGCGGTGACCTGCTGGAGCGCTTTTTCCTGACGGGGACTTTGCACCGCCAGCTTGTTCAGGCGGGCCAGGGCGGCGTGCGCCAGCTTAAGGCGAGCGTTGCGTTCGTGTTTATCGTCGTGACGCTCTCTAACGCCAAGCCAGCGGACAATCAACGGAAGCGATAATCCCTGACAGACCAGCGTCGAGAGGATGACACAAAACGTGAGGAAGATGACCAGACTGCGCTGCGGCAAGGGCCGCCCGTCGCTAAAGGTGATCGGTAATGCTAGCGCCGCTGCCAATGAAACAACACCCCGCATGCCGCTCCAGGCAACGACCACGATGTAACGCCAGGACGGAATCGGATCACGCTGGCGCAGGCGTTTGCTCAGCAAGCGTGGCAGCCAGGTCGCCGGAAAAACCCAAACCGGGCGAACCAGAACCACAACGGCGCTGACCAGCGCGCCGTAGCCGATGAGTTGTCCTGTCGAATACTGCCCGAGCTCGCCGACGATCTCCGGCAACTGAAGCCCGATCAAAATGAACAAAACGCAATTGAGCAGGAAGACGAGCATGCCCCAGACCGCCACGGCGTTGAGTCGCGTGCTCGCGGACAGCAGCTCCGGCCCCTTCCAACCGCCGTAAATCCCCGCTGTGACCGCCGCCAGCACCCCGGACACGTGCAGCCTCTCGGCGGGAAGGTACGCAACGTACGGAATCAGCAGCGAGACCGTGATGAGCAATGAGTCATCTTTGATGAGTCGGAACACCCTCTCGAAAACCATGGCAACCACCAGACCCAGCCCCAACCCGCCGGTCACGACCCACGCGAACTCCACCGTCGCGTGCATCGCTGAGAAGGCTCCCGAAGCCGCCGCCGCAAGCGCAAATCGCAACGCTACGAGCCCGGTCGCATCGTTGACCAAACTCTCACCCTCCAGGATGGCAACAATCCGCTTGGGCAGACGGATCTGGTCGGCAATCGCCGTGGCCGCGACGGCGTCCGGCGGAGAAACGATTGCCCCGAAAGCAAACGCGACCGCCAAGGGTATTGCCGGAAGCAGGGCATGCAGAACCACCCCAACGACAAACGTCGTGAACAGCACCAGCCCGAACGCGAGCAGAAAAATGGGCCGCAGGTTCGCCTTGAACTCATGCCACGAGGTAAACCATCCCGCAGCGTAGAGCAACGGCGGCAGAAAAAGCAAAAAGACGAGGTCGGGATTAATGCGAACCACTGGCAGTCCGGGCACCAGGCTGATGCCAAGGCCACCGATCACCAGCGCGATCGGATAGGGCATCCTTAAGCGCCGGCCCACCAAAACCACCCCGACGATAGCGCCCGTCAGCAGCACCATGGCTTCCACTGGTTTCATGCCGCATAGTGTTCCTCACCCTTTCTGTGGTTTCAACCTTCGGCCGGTCATAATCGGTGCTGTATTTGTTGTTGCGTGCTCGGTTTGGATTCGGCCACTTGGGTTTCGCCTTCCCAACCGCCGCCGAGTGCCTTGTAAAGCCGTACGAAATTTTGATCCATAGTGCGCTCCCTGCGGGCAAGGTCATCCTGAACCGCAAGCCAATTTCTGCGCTACGCCCCAAAACCATAGCTCGCCGCATTCACTCGTTTGGCGACCTTGCGGACAACCGCGCGTGGGCCAAAACGAACTGAGCAGGCAAGAAGCCGATTGCGCCAGCCTGCAATCGCGACGACCCGGCCATTGCGGAAGGCCCGGTGGCCCATCGACGCCACGGATTCAGCCGACATCGAGAGCCCCACGAACCGGCGCGAGAACCGGGCCTTCGCTGCCTCGGCAAAATTCGTGGCCGTAGGGCCCGGGCAGAGCGCAGTGGCTGTCACGCCGGTTCCGGCGAGCTCTTCGGCGATGGCTTCGCTGAACGAAAGCACGTAGGCTTTCGTCGCGAAATAAACCGCCATGAGCGGCCCAGGTTGAAACGCCGCGGTTGAGGCGACGTTCAGCACACCCCCGCGACGCCGCTCGATCATCCCCGGCAGAAAGAGCCGGGTCAGGTGCGTGAGTGCCGTAACGTTGACTTGCACCATCTCGAGCTGGCGCTCCACCGCGAGCTCCTCAAACCGCCCGTAAGCGCCAAACCCGGCGTTATTGACCAGCACATCGACTTTCGTGCCGTTCGCCTCCAAATGTTGGAAAGCGCTGACCGGCGCATCCGGCTTGGAGAGATCGACCGTGAGAACTTCAGACTGAGTTTTGTGGGTCTGTCTTAACTCCTCCGCCAGCATCTGCAGTGCCTGGCGCTTCCGCGCCAGCAGGATGAGTCGGCAGCCATCGGCCGCAAAGCATTTTGCCAGTTCGCGGCCGATGCCCGAAGAGGCCCCGGTGACAAGAACAGTCTCGGTGCTCATTTTCGCCTCACGTTGATGATGGTGCCCACGAAAGAATCGAAAGCGCAACTCTGACCTCATCCAGCCCGCCTGCTAAGATGCTGTCGGCAGAGCGTAGCCGACATAAGTCATCGGCCTCAGAGGGCGCCGGGCTCGCTTTTATCGTGACTCGCGAAAAGGAATCCGGTAGGAGACAGCTCCGGTGCATATGAAATTCCATTTCTCGCCCCTCTTGCCGCTCGTGCTCCTCGCCACCTCGTGCGCCACTCCGAAACTGCCCCGTCTTGACAAAGCGATGCAAGCCGCCGTCGATGCCCGCCAGCTCTCGGGCGCCGTTACCGTCGTTGTCTCCAAGGACAAAATCCTTCACCTCGAAGCTACCGGGCTCGCCGACATCGCCGCGAACAAACCAATGCGCCTCGATTCCCTGTTCTGGATCGCCTCCATGACCAAGCCCGTGACCGCCGTCTCGGTGCTGATGCTCCAGGATGAAGGCAGGCTGAATGTCACCAACCTCATTGCCGATTATATTCCGGAATTCGCCCACCTGAAGACCCCATCCGGCCAACCCGCCAATCTCACCCTCGCCCAGGTCCTCACCCACACCTCCGGCCTCGGTGAAGCCGATCCCGCCGCCGTGCGCAACGCTCATACGCTCGCCGACCTCATCCCGCTCTTCCTGGCCGCCCCCATGCAATACGAGCCCGGCGCCAAATGGCAATACACGCAATCCGGCATCAACGCCGCCGCGCGAGTCGTCGAAATCGTCAGCGGCTTGTCTTTCGACACCTTCGTGCAGAAGCGCATTTTTGACCCGCTGGGCATGAAGGACACCACCTTTTATCCCTCCAGGAAATCACCCGTGCGGCTTGTCGTTGGCTACACAAAGAACAAAACGAGCGGCGCCCTTGAGGCCGTGCCGCTCCCCGCCAGCTTCGGCGCGCCGGGCCATCCCCCGCTCGGCAACGGCGGCCTCTTCTCCACCGGACCCGACTACGCCCGCTTCTGCCAGATGCTCCTCGGCGGAGGCGCGTTCGACGGCAAACGGTTCCTCAGCCCGGCAGCTATGAGATTGCTCACCACGGTCCAGACCGGCGACCTGCCCACCGGTTTCCTCCAGTCGCCAGAATTCGGCAGCCATGGGACCAACTACGGCTGGGGAATCGGCACCTGCATCTTGCGAGCGCCCCACGAAGGTGTCGCCGCGATGCTGTCGCCCGGCACGTTCGGCCACGGCGGCGCCTGGGGCACCCAGGCCTGGATCGACCCCGTCCGTGGAGTCGCATACGTCCTCATGGTCCAACGCCCCAACTCCGGCAACAGCGACGCCAGCGACATCCGCCGCGCCTTTCAGCAAGCGGCCGCCGACGCCCTCCCGAAGCAACCGTAGCGGTCGCCAGGAACCAAGAAAACATTCTGCCTCCGCTTAAATTCTGCGAACGGCCTCAACCGTCATGAAACACCTTAAACTCCTCGTCAAATTGATCACCTTCGCCTCCGCCTGGCTCTTAACTGTGAACAAGCGCGCGCCCTTCGCGAGGCACCAAGCGTTTTCCCAGACGACCGCACGTAGGATGCTAAAAGCTCTGGCGCTGGTTGTAATTTGCTGCTGGTCCGCCATCGGCATGACTTGGGGAGCCGAGACCCCTTCGCACATTACCTCTGAACTTGTCTCATTCGTGGGCCTAAAGACCGTCTGGCACGGCTTCGACCGCTACGATTTTCTCCTGGACGAGGAGAACCTCACCATCAAGCCGGCCGATCCGAAGGTCGAAGGAGACATCCAGGGCCAGCGGCGGTGCATTGTGGTGGTTCCCAAATCGGCGGCGCCCGGCAACCCGTGGTCCTGGCGGGGCTGTTACTGGGACCACCAACCGCAGGCCGAGATCGAGTTGCTCAAGCGCGGCTTTCACATCGCCTACATCACCGCCGATGCCTCCTTAAGGCCGGACAGGAAATGGGACGCCTGGTATGAGTTCCTCACCCAAAAGCACGGGCTGTCAACGAAGCCGGCCTTCATTGGCATGAGCCGCGGAGGCGAATACGCCTATACCTGGGCCACCGCCCACCCTGACAAAGTGTCGTGTATCTATGCTGACAATCCGGGTGCCAACCGGGAGATGTTCTCGAGACTCGGTGACCTGGCCACCAACGATGTGCCGCTGCTTCAAGTGTGCGGCAGTATCGATCCCCTATTGGGCCGGAATGCGCTGGCCATCGAGAACATTTACCAGCAGTTCGGCGGTCGGATCACGATGATGATCAAGGAAGGCGCCGGCCATCATCCGCACAGCCTGCGAAATCCGACCCCCATCGCTGACTTCATCACCCAAAGTTTCCAGCACACCGCCGGCGCTCCACCGGACTTTGTGGGCGCCAGGTTCTCCAAGACGACTTACTACAGTGTGGAAAACTCTTACCGCGACTTCGCGGAGGAAGGAACCCGCATCACCTGCCGCGGCCCGGCATTCACGGAGTGCTACGACCGCTACGCATTTGGGCTGGAGGGCGTCGAGGGAACAATTGATGTCATTTTGCCAAAAACGGCGGCGCCAGGAAAGCCGTGGGTCTTCAGAGCGGGATTTGTTGACCGGAATGCGGCGGTCGATTTGGCTCTGCTGTCCAAAGGTTTTCATATCGTCACCGGTCCGGTTCCCTACAACGCCGATGGCCCGCTGCAGGCGCACTGGGACGCCGTTTACGCACACCTCATCAAACACGGGTTTTCTACCCGGCCAGTCATGGAAGGTGCCGGCGGCGCGGCTGGTGAGGTCTATGCCTGGGCGATTGCCAACCCGGACAAGGTTTCCTGCGTTTACGCCGAGAATCCTGTCCTGCGCTGCAAAATGTCAAAGACGCAACCCCTCGACCAACTTGCCGCGCTCGCCAGGACAGGCGTGCCGCTGCTTCACGTTTGCGGCAGCCTCGACCCGTGGCTCGATTCCCAAACTCGAGTGGCGGAGAAGCGCTATAAGGAACTCGGCGGACAAATCACGGTCATCCTCAAGGAAGGCCAGGCACATTATCCGCTCGAGCCGCAGGATCTGAAACCCGTCCTGGACTTCGTCACGAAGAACGCCCGCGTCGGCGCCTAGCAATATCCATGCAA
Source organism: Candidatus Acidiferrum sp. (assembly GCA_035566435.1). Taxonomy (GTDB): domain Bacteria; phylum Verrucomicrobiota; class Verrucomicrobiia; order Limisphaerales; family UBA8199; genus DATMRF01. The sequence goes on from DATMRF010000127.1 coordinate 39,296, forward strand.
CCGGAATTTAACACATCGGCAGGCCCCGACACGCTCGCTCTGGTTCGCACAAAATATGAAATCGATTGACCACTTGTGTCTGCTTGCCAGCCTCGCCCTGTCCTTGTCCGGACTGGTGGCGAATGAAGCCGTCGCGGCGCTACCCTCATCCGATGCCGCCTCTAACCCAGCCGACGGCCCCCAGTCGCGAGCTGCGCAGTGGACTTTGTGGTATAGAAGACCCGCCACCAAATGGACCGAGGCGCTGCCCATTGGCAACGGACGGCTCGGTGCGATGGTGTTTGGCGGCCCGGCGCGTGAGCAACTCCAGCTCAACGAGGACACACTCTGGGCGGGCGGACCTTACACTCCGGACAATACCAATGCCCTCGCGGCGCTGCCCGAGGTCCGCAAGCTGATCTTCGGGGGCAACTATGACGACGCGGCGAGGCTGATCGACCGGAGCATGATGGCCCAGCCGCTGCGCCAGATGCCCTACCAGACGGTGGGCGACCTGTTCCTGGGTTTTCCCAATGCGGCATCCTTTGAGAACTATCGCCGCGACCTCAACCTCGATACCGCCGTCGCCGGCGTGACTTACACCGCTCAGGGCACGGCTTTCCGAAGGGAAAGCTTCGCCAGCCCCGTGGACCAGGTCATCGTGGTCCGGCTTACCGCCGATAAGCCCGGACAACTTTCCTTCGTCGCGGGGATGAGGACACCCCAGCGCGCGACCATCATCTCCGAAGGAGTCGACACCCTGGTCATGAACGGCGTTAACGGCGACTCGGGCGGCATCTCGGGCACGCTCAAGTATCAGGCCCGTGTCCGCGTGCAGGCGCGAGGCGGAAAGACCTCCAGCACCACGAACGCGATCACCGTCACGGGTGCGGACTCGGCAACCGTGCTCATCGCCGCGGCCACCAGCTACAGGAATTTTCAGGATGTCAGCAGCGACCCCGAAGCCATCGTTCAGCGGCAAATCGCCGACGCAGCCAGAAAACCATTTCCCCGCCTGCTGAACGCACACCTCGCTGAGCACCAACGGTTGTTTCGACGCGTCGAATTGGACCTCGGCCGAACCGGTTCCGCGCAGTTGCCGACCGACGAGCGCATCGCCCATTTCGCTGAGGGCAGTGACCCGCAGCTGGCCGCGCTCTACTTTCAGTTCGCACGTTACCTCCTGATTTCGTGTTCGCGGCCCGGCTGCCAACCGGCGAATCTGCAGGGCCTCTGGAACGATTCCCTCAGCCCCCCGTGGGGCGGCAAGTACACCATCAACATCAATACGGAGATGAATTACTGGCCGGCGGAAAACTGCAACCTTGCGGAGTGCACTCAGCCTCTGACCGCAATGGTCCTGGATCTAACCCAGACCGGCGCCCGCACGGCCAAAACCATGTATAACGCCCGCGGTTGGGTGGTGCACCACAACACCGATTTATGGCGCGCGGCAGGCCCGATTGACGGCTCTTTCTCCGGCATGTGGCCGATGGGCGGAGCTTGGCTGTGCCAGAATCTGTGGGAACATTATCTTTTCAGTGAAGACAAAACCTATCTTCAGCAAATCTATCCGGCCCTCAAAGGCTCGGCGGAATTCTTCCTCGATACCCTGGTTGAAGAACCCACTCACCACTGGCTGGTCACCTGCCCTTCCGTCTCCCCGGAAAACCGCCATCCCGAGGGCCGGACCAGCGTCTGCGCCGGGCCGACCATGGACCTGCAAATCCTGCGCGACTTGTTCGATCACTGCCTCCGGGCCTCGCAAATCCTCGGCGTGGACCGGGACCTCGCGCAGAAAATCGAAGCGGCCCGCGCGCACCTCGCGCCTATGCAAATCGGCGCCGCCGGACAACTCCAGGAGTGGCTCAAGGATTGGGACAACGGGCCCGGCGTGGACCTGCACCACCGCCACGTCTCGCATCTCTATGGCCTTTTTCCCGGCGCCCAGATTGATTTCCGCAAAACACCTGAACTCGCGGCCGCAGCCAAAAAATCGCTGGAGATCCGCGGCGACAAAGCGACCGGCTGGGCCACCGCCTGGCGGCTGAACTTGTGGGCCCGGCTCCACGATGGCGACCACGCCTACAGCATACTCGCCTTCCTCCTGAGCCCCGAGCGAACCTATCCCGATATGTTCGATGCCCACCCCCCATTCCAAATCGACGGCAATTTCGGCGGGGCCTCCGCCATCGCTGAAATGCTGCTCCAGAGTCAGAGCGGAGAAATCGAACTGCTGCCGGCCCTCCCCAAAGCCTGGCCGGCTGGAAGCGTCAAGGGCTTGCGAGCCAGAGGAGGCCTCGCGGTGGACATCCAGTGGCAGGACGGCCGGCTGAGTGGTGCCGCGATAAGGAACGTCACAGGCGCTGGAGCTTGTACCGTGCGCTATGGCGAGAAAACCCTTGCCATCCGATTGAAGCCCGGTGAAACCCGCCATTTCACCGCCGACCTCACCGCCGATGCGAAGTGAGCGCGAATAACCACGAAGCATAATGACTCGCCATCTGACACCAGAATTCTGTCAATGAAAACCACCCTACCCCGAATATTTCGCACCCTCGCCACTGTCGCTCCTGCGGCGGCCGTAGCGCAGGTTTCCAAACCTGCTGTATCGCCGACTTCCAAGTCAGCAGGCCGTCGATGTGGCGTCGGGTTTCGCTGGTTTGGAAACCTGCGCTACGGGCAGGGGTGTGAACCATCTGGGCTGGCGACCGCTCTCTGCTCGCTCGCCATTTTTTCGTTCGGCTGTCTTTCGGTCCCGGCCCAGGTTGAAAGCAAACACAGCCCGACCTCCCAATATCCAACCTATGAAGCCCGGGTCATGTGCGGCTATCAAGGCTGGTTTCGCGCGCAAGGCGACGGATCCGGCCAGGGCTGGAGCCATTACAGCGAACGCGGCCCGCTGACCGCCGCCACGCTTCACCCTGATTTCTGGCCCGACGTCTCGGAATACGAAAAGACCTATCCAACCGCGCTCACCAACCAGGACGGCTCCCTCGCCCGCGTGTTCAGCTCCTGGGACCAGAGCACGACCGATCTCCATTTTCGCTGGCTCAAACAATACGGCATCGATGGTGTCTTTGTGCAACGCTTCTTCAGCGGCCTCCGTTCCCCGGCGAGCCGGAAGAAGAGCCGCGTCGTTTTGGACAACGCCATCCGGTCTTCGCAAAAATACGGCGGCGCGATTGCCGTCATGTATGACCTGTCGGGCCTCCGCGACAGCGGCGAAGATTGCTCGGCGATCATCGACGACTGGAAGGAACTCGTCGATGAAGTGAATGTGACCTCACAAACCGAGAACCATTACCTCTATCATCGCGGAAAACCATTGGTCGTGATTTGGGGACTCGGCTTTCCCGACCGCGGCTACAACATCCGGAATATCCGCCTCGAGAAGGTCATCGACTTTCTCAAGCACGCCCCGGGCTACGGCGGCTGCTCGGTGATGCTGGGCGTCCCGACGTGGTTCCGGGAATTGAAAATCGACACCAACCCCGACCCTTACCTGCATCAACTCATCGAGTCGGCGGACGTCGTCATGCCGTGGATGGTGCAGCGGTTCACCCCGCTCGTCCACTTGTTCGATGTCGCGCGTTACGAGGAGCAGGTCAAGGCGGACCTCGCCTGGTGCGCGGAACGCCACGTCGATTACGCACCCTGCGTTTCTCCCGGGTTCAGTTGGTATAACATGCACGCACATGGCCGGGGCGATAACGCGCTTATTTATCCGTTGAACCAAATCCCCCGCCAAAAGGGACGCTTTTACTGGAGCCAAATCAGCGGCGCCGTTCACGCCAAAGCTAAGATGCTCTACGTTGCCATGTTTGACGAAATGGATGAGGGCACCGCGATTTTCAAGTGCTCCAATCAACCGCCCGTCGGGGTCAAACTGTGCGATTACGAGGGCATGCCGGCCGATTATTACCTTTGGCTGACCGGCCAGGCGGGAAAGATGCTGCGCGGCGAAATCCCGTTTTCAAAACAAATCCCTGCGAGGGATTAGGGCGAAACGTCCAGAACCTGCGAGACGGCTGAGCGACGCGCCGCTGAAAAGAAGGGCCCTGCATGCAGGTGCCAAGGAGGTGCGGAATTGGGGAAATTCCGCGCAACTGCGCTGTCAGGGCCGTCAGCACCCTACCCGGAAGCCTTCTGGCAGATCAAGCTTATCATCAAAATTTTCACGGGACCTCGGCGCTGGCCGTGAGTTTCAATCCCCAATCGTCGGCCGACGGAAACGCGGGAACCGTGACCCAGCCCCACTGGTTGGCCCTCACGACGCCGTCACTGGCCTTGGACCAGACGCCGGTGCGCGGATCGAACCATTGCGCCCGATAACCTGTGCGCCCCAGCGCTCCGCGAATCGTGTTTTGCGCCGGACACCCCTTTTCGAAGTACGCCAGAAAGAAATCCCGCGCCGGGGTTCGCGCGCAATAGGCCCACCCAACGTAAGCCTTGGTTTCCGACGTCTCGTGCGGCGTGATCAGATTAGCATCCGGAACCAGGTCCGCGTACCGGCGTCCTTCGCTCAACGCGAACGTCGGAAGGTGCCTCATCATGTTGGCGGAGTTCCAAAGGAATGCTTCCCACATAAACGGACTCGACCCCGGTTCGATGTCTGCGCCCCAGAGCCCTTCCGCTCCGTAAATTGCTCCCAAGCACTTCAGGAATAGCCGGCTCGGTGTAAGCTCTTCCGAGAACCCGAAGGGAGCCATCGTGTCAACGGGTCATCGACGGCGGCGCAGCCTCGAGCCCGCTGCCCCAGCTCAGGTTAGGGCGTGGTCCCATCTCGAAGACAAGTGTGCCGCCGTTGGCAATGTCCGTGTGGCTGAACCAGGGCTTGTTCCAAGGCTGGCCGTTCAAGGTGGCGGATTGGATATAAAGGTTTTTCTCTGAGTTTCCCTTGGCCTGGATAATCAAGCCCTTGCCATTGCCCATGTGCAGCGTGACTTCGTCAAAGATTGGCGACCCGATCATGTAGGCCGTGCTCGAGGGATCGACGGTGTAAAATCCCATCGCGCTGAAGACATACCATGAAGAAGTGGAGCCTTGGTCATCCATGCCGGGAAAGGCCAGGCCGTACTTGTCGCTGCCATACATCAGGCGAAGAATCTCCCGAATCAGCTTCTGCGTTTTCCACGGTTGCCCGGCGTAATCATAGTAGTACGCCGCTTGCTGGTCCGGTTGGTTTCCCTGGCAATACAGCCCAAGCATGCCGGTCACGTCGCGAGCGATGCCCTTGGGCCGGTAGGGCGTGGTAAAAAATGTGTCGAGCTTTTTCTGAAAATTCTCGCGTCCTCCCACGAGGTTGATTAAACCTTGGACGTCATGGGGGACCAGCCAGAAGTTTTGCCAGCCGGTGGCTTCCTTCATCATGTAGTTGTAGTAAGGCTCGCACGGATCGAACGGCGAAATCCACGACCCGTCCTCGTTGCGACCGCGCATAAACCCGGTCGAAGCGTTATACATGTTGGTGTAGTTATGGGCGCGAGCGAGGAACATCCTGTAGTCGTCTGCTTTACCAAGCTTCTTCGCGAACCTCGCCAGCGCATAATCGTCCCAGCTATACTCCAAGGTTTTGTCCACGCCCGCGTTGCCGCCGGCGTAAGGAGGACTGGGATGCTCCACAAAAATATCATGGACCCAACCCTTTTCGAGATACTCGGCGAGGTTGCCGCGCGGTCCGGCCGGGTCGGTGGCATTCTTGCGGAGGTAGGGGTAAACGGAGGCGTAGTCGAAGGGCACACCGCGTTCCCAGTCGCCCAGATACATGAACACGGCATGGTCGCCGTAGAACGAAGTGTGCATCCAGCCGCTTTCGCGGGCCATTTCCAGGTGCGTGCGCAGCATGTTGGTCTTCGCGTCGGGTTCGAGCAACGTGAGCAGGACGATTTGATTGCGCCCCGTGTCCCAAAAGGCAACCGGGCTGTAGCGATCATACTCGGCGACCTGGCCATCCTGGTTGCGGCCTCGAAGGGGTTCACCTCTCCTGGCGAGAAGCCGGGGCGTGAGCAGCGAGTTGTAAAGTGTCGAATAAAACAGCATCTTTTCTTTTTCCGTGCCGCCTTTGACCTCGATTAGCTTGAGCTTCTCACTCCAGGCATTTTGAGCGCGCCGAAGGACCTCGTCGAAATCTCTTGAATCCGCCTCAAGCTCTTGCTGCGCGGCTTCAAGCGTGTTCGCCGAGGCGATGCGAACCAGGATCTGCTCACCGGCGGAAGTGGAGAATCGAAGGTAGGCGCCGGCGTAGCTGCCGGATTCGGCCCGTGCGTCCGGTCGAACGGAATCATCCCGCCTGACACGTGCGCCCTCCAGTCGCGGCTGGTTTTGACGGAAGGTACCGAACGCTTTGAAAGGCTTCGAAAACTCGGCCACAAAATAGCGACCACCCCGACCACCGCGTCCGCCGCCGGCCCCGGTTCCGCGCACGGTGTGGTCGCCAACGATTTCAATCGAGCTCTCTCCAGCCCCCAGGTCGATCAACACCGTGCCGCGCTCAGCCTCGGAAACGTGAAACGGTAAAATCCAGTGTGGTCGGTCGTGGTCAGTTCGGTGCGGATGCCGCTGTCAGGAAAGAATACTGCGTAATAGCCCGGCGACGCCTTTTCCGAAGCCTTGTCGTAAGGTGAAGCGTAGCTGCGGTCCGGCGGCACGGTCCAGTTGCCCGCCACCGCCATGATGGTTAGCCCAGATAGGGGAGCCGAAAAGCCCAGCATAGTTGGACGCGAATGGATATAGGGGAAGATGATGCCGTGATTGCTCGCCGCTTCCGTTAAATCCTTGTTGATCGGCCCGAGCAGGCTGCTGTGATGCGGCAGGGCCGGACCCGGAGACGTAAAGCCGGAGTACGCCTCCTCGCCCGCCGGCGGAGCGTTCCCGAGCAGTTCGGGCTCGTCGAGCGAAGCCGTACCGACCAGCGGGTTGGCATATTCCACCGGCGTTTTGCCGAAAACCGGGATAGCTGACAAGGCACAAGAGAGTAGAGCAACCACCATTGGCTTGGGCGAAAAATGTTGTAGCATGCGCGAGTATTTAGCCGTTTTTGAGCCCCCAGTAAAACTTTACGTTTCAACTACCCCCCCACAAGCCGGTCCGACACATCTGCCGTGCGCTTCAACCCCACTCAGCCGAATTTTTTCCTCGCTTACGGCCGCGGAAATCCGAATCTTCACTTTTATGCCCAACGCGAACTTCTTAGAGACATCTGTATTCCGCACCTGGTCGACTCCCGTTCGCGCGCGGCTTTTGCTAACCCTGATGTTGCTGGGTGCGTCGCTCGCCGAGGGACAGGTAATTGGGAATCACCGCGCCGTCTATGACACCAAAGGAATCCTCCGAGCATGGACGTCCTGGCCAGACGCCCTGACCCGGGAGGTGAACTGGTATTTGAACTGCCCCGTCGACCATGGCTACCCCAGGTTCGTCGCTCTGACATTCATGGATGGCGGCTACGAACCAATTGTCGACCGGCCCTCGTTCATCCCGGCAATGCAAAACGGCATGGGCATTATCTCCTACTTGAAATACTACGCCTTCACCGGGAAGAAGGATGCCCGCTTGCTTCAAATGGCGCGACAGATGGGGGATTACCTGGTCAAGGAGGCCGTGACGCCTGACATCGGCAGATACCCGCAGTTTTCACGCTCCACCGGTTGGCGGTTGCGGTTCCCGCAGCCCCCCGACTGCGGCTCCCAGGACGACCAACCCTTTGAAGTTGAGCCGGACAAGGGCGGGATCGCCGGGTACGCCCTCGCGTTGCTTTTTGAACAAACCAAGGACAAGTCGTACCAAGCGCAGGCACTGCAAAACGCTCGAGTGCTTGTGCGCAACATGGCGGAAGGCGATGCCACCAGCTCGCCCTGGCCGTTCAGGGTCGATTATCGCACCGGCGCCGGTCGCGGCAAGGTCTCCGGCAATATGGCTTTCATTCTCCGCTTGTTCGACACCCTGCTCGAGCAGGGCCATCCCGAGTTCCAATCGGCTCGCGACAAACTTTGGGCCTGGGTGAAGACTTACCAGCTTCCCAACCTGGCAAAGGGTGGCTTGCTTTGGGCGAACTTTTTTGAAGACCACAGCTCAGACACAAACCGCACGGCCTGGGCGCCGTTGAACCTCGCACGCTACCTGATCGAGAAACGGAAAGCGATCGATCCTGAGTGGGAGGAGGACTCAAAGGCGCTTATTCTTTTTGTAAACAGCAACTTCCTCCACCTCAAAGACGGCGTAATGAGTTGCGGGGAGCAAGACGAGGATCAACATCCTTGGGGCGGCATCGCCAGCACGTACGGCGCCGTTTTGGCTTTATATGCCAAGACGACCGGTTCGTGCGAGTTCAAGGGCCTGGCTTACCAAACGCTCAACTGGGCGCTCTACTCAATCGCTGATGACGGATGCCCTCACGACGGCGTTTGGAAAGGTCCCGGCCGCGGCGGGTGGCAGGAGGACGCTCACACGGACAAGTTGCACAACTATGTTGACGCCCTCACCGCGTTTCCGGAGTGGGCGAGGTGAAATGACGACTCTCTTCGCACATCTGGGCCTGAAGAGAGCCCTGGCGGCTGGCGCGTTCACGAAGAGGATTCGCCCAAACCCGATCTTCCGCACCCGTAAGCACGAATGATTGCTCATCCAATAATCCAGCGGGTCCATTCAGTACCGTCGCCCCAACCAGGATTTCGGCTCTCGGTCCTGGCGCGGATATTTCATAACTGCGGAGGCGGAGCGCCGGCATGTTGCGAGCTTACACCGTCCGAACAGTCTTCGCCGCCAGCATGTCGGGGCGCCGGGCCGTTCGCATTTCGTGCGGGTTATGAAACACTTGGGGTAGGAGGTCTGTTAATCTCCTTCCTCCTGCTGGTCATAATCCCGATGCGAGCAACCGCCCTCGACCTTAAGGACGCTGTCATCGTCACTCCAACTAGCCTGTCCGGTCAGGAGAAAAAAGCCATCACGATGCTGATCGAGGAGGCGGAAAAGCGCACGCGCGTGCGATGGCCGGAAACAACCGCATGGCCTGCCTCCAACGTGCCGGTTATCGCCGTCGGCACAAAACCCGTGCTGGAGCACCTGGCCAGACCCGGCGCGGCGCCACCACCGCCCGCGGGAAGCTCGCTCGCTCCGGAGGGTTACCAGCTTTGCGTTCGGCGGGATGGACCGGGCTCCATAGTTTATATCGTCGGCCATGATGCCCGGGGCGTCCTGTTCGGCGTCGGCCGATTGCTCCGTGAGCTGCAGATGCGCCCGGGCAGTGTGACCGTGGACGATAACCTGGATGTGGCTTCGGCCCCCAAATACGCGTTGCGCGGACACCAACTCGGCTATCGCCCCAAGTGCAACTCCTATGACGCTTGGGATCTGCCCACTTGGGAGCAGTATTACCGCGACCTCGCCGTGTTCGGCTGCAACGCCATCGAACTCATACCACCTCGCTCCGACGACGCTTCCTATAGCCCCCACTTCCCCCGACCGCCCATGGAAATGATGGTCGGCATGTCAAGCCTGGCTGATTCGTACGGCCTCGATGTCTGGGTCTGGTATCCGGCGATGGACAAGGATTACTCCGACCCCAAGACCGTGGAGTTCGCCTTGCGCGAGTGGGGCGACGTTTTCGCCGCGCTGCCTCGCATTGACGCGGTCTTCGTGCCAGGAGGCGACCCCGGCCACACGCCTCCACGAGTTCTCATGGCGTTGCTGGAAAAACAAACCCAAAACTTGCGTCGCTATCATCCCAAAGCGCAGATGTGGGTTTCCCCGCAAAGTTTCGATCAAGCCTGGCTCGATGAATTCCTTGTCCTCCTCAACCACGACCAGCCCGCATGGCTCACTGGCGTGGTCTTCGGGCCGCAGGTGCGCATCAGCTTGCCTCGGCTTCGTGAGCTCGTTCCGGCGAAATATCCCATTCGTCACTACCCCGATATCACTCACTCGCGCCAATGCCAATACCCTGTGCCGGATTGGGACGTCGCCTACGCCGTCACTGAAGCGCGGGAATGCATCAATCCGCGGCCCGAAGGGGAAGCGACAATTTTCAGGCAGACTCAACCTTACACCGTCGGCTTTCTCACCTACTCCGAAGGATGCAACGACGACGTAAACAAAACTGTCTGGAGCGCCCTGGGCTGGGACCCGGACGCCAAGGTCCTCGACATCCTGCGCCAATACAGCCGCTATTTCATCGGCGAACGCTACACGGACGGTTTCGCTCAAGGCCTCCTAAGTCTCGAGCGAGACTGGCAAGGCCCGCTGGTCGCCAACGAAAGTGTTGGGACCACCCTGGCCCAGTTCCAGGCGATGGAGAAAGCGGCGTCGCCGGCAGACCTCAAGAACTGGCGCTTTCAGCAAGCTTTGTTCCGCGCTTACTACGATAATTACGTTCGCCACCGCTTGCTTTGGGAGACGGATTTGGAAGCGCAGGCGATGGAGCGCCTACGCGCAGCCCCGGCCCGCGGCGCCTTGCGCGCCATCGATGACGCCAAAACGATTCTGGACCACGCGGTAACCGAGCACGTGAACGCAGACTGGCGCGCCCACATCTTCGATCTGGGCGAAGCACTTTTCCAAAGTATCGGCATGCAGCTCAGCGTCGAGAAATACAAGGCCAGCGCCGTGGACCGCGGCGCCAGCCTCGACACTCTGGACTTCCCGCTCAACAACCGGTTCTGGCTCGCCGAACGATTCAACACCATCCGCAAGCTGACCAGCGAGCCCGCTCGCCTCAAGGCGCTCGAGGAAATCCTTCACTGGACGAACCCCGGCCCGGGCGGGTTCTACGACGATCTCGGGAACCCGGCACGCCAGCCGCATTTGGTTCAAGGACTCAGCTTCGACCAGGACCCTGGCCGGCTCCAGTCCGCAAGCGCCGGGTTCGAAGAAGACCTCGTCGTGGACGAACCGGACGAGGCGGCCGGTCTCGCGCGCCGCATCTCCTGGATGAACCACGCCGAAACTCTCTACGATACTCCCCTGCAAATGCATTACAGCGGACTCGCTCCCAAGGCACAGTACAAGGTTCGCGTGCTGTACGGCGGCGACAATCCCAAACGGAAGACGCGCCTGTTGGCCAACCAGAACGTCGAAATTCACCCCTACATCCCCAAACCCGTTCCCTTCCGGCCGCTCGAGTTCGCGATTCCGCTCTCGGCGACCGCGCAAGGCGAGTTGACCCTGAGCTGGTATGGCGAACGGGGCCTGGGTGGTAACGGCCGGGGCTGCCAGGTCTCGGAAGTTTGGTTGGTCAAAGAGCTACCTCCCTCGACCGAATGAAATTACAAACCTCTCTAACCATCGTATGCCCATGAGCTCACGAAAAACTGCGGCCGCCCGTCCCGGCTGGCGCAACCCCGTCAAAACCAAACTCGCGAAAGGCGACCCTGTTTTCGGCGTCATCATCAGCGTCAACAACGTCGAAGTCGCAGCGCACGCCGCCAGTCTCGGCTTCGATTTCCTCTGGCTCGAAATGGAGCACGCCCCGCTCAGCCTCGAAACAGTGCGGAACATCGTTCTGGCGACTCGCGGCTTGCCGGCAGTGCCCTTCGCGCGCCCGCCAGTCAACGAGCTCTGGACGGCGAAACGCGTACTGGATGCCGGAGTCCTCGGTGTCATTTTCCCCTTCACCCGCACACCGCAACTGGCCCAGCAGGCCGTTGCCGCCTGCCGGTATCCACCTCGCGGCTTGCGCGGCTCGGGCTCCACGCTCGCACAATTCCGCTGGCCCGCGCCGAAAGGATATTACGATTTCGCCGATGAAAACGTGCTCGTAGTAACCGTAGTGGAGGACTCCTCAGCGCTCTCACAAATCGATCAAATTGCCGCTACGCCTGGCATCGACGTCATCTTCATCGGCACCAGCGACCTCTCCTTCTCGCTCGGCCTCCGCGGCCGGCAGGACCATCCCCGGCTCGACGCCGCCGTCGCCGTAATCGCCGCCGCGGCAAAAAAACACGACAAAGTTCTGGGCCGCCCCGCGCGCACGCCCGCCGAGGCCAGGCGCTTTCAAAAACAAGGCTTCCGCTTCTTCATGACCGCGACCGACCTCGAACTAATGGCCGACGGCAGCGCGCAACTTCTCGGACCACTCGGCCGCCAGCGTCGTCCGCTCTCCTCCGGAGGTCTGTGACCCCGTGCCATGAAAGTGTTTCTTTCGACCCTGGCCCGCAACGTCATCAACTGCTTCAGAGGTCGGATGCTCGCTTGGCACGTGATTGCTATCGCTCTCACTTTCCTTCTGGTTGCTTCTGGTTTCGATTGGCGCTACTTCCTCGCCACCCGCGCTCCTACCCTCCGTTCATGGATGTTTCCCGCCGTCATCATCGGCGGACTCTTGCCCATCGCGCTTCCGCTCTTCCTCCTTGCGCTCGGCAGCCTGGCCGGAAGCACCAGGACCCGTTTGGTTGGCTGGGCTGTGGGTCAGGCTGAACTCATCGGCGCGATCGTCGCTGCCGCCTACAAGGCAATTACCGGCCGAGCCCATCCCTCGCACACCGTCGGCCCGGATCTGAGCCATACCTTCCGATTCGGCCTCCTGCGCGGTGGGGTCTTCTGGGGCTGGCCTTCGTCTCATACCACCATCGCCTTCGCCACGGCCGTCACGATTTTCACCCTCTTCTCGAAACAAAGATGGCTGGGGTATGTGGCGCTCGCCTATGCTCTCTATGTCGGCATCGGCGTCTCGATGACCATCCACTGGTTCTCGGATTTCTGCGCCGGAGCCATCTTTGGAACGGTCATCGGCGCGGTTGTCGGGAAGAGCTTTTTGGATCGGGAGAGATCTTAAGTACGGATACGGCGGATTTCTTTTCGTCTATCCGTGAAATCCGCGTAATCCGCGGTCAACACTTCCGCACGCCGTTGGAGGACGCAACTTGACCAGCGGACCGGGCTTAGCGCAATATAACCATGCTGGACCACCGAATTTCCAGCCACACGTCTCATGCACATCTCACGACTAAACCAATGTTGGCGCCCCCTGCTCTTTCTCTGCAGCATCCTCGCCCTGGGTGCCCTCGCCGGCGAACCCGCGCGCCAAAGCCCCACCCGAAAAGACGGCGAAGATGTTAACCGCCCTGGTTTTCGCGAACTGTCCGGCCTTCGCCCGGACCAGGGCTTGCTGTTCAACGGCTGGGGCATCAGCCCCGCCGGCGATCAGGTCGCCACGAGCGACATGCCGCTCAAATTGGTCGTTTCGCCCGACAAACGCCTCCTCGCCGCGGCCTGCGCCGGATTTAACAACACCGGCCTGGCGCTCTTCGACCTATCCACACGCAAGGTTTCACAGTTCTTCCCGCTCAAAAAGATTTGGAACGGACTCGCTTTCAGCCCCGACTCAAGCCGGATTTATGTTTCCGGTGGAGACTCCGGCAAGATCCATCTCTTCAAACTCGACGCCGGCCAGGCCACCCCAGCGGACGACGTCGCGCCCTCACCGGCCGCCGACCCGGTCTTTCTTGCAGCCATCGCCGTTCATCCCAAAACCGGCAAGCTCTATGTCTGCAACGAGGCAAATCACGAGGTCTGGGTGGTGAACCCTGACACCCTGAAACTCGAAACAACCATCCCCGTCGGCCTGCACCCCATTGCGTGCACTTTCGGAGCCGACCAGAGGCATCTCTACGTCAGCGATTGGGGCAGCCGCAGCGTTAGTGTCGTCGATACGCGTACCAATCGCCGCGTGCGCGACCTTACCGTGGGACTGCGACCCAACGACTCCGCCCTGGCGCCCGACGGCCGGCTGTTCGTCGCCTGCAGCGGCGACAATACCGTCCATGTAATTTCCACTCGCGGCCTCGAGTCGGAGGAACCGGCGGCGAGCCCAACGAGCCGCGTGCCCGAAGGCACGCGCGAAATCATTTCCACCTCGCTCTATCCGGACTCGCCCGAGGGCAGCACCCCCGACGGCGTAGCGGTCTCCCCCGATGGTAAGACGCTCTTTGTCGCGAACGCCGACAACAACGACGTGATGGTCGTCGATATCTCCAACTCCCTTTCCGAAAGTGCGCGACGCAACAACGAGTCGGTCTCGGTCGTCAATGGTTTCATCCCGGTCGGCTGGTATCCCACCGCGGTCTGCGTCAGCCCCGATAACCAGACCCTCTTCGTCGCGAATGGCAAGGGACTTGCCTCCGCACCGAATTACCCCGCTCACGGCCCGATTCAGCGCCACCTCCAAAAACCGCCGCCGTTCGATTACATTGCCGGCCAATTCCAGGGGTCGCTCGCGTTCATCGGCCGCCCCAATGCCGCCCAAATGGCCGCGTTCACCGACCAGGTCCGGCGCAACTCCCCCTATACCCCCGAAAGCCTCCACGCCTCCCCAGTCCCCAGCCGCAGTGCGATTCCCGATAAAGTCGGCCAGCCCTGCCCCATCAAATACGTCCTCTATATCATCAAAGAAAACCGCACCTATGACCAAGTGTTCGGTGATATCACTAACCGCGCCGGCAAACCCATCGGCAATGGCGACCCCAACCTGACCTTGTACGGTGAGACGGTCACGCCGAACCAGCACCAGCTCGCCCGCGATTACGTTCTCCTCGACAATCTCTACTGCAATGGCGAGGTCAGCGTCGATGGCCATAGTTGGTGCGACGCCGCCATCGCCACCGATTTCAAACAGCGTTCGTGGATAATTTCCTATTCCGGCCATGGCACGCTGCCCGGCAACGAGGAAATGGACACGCCGGCCGCAGGCTATCTCTGGGACCTGTGCAAACGGCATGGCGTCAGCTTCAAGAACTACGGCGAAGGCTCCGCCCGCGTCCCGTCCGCCAACCGCGGCCGCTGGTCCGGCGCACGCGACATGAATAAAGTCCAATCCTGGCTCGAGGACCTGCAGGCCGCCGAGAAAACCGGCGCCCTGCCCCAGTTTACCATCATGTCCCTTGGCGAAAACCATACGCGCGGCACGACCCCCGGCGCTTTCACCCCGGATGCCTCCGTCGCCAGCAACGACATCGGCCTGGGTAAAATCGTCGCCGCCGCCAGCCGCAGCAAGTTCTGGAAAGAAATGGCCATCTTCGTTATCGAAGACGACGCCCAGAACGGCCCCGACCACGTCGATGCCCATCGCACTCCCGGATTGGTCATAAGCCCGTTCTGCAAGCGCGGCGTCGTGGACAGCACGTTCTACACAACCGCCAGCATGGTCCGCACGATGGAATTGATCCTCGGTCTGCCGCCGCTGACCCAGTACGACGCTGGCGCCACCCCGATGTTCAACTGCTTCCAAGGGCGCTCGGTCAGCGTGGCCTATGACCTACTGACTCCTAAAGTGGATCTCCTGGCCAAAAACACTCCCAAATCGCCCGGCGCCAAACAATCTGCGCGCATGAACTTCCGGGATTATGACCTTGCGCCCGAGGACGAACTGAACCGGGTCCTGTGGGCCGCCACCAAAGGCCCCGGCGTTCCTTATCCCACGCCAATCCACCGTGCCATCTTCACCCAGCCTGCCGATCGCTAAGCCGTAACGATTCAAACAGAAACCAACGCAATGACGCAAAGGTGCTGAGGCGCAAAGGCGGAAACTGGACTTAGCCTCAGGAAAGGGGGCAGCAATCAGAATTCCTTTATCCTTTATCCTTCTCTTGAGCCTTTCACCACTACGACGCCCGATTCCACAACTTCCGAAATGCCCCGGGCGGATGCCCTCTCTCCACGCCACGGTCAAACGCGTCGTAGAGCGTCGGCAGGAGCCGCACAAAATCCTCCACCGTCTCTCCCGGCTGAAAATCGAACGGCCGTGTCACTCCTTCCTGGATCGTATACCCCCCCAGATTACGGCGGCCCGACACCTTCCCGGCAGCGGTTTTCACGGGCGCGCTCTGGTACGGCTCGCTCCACGTGACGAACCCCCGCATTGAGAGCCCGCCGTGACCCATAATGTTGATGCCAATCGAGTACTGATCGCTCGACGATAATGCGGCCACCGGATGACAACTCAGCCCGATCGTATGTATCACCTGAGCGTGTCGCCTGGACACGACCCGCACATCCGTAAACCTCTTGTCATCTCGAAGCGCGTCCGCCCGCCTCTGCAGCTCAGGCATCATCACGCTCTCCATTTCCTTAATGAGCACCTCGAAGTCCATAAACCTCACGCGTGAAAGGGCTCAGACCGGAGGTTGGAACTGGAGTTGTGCACATGGCGCCTTGTTCGCTGCACGTTTCTCATGGTCATGTGCCCGATGATGTAACAGAACTGCGACGCTTTTGGAAGTGCCCAGTTGCAGCCGCGCGGCGCTCCACTTGATCGACAGGGTGGTTTCCTTTCTGATCCGCGCTGCCCTCACTTCATGCCACCCTTTCTGCAAACCGGCAGCACCGAGAACCAGCCCCGGCAAGTTCGGCTTCGCGTTCAGGTTCACTGCGCCGGCTTTCCCTCGGTTGACTTCGCGAGGTCGGCGGCCCAGACGGTCCGAATCGCGTCCTCGTCGCCGAACCCTTCCGGGACTGCCGGGCTGGCCGTATTGGCGTAATACCAGCGCCGGTTGTCGAGGGGCGAGCGCAGCGTCCGGCTGCCGGGCATTTGCAGATAGCCGTTGGCGTCTGTTTTTCGCACCCAGTTCCAGGCATATTGCAGCCAGTTGCTGCGGTATTGCTGGCTTTGGTGCGCGAACCAGGTGATCTCATCGTAACCCCAAACCCAATTGCCTCCGGCCCTCCCCTGCCCCGGCGTCTTGCTGACACCCCAGTTGTCCAGTTCCACCAGATAGGGCAAGTGCTCGCAGCTCCAGCCGCTAAACGTGACCCCGCCCTTGCTCTTGCCATAAATCCCGTCGGAGAATCCCACCTTCAAGATCGCCTCCTGCGGTCGGTCGGGAACCTCCATGATTCGCAGCGGGAACGCGTGGAAATCCAAGAGCGGCCTTCCATTGTGCATCAAACCTCCACTGGGAACGTGGCCATTGCACAGCACCATGTGTCTCCGGGCATGCCCGGCCGCATAAGCCCGGACCCGGCCGAGCAGATCATCCCAATGGGCATTGCCCGGGTCGTTCTTGTTCATGATCTCCACCTGGCCGAAGTGGATGCCTTCAAAGCCGGCATCCACGTACGACGCCGCCTGGTAATAAAACCAAAGCCGGGTCTCCAGCCGGCTCTCATCTGGCACTGAAGCGTTCCTTCCCCAATCCCGGCGCTGGCCTTCGGGATAGATCATATCAGCGTAGCGGAAATTCCTTTGCTCCACTGGCTGGCCCAGGTCGGTGAACACCCAACCCGGCACCGCAATTTGGTCCACCCGGGGGCTTACAGTCTCGAAGACGCAGGCTTCCAGGATCATTTCCGGATCCGCCGCGATCATTTTGGGAACCTCCTGTTTGGCCCGCTCGACGTTTTGCAGGAAATTCGCCTCGGCACCCCACAGGCAAAGGCTTCGCCCGATGTACTTGGCCCCGATGCCCGTGAGCATGCGGATGTTGTCCTCCAGGTTGCCCCGGCCGTTAAACACACCTTCCATTGAAATCGACCGGGACAGGTAGTTCGCCAAAACCTCCCGCGAGATCGTCCGGTCGAATTTGTAGTTGCGGTTGGGTGAAACCGCCTGCGGGCGTTGCGCGAGGGCATCTGTTTCCGCTGCCCGGATTGCCGCGACAGCTCCAGCCAGCCAAATCACGGCCACGAACGTTGTCCCATATCTCATATTGGCGCCGAAGGGTAGTGCGTGTGAAACAGTTTGCCGACAACTTTCGCAGACCGGCCGGTGGATTCGAGAGCGTGCAGAGAGACTTTAAGGGGGTGAAATTGGGCGGGAACCCGGAAGGAGGACGGTTTAGTGTCACGGTTTGAGCTGCAGACGATAGAAGCGAGTAGTGGCCGGGTCCGGGGGCAGAGTGACTTGCCATTGAGTGTTCACGAGCGCCGGCTGATTGGCTGGGATTTGCCACGCGATGGGCGGCGCGAGGTTCGTGGCGGTATAGAGCGTGGCGGCGACCGCGTATGCCGGCCAGGAAAGGGTTTGGCCGTTGTTGCCTGCGGAAATGGAAAGCGTCGGCGGCTGTTGCGTAACGCTGGAATAACCGGCCAGGGCGGTGTTCGACGCGACCGTCATCCAGCTTGCCCAAACCCAGTTCGATGAGCGGGTCGCCGCCTCGAGCCGCGCTTCATCGAGTGTTCCTTTCAGGGAAAAATTGCCATTGGTGAACCTCCCGAGGTTGACGATGGCCTGGTTGGCAAGGTCAGTCCGAATTCCGGAAGCCTGAGTCTGGTCGGTCCCATCGACGTAAAGGTGGGCGACGCCAGCCGCGCGGTCCACGGCGGCAGCGACCTGGTGCCATTGGCCGGGGCTCACCGCGCCGGTGGCGGTGGAAGCGTTGGCGCCGACGGTGCCGTTGCCCGTTTCCAGCGCCAGGGTTTGGTCGCTGGTCTGAAACGTATTCACAAACAACGCGAACCCGGGCGTGTTATAGCCGCCGCTTTTGTTGGCCCAAACGGTTTGAATGTTCGTGGCGGTCAACTCGAGCTTGATCCAGGCCGAAAGTGTAAACGCATCGCCGAGGTTGATGGCGCCGGCGTTGAGGTATTTGGAAGTGCCGTCAAAGAAGCAGCCGCGGCCGATTACTCCGGCGGTGGACGCGGGTGCAACACCGGTCAGCGCCGGGTGCTGCAGGGTGCTGTCGGCATAGGGAAAACCACTCTCCTTCAGATGATACACCAGAAAATGATCGGACGACCAGACGGTGCCATTGGTGCTGGAGGCCGGCGGCCCGGGCGCCAGCGGGTCGCCCCAGTAAGCCCAAATGAAATCGTTGGTGCTGGACAGTTGCGGCACGCGCACCCAGACGAGCGAGGCGCCGTTGGTGTTCCACTCGTCGATTTCGAAAGGCAAAGCGGTCAGGCCACCGGCGTCCGCAAAGCGCAGGTCACCGCCCGTGGGCGAAGCGAACTGCCGGTAGGAAAACCCGGTGAGGTTGGTGCCGAGGTTGACGAGCACGGGGAAATCGAGGAGCGTTTCGCCGCGGTTATACCCCGCGAAAACGATTTTCATGCGCGCGCCGTAGTCCGCGGGGTTGAGGACCGTCGTGCTGAACTGAGCCGAGGCGGGAGCCCATGCTTCGCCGCTGGAGTTGGTCGCGTAAAAGCGGAAGAAATAATTCGTATTGGGAGCCAGGTTAGTGAGGGTCAGGGCAAAAACGGCAGGATTGAAATTGGTGTTCAGGCCGATTTGTTGCCCTTGCTCCCATCCGGACGTGGTCGTGCCGCCGTCCTGGCGTCCCCAGAAGACCCAAACGGACGCCTGGTCGTCGCCGTAAACGCCCTGCGCGAGCGTGGCCGATACCCGGAAAGATGAGCCGCCGGCAATGCGCGCGACCTGGGTCGAAAGCGAAAGCGCCACCGGCGCCGCCAATGGCTGATTGAGCATCGGGGAGACCAGCGAGACAAACTCGCCGTCCGTCGGCAGGCGGCCGTTGGTTTCCTTGAATTGGGCGGTCAGCAGCCGAGCGTTATTGACGAACCGCTGGTGCAAGTAGTAGCTGGGCGCTTTGACGTTGTTGGAATCAATCAAACAAAACAACTGGTTGGCCTCGTTGTTGTAGATTTCCCAGAACAGAATGTACGGCAGGGCCTTGTTCCCATAATTGAGCAAGCGCTGGATGTAGGCCCGGGTAGTGGGCTCTTGTTGGGCAGTGGTTTGGGAACCGCCCCACCCGTATTCGCCGATCCAAATCCGCTCTCCGGGAATGGTGCTGACCTTATTGGTCGGCAGATGCGCCTCCATGTAATCGAGCGTGGCGTAGAGCTCAGAGGTGGCCAGGTTCATCGCGTCGTACGAAGAATAGGAGAGGTAGTCGAGGTTGGTGACATAAGGAGCCACCGCGTTAATAACGCGCACGTTGTTGGTTGGACCGTTGAGCATGGCGTCCCGCACACGGTTCGCTTCGGCATAGTAGAACACGCTCACGTTGGTATAGGCGGTCGCGGCTTTGGCGTCATCGACCGCTTTTTGGCGGGTATTCTCCCAGCCAATCATGCCTTGGACCACGGCCGGCGCGGGATTAGTCTGCCAATTGTTGACACTCAAGTAACCGTCCCCCTCCCAGTGGCCGAGGTAAAACGTTTTGCCGGAATTATTGTAGTTAGTCAGCAGATAACAGGTGAGGTCGAACATCTCGCGGTAATCGTTTGCCTGTTCGGCCGCGGTATAATTGCCGTCGCCGAACGGCGCGTCGGGGTTGGAGAAGGGGTAGGCCCAGGCGATGATGTGCCGAAACGGCAAGTCGAGGGTGTGGTGACACGAGGCATCGTCTCGCGCCAGTGTGAGCAGGTTGGTCACGTTTGGAGCCAGGTTGTAGCGATATTGGGACGGATAATTGGCCCCCAGGTACAGCTTGATGACGTCGCTGCCCATGTCGCGGATGGCCTGCGCGGTTTCAACGAGGAGGGTGTTGGTGGTGAACTGGTAGAGGCCGGCGAAGGTCTGGGTGCCGACGCGGAGGTTGTAGGCATCGACTGCGGAGTCGGAAAAGGTCGCGGCCGTGGAATGGAAGGTGAGCGCCGCGCCAAGCAACGTGCACAGGATTGAACAGGAGATAACGGAGAAAACAGAGTTTCGAAGAAAAGCCAAGAACCCATATTGCCCGACACGACTTTTCCGCCGAATACGCAGAGGCAAACGCCGGGAGGGATGTTCGCGGTCTTTGACTTTCAATTCTGTGTCTTTCTAAAACGGCGGCCGGGAGCTGCGTCCCGGCCGCCATGTACAACCTATGGGCTTGCATCCATCCCCGCTCAGCGGACTTTTACGCGGAAGTATTGCTGCTGACCCGACAAGATGTTGGTGTAAGGCGAAGTCGCGGTGGTGATATTGGTGTACGTGCCGGTCGCCAGCGGCGCCGACTGGAGTGTGCCCTGGGGCCAGGTCAGGATCAAGTGCTGGCCGGAGACGGCGAAGGAGAGCGTCACGGCAGAGCTGACGATGGCGGAATAGTTCTCGAAGGCAGAGTTCTGGGCGACGGTCATGTAATCGGCGAAGATCCAGTTGGCCGATTTGATGGTATCGGCGACGCGCGCCTCGTCCATCGTCGCGTGCATCGGGAATGCCCCGCCCGCGAACTGACCCAGGCGAAGGTCGACGGTATTGGTAAACCCAGGATAGAAGCTGCCCGAAGCGAGAGGAACCGGGGCGCCGTCCAGGTAGATCTGGCCGGTTCCCGCCAGCCGATCCACAGAGACGGAGATGAGGTGCCACTGACCGAAACTGACAGTGCCGCCAGCGGTCCTGGCCTCGCTGCCGGTGCTGCTCCCAATTCCTGTGGCGAAGTCGATGATTCTGTCACTCATGGTGTAGGAGTTGACGAACAAGGCAAAGCCGGGTGCGCCGAAGCCGCCAGGCTGGTTGGCCCAGAGAGTTTGGATGTCGGAGGTGGCGGCGGGAATGTTGAGCCAGGCGGAGAGCGTGAAGCAAGCATCGGCGCCGACGTTTGCGGTGGTGTTGGTCGGCTGCAGTGTGATACCGGGCGCCAGGCCGGAGGCGAAGTAATGGGCCAGGACCTGAGTGGCGCTCTAGGCGGTGTTATAGATGGCAACGTCATCAATACCCTCCCGGGAAAACCTGAGACAGGGATTTCTGAGCTTTTGGGTTTTGATTTTTGATCTCAGAGCGACCACCGCTTGTGGGCGCCAAGAACGGGTTGAACGGACGGCAACAGGTCCTGGGCGGCGAACTGCTGGTAGGTGCCGCCGGAGGGCCAGGAGATTCTGAGGCCGATGTTGCTCTTGTTCTGGAACCAATAGGCGACCTGCTCGACGGCGGCGCGCTCGAGGTCGTCGGGAAGGGGCGTCTGGCCGGCGCCTGGTGTGGTGCCGGGGAGGACGTAGCCAGCCGCGTAAGTAACGCGGGAAAGGATAAAGGATGAAGGATAAAGTATAAAAGGGGACTGAAGGGAAATGACGCAGGCGCTGCGGATGAGGTAGTCGGGGGCGGGCTGGTCCTGCCAGCCGGAGGACTCGGAGGATTTGGTTTCCCATTTGGTGACTGACTCGATGGGGTAGCATGTGGCCAGGAGTTCGGTGTCGGCGGGATCGAACTCCTGCTGGAAGCCAACGGTGCGGGCCAGGGTGCGGTTGGTTTCTTTGTCGAACCGGGCGCTCACCGCTTTGATGGCGGCGGTGAGCAGGGCGTCGTTGGCGGTGTCCGCGTCGGGGATGGCGAGGCGGGATTTGACGGTGGAGAGCTGGGTAAGCATAGCGGGGGCTGAGTTTGGCAGTGTTTCGGCTAGGGTTTATTTTGGCTCCGTGGCATTGTTTTTGCGTAATTAACTGGACTGTAACGTGATGCGCGTGTGGCGACTAGTGGGGATTGTTGTTGACAAAACATAACTAATTAGGCTAATTAGTAGGCCATGACGGAAGAGTTCGAGCGACAGTACGTAGACCCGGCGAGAATGCCGCGGCAGATTGTGGAGAAATGGTCGGCCGGGGTGCTGAGTGAGGGCTTTGTGCCGTTTCCCAAAAAACTTGTTCGTGCTCTGCATCGCATCTTCACTGGTGCGGAGTCGGCTAAGGACATCGCTGCCGTGCTGGCGATTGTGGACTTCAGGCGTCCGAACCTCACCCGCTTACCCAGTCTGGCCTTCCTCGCGTTCCTGGCCGGTCTGAGCGAGGAGGAATTCAATTCGACGCTTGGCCGGCTCCAGGCGGCGGGGTACATCCGTATCGAGGGTGACCGCAGCGGGCTTTCGATTTCGCTGACCGGCCTGCTCGATGCGATTGACAAGGAAAGCAAATAGCATCTGTGTCGTTTTCCTCCCTCAACGAACTGCATTGGTGGCATGCGCTCATCGTCGTCGGTGTTGGTGCGGTGTATCCGGTTTTTCGTGCCGTTGCCGTTGTGGTTGTCGCCCGCTGTGTGAAGGAGGATATCGCGAAGTTGGCAATTCCGTTGGTTCTTCGGCCCTTGCGACCTCCGGCCTTTAGGCCCAGGAACGAGGGAGGGGAGGTGCAAGGGAAGGGGCCTGGTGGTGAGAACGGGCCGAGGGCACAGTGAGGGTTGCCGAAACGGGCGCTCACAGCTTTGATGGCGGCGGTGAGGAGGGCGTCGGTGGTGGTGTCCGCGTCCGGGATGGCGAGGCGAGCTTTGAGGGCGGAGAGCTGAGTGAGCATGGCGGGGGAACGGGATCGGGGCGACCCTGGGCATCCACGGCGGTGGCGAGGTGCTGGTGGAATCGCCTGATGGCCATGCGGACGGCCCGGACGCATCGCTGGGCACTGTCCCGGGTGCGCGCGGTGTTTGCTTCCTCGTAGCGATAGAGGCCGATGAGTTCCCGCTGCACTTCTTCCCTCACAGGTTCGATGGTGAGCGGGTCCTCGAGGATGGCTTCCAGTTCATTTTGGCTGCGCAGGACCCTTCGCATCGTTTCGGCTGCATCCAGGCCGAGGCC
Source organism: Candidatus Acidiferrum sp. (assembly GCA_035566435.1). GTDB lineage: Bacteria > Verrucomicrobiota > Verrucomicrobiia > Limisphaerales > UBA8199 > DATMRF01. The sequence goes on from DATMRF010000127.1 coordinate 62,647, forward strand.
GCGTTCCTGGAGCCTTGCATGGCGCTCGAGCGGAAGCGCACGGCCGGTCGCCGGGTCTGCGATTTCGGTGATGCCGCTCGCTTTGGAGTCCGGTTCAGCGAGGCGCGTCGCGAGGTCCAGCGCGTGGATTGGCTCGGCGGGCGGGTGCGCCAGGAGGTAGGCGACGTAGTGAATCCCCTGCTCGTGCTTGAGGACCGCGCGTTTGCCTTTGAAGGTGAGTTCCCAAGCGCGCAGGCCTTTACGAAGAGCGTACCGGGGCGCCGCCGTTACTTGCCGACTTTTTTCTGACTGCTGACTTCTGCTTTTTTTCATTTCGGTTTTCTTTCTTCGGACCGGCGGCTTCGTGCCACTGGCCTCTGCTTACGGAAGGGAGGTCAACCGGCAGCGTGGCATTGGGCCGGGAGTGGCTGGGAGAAGGTGACTTGCGAAGAGTTGACCGGGTCAACGCGAGGTCAACTGTGTGATGACTTAAGAGTGCCCTTTGTGCCCCAGGGGGTAGGGACTCATTGGACGGAAGGGGCGAAAGGGCTGGCCGGCGTCTGAGCTAGCCACCAGCAGCGTCAGCGGTCTGTGCTGGGGTTAGAGCAAGTCGAAAGCAGTGAGAATGCCCATTAAATCCGTGGAATCCTTTCGCACCACCAGGATTGGAAGGCCGTTCCATTCGGCTATGACACTCGAAACCGTTTCCTCTTGGTCGCACTGTTTTGCTTCGCAAAACCGAATACCGTCCATTTGCACGGCTTCGGCGAGCGGCTGTACCAGGCGCTGTTTCATTCCTTCCGCGGTGCCCGCTGCCCTCAAGTATCGTGCCAGACTCTCGTCAGAAACGAGCTTCCAAGTGCATAGGCCGTCCCCCGAAGTTCTGACAGGTAAGTGAGAAAACGAATTCTCCAGCATGGTTTGCCGGATGAAGCTGAGCGGCTGCCACATTTCTGCGCAGACGGGATTGGGAACCATCAGATCTCGGACAAGGTCTAAACCATTCATAAGTGCATTCTCCAAAACGAGGGCCAGCTTTACCGCATGGGTTGCGAGATGACGTGCGTAAGCCCCCTCGTGCATGGCTGTGTTTCTGGCTTCTCTCACTGACCGGTAAAGTTCAAAAAAGGGGATATGCAATTTCGCAGCTTTGGGCACTCTCTTGGCGAGGAGCGAGCACCCGGCAACGCCCTTGATATACCCTTCGTACTCGGCCAGGCATAACATCTCCCCAGCCAAGAACATGCCCATCCGTTCGAGGACATGGATGATGGCGCCGGCTGCTTCGGCATCACGGAGCACCTTGGCTCGCGCCTGTCGCAAAAGGTTAAGGAAATAAACCTTTTGGACCTTTTCCAAAGTCTTCCTCATCGGTAAACCAGCACCAGGGCAGTAGCCGCTTGCGTTTCATTCACCACGTTCCTGCCCTTCCGATCCATTTCGGTACATATCGGCTTGAGCTTGGGTGGAAGCCCTGGCTCCGACTCAATCAGCGAAAGCAGGAGGGAGCCTTTGACAGCGTAATTGACGTTCTGAGGCAGTGCACCCGTAAGCTTGAGAGCCTTGGTGTCGTCCATGCGCATTGCCACAACACCCACGGCGTTGCCGCAGGAATCCACCAGTGGCCCGCCTGAGTTTCCTGGCTGCACCGGTACGCTAATCTGAAAGTAGCGGGGGTCATCTTGGATGCCGCTGAGGCTGCTGATCTCGCCACGGGTCAACTTTGGCTCGATCCCCTGAATTTCGATGTTTGGGAACCCGATGGTCAGGACCGGCTCACCTAGTTGGACGGTTCGGCTGGCGGCGACCGCGATCGCTCGAAATTTTCCGTCCACTTTAAGTATCGCCAAATCATTCGCCATATCTCGGCTCACAAGCTTCGCTGGCACGCTCCCCTCGATTGTCCGAACAATGATCCGGGTCGCTTTTTCCACGACGTGAAAGCAGGTGCATAAGTAGCCATCCTCCGTCACGAAAAACCCAGAACCGATAGATTCAGCATCGAGGATGGAGTTCTGCGCGTCTGGTTTCTCGCTTTGGCCGCGCCTCTCCCATCGCTCCAAAAACTCGGTTGACATACGCTCGCCCTCTGCAATTTGCTGTGGCGTCATCTGAGCCGCGAGTGCGTCTCTTCGCTGTTTGGCCAGCTGCGCAAAGAAGTGGCCTTTCGCCGCTACAATGTTGAACCATTTGTACGCCTCCTCGCCATTCTGCAATGGCCCCCTTTCTGCATACCAAGTGCCTAGCCGAAGGTATAAATTATCATCCCCTCCAGGGTCTGCTCCATCGGCCACCCGCAGGGCAAGTTTGATTGCTGTCGCTCCGTCTTGGGGCACGCCTCTTCCATCATGATACAATTCTGCGAGATGGCTGGCAGCAGAAAGAGGGCTAGAAGAACCGTCGGCTGCCACCTTGTACCATTTCGCGGCATCGGCATACTGCTCACTCCTCTCAAAATCAAGAGCGAGGTCATACGCGGCTTCCCCGTGCCCCTGCTCAGCGGCTTTCTGCCACCATTCCCAATACTCGGCTCCAATCACGGGCTGCGGGAATCCTTTAACCCCTCGTGCATGATTGGCTTCAAAACGCAGCTTTTCTCCCAGCTTGTATTGGGCCTCAGCCAATCCACGCTCAGCCGCCTTACGCAGCCACACTGATGCCTCCGCCCTATTGGTTGCCACCAATGTTGCGCGCCTCGCTGATGCCAAAGATTCTTCCTCCAGTTGCTCAGGTGTGGGCCGGAAGCTGTTCTTTGTTTCTAGTTCCGCGACTTGCTGAGGCGACATGGGCGTTCGGATTTCTATCGGTTCGGTTTCCAACCGGTTCGCCTTAGCTTCCAATTTCTGGCTCAATGCAAATTGAGCAGGCTCATACCCTGTCCGTGCCGCCTTTCGGAACCAGTCTATCGCTGTCGTCTCGTTGGTTCTTCTGTCAAATGCCCCATTCTCGAAATAAAGGCCAACCAAGTATTGCGAACGAGCGTCGCCACCAAAGGCGTTGTGAACGGTGACCTCATCGATTCGATTGGTTTCAAGTCCCACGAGGCGATGATCGAGGAGAACGGGCAGGCGATGTGCCAGCGCGGCAAGGGCCACGGCACCGGGGAGCAAGCCGAGCAGGATATATCGTGTTCGGTTCATGATCTTGGCAACTCAAATTCAAATCGGCATCTGTTTCACGAAGAAAGCCACTTTCTTTGGATGGTGAGAAAGCATCACTTATGCCACAAACCCGCGAGTCATGAGAAATCCTTCTCCCTTCTACGGTGCTGAGGGCGGGTCGGAACGAGGCACGATGCGCGAGGTGTGGCGTTATCCACAAGAATCTGGCGGGCGGCCCGGGCGAAAATCTCCTTCGGCGGCGGCGGACGTGTTTGTTAGTCGTCTGGCCGATCAGCGTCTTCGCTGTCGATAAGTGACGCGCGGTGGATGTGGCGGGCGCGGGGGTCCGAGATTTCGTTTTCCATGCTGGCGATGTGGGGGGAGAGAGTGCGGAGGTTCGCGGGGTCAATGCCGGTTTTTTGGCGAATGAGGGCGAGGCGGTTGAAGATGGTGGCTTTGGAGCAGTGGCATTTGCGGGCGGCCTGAGCGGCGCTGAGGGCTTCGATGCAGTAGAGGCGGAAGACGGCGAGGGGCGTCGGCGGCGGCAGGGCGGGGTCGGATTCAAGTTGCTGAACGAGTGCGAACGCGCGCTGAGCCACGGTTTGATCGATCTCCTTGGGCTGAGGGGTGAACTGGGCGAAGAGTTCGCCGGGGGGTTTGACGGGCAGGAGTGTGCCGGCAGGGGTCAGGGTGACGGTGGTTTCCAGTGGGAAAAAGGCGGCACGGACGCGGGAGAGGTGGGCCAGGGAGCGGGCGTCCAGGTGGTTGGCGGTCGGGGCCAGCAGGATAAAGGGCTGGTTTAAGGTTGCTACCAGGTCGGGGACTACGCGTCGGAATGCTTCATGGTCGGGCAAGATGGTGAGGATGGCGGGGACCGCGTTGGCGGACCAAGAGCCGATCTGGGTGGTGAACGGGAGACCAAACTCGGCCGTCTTGCTGTTAAGGAGGAGGGCCTTGCACAGGGCGCGGCCGAGTTTCGCGCGGTTGACTTCCAGGGGCGTGATATCCTCGATGGTCAATGGGAAGTCGGGGCAGGCTGGCGGCTCGCATCGGCAGGCAGCGACTGCGCCGGTGCCGTCGTGGCGGGGAATGATTCTGTGCCAGCAGCCGCATTGGGCCGGGCACGGGTAGGACTCGGGTTTGAGGCTGCTGGGCTGGAGGCAAAGGAGGCTTAGGGCGTCAAACTGGTCGCCGGCGAGGAGGCGCCAGTCTGCGCGGAAGTTGACAAGGCCGCGAACGGCTTCAAGGGCTGACCAAGGGCTGGGCATTGTGGGGTTGGGGAAAGGGGAAAGGATAAAGGATAAAGGATAAAACCTGATGGAGTGGTGGAGTGATGGAGTGATGGAAATCGGTCAGCAGTGGCCAGTGATCAGTGACCAGTGAGCAGTGGGCAGAGGGCGGAGGGACCGGGAACATGAAGCGTGGAGCGTGCAACGTGATGCGTGGAGCGTGGAGCGTAGAGCGTGGGTCTTGACATGTGAAACCGCGGGCGTAGGTGAAGGCGGTCCGCGTCGCCGTCCTGGTCATCGGCGTCGCCGTCGTTGTCATCGAGGGCCGGAGCGGCTGCGGCGGCGGAGGCGAGGCAGAGGATCAGGGCGACCCGGGCAACGGCACGTGAGGCGTTGAGGACGCTATTGGCGAGCCAGGCCAGGATGAGCGCGGCTTTGTCACTCGCCTCAATATTGACAGTGGCCGGCGGCACGAGTTCGACCGCGAGGGGGTCGGGGGTGCTGGCGAGCTTGACCTTGAGAGTTGCCGTGGTAGCGGTTGCATCTGCGGGCATCAAGCTGGCGCGCGACGGGTCGGTGGCGGCGGCGGCGAAGAGGTCATCTGCCTGCTTGGTGGTCACCTGGGAAAAGATGTTGTGCTCGACATATTGTAGTCTGTGGAGCTTGATTTGCTCGATGTCCGCAGCGCCGTGGGGGTCGAGGGCATCGGGTCCGTCAGTGAAAAGCGGGTGAAGGGTGACAGTGGTGGTTTCTGAATTCGGGTTCAGTTCCTGGGACCGGTCTGATTCGTGAGCGATCATAAAATTCGCTTTCTCTGCATTACGCGTATCAGGCGGCTCCGCGGCTGCGGGCGGAACCGGCTGTATTTCTCACAGACGCATTCCGCCCGCGCTTGCGTGTTCTCCGCAGAGAGCCCTGGTACGGTCAGGATTTAGAGTAGCTTACATTATGCCAAGTGCCAGTGACTTGCAGAGATGAGAAAATCTTACGAAAAGCCTGGAAATCTGGCACCGGCCGAGAGGTGTCGCTTCTTTGGACACTTGGGGCTAGAGCGGAAACAATGGACGACCGAGGTTTTACGCATCAGCCATCGCGGCGATGGTGAAGAGGGCATTGCCCTCCAGGCGATTATTGATAAAGATAAAAGGCGCGAGGCGTCGGGCCGGCGAACGGCTTGTCTTGTGGTCCTGTGGTGTTCTGGCACAATCGGAAGTCATGAAAGTGACCGTACCGCAGGAGCTGAAGGCGGACATGCCGCAGACGGTGTTTGGCAAAATCCTGAGCGCGACGCCGGTGGTGATGGCGGTGGTGGCGACGATGCTGGCGGGGCTGGCCTCGAGCGAAATGACCAAGGCGCAGTATGATCGGTCGCTCGGCGCGCAACAGCAGTCCAAGGCGGGCGACCAGTGGAGTTTTTTCCAGGCCAAACGGCTCCGGGGCGCGGTGCAGCAAAACTCGGTGGATTTGCTCGAGAGCCTGACGGCCTTGCGCCCGCTGGACCCGGCAGCGCTGCGGACCGCGGCGGAGCAGTGGCCGGCCGCCGTCAGCCCGACCGAAGCGGCAAAGCTCAAGGCGGAGCTGGCGGCCGTGGCGGAGTCGGCAGCCGGGCAGCAGGCCTTGACGCTGCTGCGCGAGGGGAAAGTGCCAGGCACCACCGAGGGCGCACCGCTGGACGCGCGGGTGAAGGCGGCGCTGGACGCGATGGAGAATCTCAAGCCGGACGCGGAGATGGCGTCGCTGCTGGCGCAAGTCGATAACAAGCTGATCGAGGATTCGCTGGGCGCGGCGAGGGACCGGACGCAGGAGTTCGATCTGGCGACCAAGCCGGTGAACCAGGCCATCGACCAAATCGACAGCCTGCTGGCGCGCAGAACCGCGTTGCTCCAGCAGACGCAGGGGCAGGCGGCCGCGGACGTGGGAGCCTCGCCGGCGGCGGCGTCGCTGAGCCGCGATTTCACCGTGGCGCGGCTGCGTTACGCGGCGCTGCGTTACGAAGTGGAGGCCCGGCTCAACCAGGTGATCGCCAATTTGTACGAGCTGCAGGTGCGCAAGAGCAATATTTCGGCGGAGCGTCATCACGCGCGGAGCCAGCGGTTTTTCTTCGGGATGCTGGCGGCGCAGTTCGGGGTGATTATTTCGACGTTCGCGCTGGCCGCGCGGAACCGCAATCTGCTGTGGTCGCTGGCGGCGGGAGCGGGGCTGCTGGCGGTGGCGTTCGCGGTGTACGTGTATTTGTACGTTTGATTTAACCGCGGAGAGGAAGCCGCGAAAAGGCACGGGAGGCACAAGCCGGCGTAGCCGGAACCAAACTGTTTGTGGAAACGGTTGCAGGTTGAAGGTTGAAGGTTGCAAGTTGACGACCGACAGCGTAGCCAACTTGCAACCTTCAACTTGCAACTTGTAACCGCGGAAATCTGCGCAGAAAAAAGACATTTCCAGATATAGTCATACAGGATTCAACGCAAAGGCGCTAAGGTGCAAAGGCGCAAGTGGGGAAAGCTGGAAAGCAGCAGCTTCCAGAAGAGATGGGGACGCTGTGGAAAGCGTCCCGACCAGGATTTGGTCGCGGATTGCGGAGTGTTGGGGCAGCCGCGACAGGGCGCAGAGGGGCAAAAGGGAACGGCCAGGTTTAGAGGGGCGTGAAGTGGAACAATTGGGCGGAGTGGGGGGCGACGTCCAGGTAGAGGCCGCGGTCCTGCAAGTCCGCGCTGGAGCGCACGTAGTGCTCGTCGCCGAGGAGGTCCTGGAGCGACCACTCCTGGGCGGAAAGAGCCGGGATGCGCACCGGAGCATAGCATTGGCTGGGATGCGCAGCCAGGTTGATAACGACGACGTCGAAGTCCGGCGGGCGGGCCTTCCATTCGATGATGACGAAGTCTTCGCAGGTGGGATTCCCGGTCCACGCAGGGCGCGGCGCGAGCAGCTCGGCACTCCCCTGCCCCACCGAACTGTTCGCCAGTGTGGTCAGGAGGGCGTCATACATGCGCTCGAGGTCGGGGTTGGCCGGCTCGCTGAGGCGGCGGAGGAGTTGGATCGGGGTTCGGCGGGCCGCGCCGGAAAGCTGGCCTTCGTGAAGGAGGCGCATCCCGGGCAGGGCGAGAATGAGGAGGGCCGCGGCGCGATGCTCCGCGGGCGTGAGCAGCGAGGCGATGCGAGGCTCGTCGTGGTTTTCCAGAAAGCGGGCGGAGGCAGCCAGGGCTGGCGGCGTCATGCCCAGCAGATAGCGCTGCACGGCCGCCGGGTCGCGCGCGAGGAGGCTGTCGTAAAGCAGTTTGTCGTAAGTGTAATCGAACCCGAGCTCCTGGAGGCGGGTTTCCAGACCCCAATACGCTTCGGCGAGGAAAAGGAAGCCGGGGGATGCTTGCTTGACTGCGGAAATTGCCTCGGCCCAAAATTCCGTGCGGAGGACGGGGCTCGCGGGGACGCTCGCCCTCCCGGGTTGTTCGGGGCGGGCAGCGGGAGCAGCGGTGGGAAACCGTTCCCAGGTTTTGGCAAAGACATCATTGAGCAGCAGCATGGCCATGTCGCAGCGGACACCGTCACACGCGGCAGCGACGGTTTGGAGCTGTTCAATCATGGCGGCGCGAGTCTGCGGCAGGCGATAATCCAGTTGGGCAGTATCGGTCCAGGCGGGGAAGTTAGGATCTTTTCCGTGGGCCAGCCACTGCGGGCCAAGGACGGTGTCCTGCTGGAAAAAGCCGGTGGCCGGGCCGGGGCTTCGCACAAAAAGCTCGGGGCGGTCGTGCAGCCAGGGGTGATCAAGGCCGACGTGGTTCGGCACGAAATCCAGCAACAGCTTCAAGCCCAGGGCGTGAAGATTATCGCGAAAGACTTGCAGGCCTGCGGGGCCACCCAGAGCGGATGCAACGCGGTACTCAGCGATGGCGTACGGGGAACCGCCGACGTCGGCGTCCTGCCAGCCGGGCAAAGCTTCGGAATACTCGCGTCGCTGTCGCGGCTCCGCCAGCGCGAGTTCGCGGGCGCGGGGTCCACCGCCCCAGACACCCATCAGCCAGACGTAGGTGAAACCAAACCGTCGCCATTGCTCAAATTCGCTGCGGGGAACGCCGGCTAAAGTGATGGACCGGCCGGCGCGCTCCGAAAGCTCGCGCAACCAGCAGCGGGTGTTGATTTCGTAGGTGAGGGGGTTTATAGAAATTGGAAAGTGGAAAGGATGAAGGATAAAGGATAAAAGTGGGGTGGGGAAGTGATGCGTGGTGCGTGATGGGCGGCAGCTACCGTCGTGCTCCGTTGCCCCATAGACCGGCCTCGTTGACGCCGCGCCGATGACGACGACCGGAAAACAAACCGAACGCGGTCACGGCCTCCAGTGCACGCCGAAGGTTATCGGTCTCTCTTCTGCTCATCACTGAGAAACGCCCCCAATGAACCGTCTCGAAGTCCTCGGATTCGGTTCCGTTGTTCAATATAAGCTTTCGGTAAGCTGGGGAGGACCAAAACTATGATTCCCGCGAACACACCTGCTATGGGCCAAGGAGACCCGGTCGCTTCTTGGTGTGTCATCCGCCAAGCAAAAAATAGGAAGATGAGAAATCCGGCAGTCCGGAGGCACCACGCGGTGATCCGATACCAGCGGGGCATCCGAACGCTGAAGAACTTCTCGTGTCGGTGATCGCTCATCGCAGGTATCACGCATCATGCATCACGTGTAACTTATAAGTTAGCGTCCGCCGTTCAAAACCTTGAGCGCCTTGGTGGGGTTGGACACGCGTATGATCATCAGGCCTTTCTTCGCATTCGCGGGCGTGGCGCTGTAGCAATATTCGATGTTGACCTTGGCGTCGGCGAGTTTATGAGCGATGCGGGCGAGTTCGCCGGGCTGGTTGCTGCCGTCGATCAGGAGCACGTCGTCTTCCACGACGAGCGTGCCGTGTTCTTCGAAGACGTGGAGCGCTTTGCGATAATCGCTGACCACCAGGCGAATGACGCTATGGTCCACAGTATCGCTGGTGGTAATGGCATAGATATTAATGCCGGCTTCGGCGAGCGCGTCCGCCACGCGCGCCAGCATGCCCGGCCGGTTGTCCAGGAAGATCGCGATTTGTTTGGTAATTTGCATAGGTCAGTTGTTGATTTGAGGTGGAGATCCCGACGGCTGTCACAAAGCACCATAACCGATCCGGGGCCGATCGCCAATCGAAACAGTCGCCCGCCCGGCAAGGTCTCGGCGTCGGCGAGAAGTTCCGACGCTGAGTTTTGACCACGGATGGCACGGATGGAAGAAAAGCTTTGTGGTTCGCAATTCGCGCCGGAATCCTTTCGGTTGGGGATGGACCGCCGGGAGGTCTGTTGCCGCCTGTTTTGCAGTTGGCGCTCGAAAGCCGAGAGCGGACTCCAAAACCTGAGAATCACCACAAGCGAACGCAAAGAACACAACGAGATCCGCGTGGGTTTATGGGAGTGCATGAAAGGAAAAACAGAGAGAGGAAGGCTTGTTGTTTAAGATTATTGGCTCAGGACCGGCCAGTTCGCGCTTGATTTGAGCGGGGGGGTCCATACTTTCTTCGGATGCTACTTACGGAAGCACCGAAGAAAGATTTGGCCACGAGGGAAACCAGCCGGCCGGCGGCGGTCCGCCCGGTTTCCGGAGGCTTGCCCGCCGCAGCGGATGAATTCTCCCGACGGCACATCGGGCCTAGCCCAGAAGAGACGCGGCAGATGCTGGAGTTGCTGGGACACGCGAGCCTCGAAGCGCTGGTGGAAAAGGCCGTACCCGCACAGATTCGGGTATCGCATCCGCTCCGAATCCCGGCCGGCCGCAGCGAGCATGAGGTTCTCAAAGCTCTCAAGGAGATTGCGTCCCAGAACCAGGTCTGCCGGTCGTATATCGGGATGGGCTATTACGATTGCATTACACCCGCGGTCATCCAGCGGAACCTTCTGGAGAATCCCGGCTGGTACACCCAATATACTCCTTACCAGGCGGAGATTTCCCAGGGCCGGCTCGAGGCGCTGCTGACCTTTCAGACCATGGTGAGCGATTTGACCGGGCTCGAGGTCGCCAACGCCTCGCTCCTGGACGAAGGCACAGCCGCCGCCGAAGCGATGACGATGTGCCACGGACTAAACGCCGGCCGGAACCGGTTTTTCATTTCTGCGGCCTGTCACCCGCAGACGGTCGATGTTGTCAAGACTCGCGCCAAGGCGCTGGGAATTGAGTTGGTGGTGGGGGACCACGCGACGTTTGAATTCAACGACCAGGTTTTCGGGGCGCTGGTGCAGTACCCGGACACTTACGGCGCGGTCCATGATTACGCCGGTTTTGCCGCGCGGGCGCACGCAGCGGGCGCGCTGGTTGCGGTCGCGGCGGATTTGCTGAGCCTGACGCTGCTGCGGCCGCCCGGAGAATTTGGGGCCGACATCGCGCTGGGTAGCACGCAGCGGTTCGGCGTGCCCCTGGGCTACGGCGGACCCCACGCGGCGTTTTTTGCGACCCGGGACGCGCACAAGCGCCATATGCCGGGCCGGATCGTTGGTATCTCGAAGGACTCGCGAGGCCGCTCCGCCTTAAGGCTCGCGCTGCAAACGCGCGAGCAGCACATTCGGCGCGAGAAAGCCACCAGCAATATCTGCACGGCGCAGGCGCTGCTGGCGAATATCGCGGCGATGTACGCCTGTTATCACGGTCCCGAGGGCCTGCGGAACATCGCGCAACGCATTCGCCTCCTGACGGGCGTGCTCGCCAAGGGCCTTGAGCGCCTGGGCTACAAGACCAGCCCGGGCCTTTTCTTCGACACGCTGCGCGTCGAAATCGGCAACCAAAGCAGCGAACGCATCCTGAAACATACGGAAACGCGCGGGGTTAACTTCAGAACCATCGACGAGCGCACTTTCGGCATTTCGCTGGACGAAACCACCACCGCGGCAGACCTGGTGGATATCTGGCGAGCCTTCAACAGCGACCGCGCGCCGGCGTTCACCGCCCGTGAGTTGGCCGGGGAGGCGGGCTCCGATTACCCGGCGCCGTTTGCCCGCACCAGCGAATACCTGGCTCATCCGGTCTTTAGCCGGTATCACTCCGAGACGGAGATGATGCGTTACCTCAAACGGCTGGAAGCACGTGATTTGTCACTGACCACGTCGATGATTCCGCTCGGTTCCTGCACCATGAAGCTGAACTCCGCCGTGGAAATGCTGCCGGTGACGTGGCCGGAATTCGGGCGATTGCATCCCTTTGCGCCGTTACGCCAGGCGCGTGGGTACCAGGTCTTATTTCAGCAATTAGAGGATTGGCTGGCCGAACTGACAGGGTTCGCGGGGATTTCGCTCCAGCCCAACGCGGGCTCGCAGGGCGAGTATGCGGGCCTGCTGGTCATTCGTGCCTATCACACCAGCCGCGGAGAAGGGCACCGAAAAGTGTGCCTGATACCCGCCTCCGCGCATGGGACCAATCCGGCCAGCGCCGTGATGGCCGGGCTGAAAGTCGTGGGGGTAGGGTGTGACCAGGATGGGAACATCGACCTGGCCGACTTGCGCGCCAAGGCGGAGGAGCACAAGAACGACCTCGCGGCCTTGATGATTACCTATCCCTCAACCCACGGGGTGTTCGAGGAAGGCGTCAAAGAGATTTGCGAGATTATTCACGCAAACGGAGGGCAGGTGTACATGGACGGCGCGAACCTCAACGCCCAAGTGGGGCTTTGCCGGCCGGGCGACATGGGCGCTGACGTGGGCCACCTGAACCTGCACAAAACGTTTTGCATTCCGCACGGCGGCGGCGGTCCCGGCATGGGCCCGATCGGCGCAGCGGCGCACCTGGTTGAATTTCTGCCGGGCCACGCCGTGGTCAACCTGGGCGGAGAGAATCCGGTGGGCGCGGTTTCAGCGGCGCCGTGGGGCAGCGCCAGCCTGCTGCCGATTTCCTGGGCCTATATCGCCGCGATGGGCGGGACAGGTCTGACTAAGGCGACGGAGTGCGCGATCCTCAATGCCAATTACATCGCCCGCCGCTTGCAGACTTATTATCCGGTTCTGTTCAAGGGCCGCGGCGGATTGGTGGCGCATGAATGCATCCTGGACCTGCGCCAATTCAAGAGCGTCACCGTCGAAGACGTCGCCAAACGGCTGATGGATTACGGGTTTCACGCGCCGACGATTTCCTGGCCCGTGCCCGGCACCATGATGGTCGAGCCGACCGAGAGCGAATCGAAAGCAGAGCTCGATCGCTTTTGTGATGCGCTCATCGGCATCCATGCCGAGATCCAAGCGATTGAATCCGGGCAGGCGGACCGCCAAAACAACCTGCTCAAGAATGCGCCCCACACCGCCGACATGCTCGCAGCGGAAAACTGGAACCGCCCCTATTCCCGCGAACAAGCCTGCTTCCCCGCCCCGTGGCTGCATGATTATAAGTTCTGGCCTGCCGTTGGGCGGATTGACAATGTCTATGGCGACCGGAACCTGGTCTGTTCGTGCGCGGGAATGGACGCTTATTTGGAGTAGTGAGCTTCAGGGCCGAAGGCTGCACATGAAAATCACCGAAGCGCTCTACGCCGAACACCTGGTCTTCCACAACATGTTCGATCACCTCGAAGCCACGGCCCCCCGGCTGAAGTCGCTGGGCGAGGTCAAATCCGTCGCGTCGTTGATGGAAGTGATGTTGAAGGCGCATTCGGATACCGAGGACGAGCTGTTTCTGGGACCGCTCGAACATTGCTTCGAACAAATCGGGCAGCGGGATGCGTTGCTGGAGGAGCACCGGGAGATGGATGGAAACCTGCGGCTCGTGCAAAAAGCGACCCGGTTAAAGGAAGCCCAGCGCCTCCTGCTGTTCGCGGTCGCCCATTCGCGAAGGCACTTTGACCGCGAGGAACGAATTGTTTTTCCCATCGCCGAGCGGGCGTTGAAGAGCAAAACGCTAACCGAGCTGGCCCAGGCCTGGAAAGACCAAAGGACCACAGCCGCCGTCCCCGTGGGCAGTTGATCCTTCCATCAACTATCCACTAACCGCTATCAACTGTTTGAGCGCTGTCTCCACCGCCGTCACCAGCGCGGCAACTCGCACTGGCAGCGGAAAGTCCGACGGCGCTTCCAGCGTGTACGACAGACCGGTCTTGTGGGTGATGAGATAGAAGGCCTCTGGCCACTGCGGCCGCTCGCGGGGTTCAATGTCCGGACGGATGAGACCGTCTCGAGCGGGCCGGCCCTCGATCATTTCCGAGCGGTCGATGGGGCAGACCTTGCTCACACTTTCAATCATGGGTTCGGCCAGCGAAGGGTGGCGCTTGGGATTCAGCTCATAAACGTAAAAGCCGTGCGATTCCCAGTCCTCGTGCAAGCAGAGGCATAAGTCGAAACCAGGCTGGCGTTGCAGCCAGTCGATGTGGGCAATGGTTTCGCCCGCCTGCGGTTCGCGGTACTGGCGGTTGAGGTCGAGATTCCCTGCGTTTTCACGGCGGTTCAGCAGAAACCCCGCGGGGTTCAGGCAGGGGCAGAGCCAAAGGTCGAAGGCCGCCGGCCACAGGCTGGTTTGCAGCAGTTGCCGCACGGCCAGCGGGCCGGCGGGCTCATCACCATGAATCCCAGTGCTGAGATAGACGCGGGGACGCCGATGGCCTGATCGCAACGCCTGATCGGCGTCCACTGCAGTGTGTTCACGACCGCCGGCAGCCTGGGCCGTGTCCGGCGTGCCGATGCGCGTAAACGCCAGCAGATTTGGACCCGGGCTCGCGGGGATTTCTTCGATGGTCCAGCCATGGGTCCTGGCGGCCGCGACACCTTCGGCCAACACGGCCTCGATATCGATGGTTTCGCCGCGATACCCGTTGTGGTTCTTGCCAAGTCGCCGCAGCTCCGGCCGGCCCGGTAGAGCATTGAACGCTGGTTGGTGCAATTCAGCCACGGGTTCACTTTACGCAATTTCTGGCGAACGGCCAGCACCGCACAGAATTTGGCACCCTCCGCTGCAGGAGACGACGTCAGGAGTCTCTTATCGTTCCTCTCCCCCCTCAGTCGCCTTTTCGCGGCTTCTCGCGCCTTCGTGTGGCGATTCCGTCCCTCAGCGCATCAAGCTGCAGCAGTAGCCGGTTCCTGGTCCACAAACCCGTGCTTGTCCCAGTGGGGGTCCAGGCCCAGATCACGCAGCATTTGGAGGTCCTTTTCGACCGGCTGGTTGAGCGTGGTCAGATAATTTCCGACCATGAGCGCACTGGCGCCGGCCATAAAGACCAAACTCTGCAGGTCGCGCAGGTTCACCGTTCGGCCCCCGGCAATTTTAATCTCCTGCCGCGGCAAAATGAAGCGAAAACAGGCGATTGACTTGAGGATTTCCAGCGGGGGCAGTGGCTCGCGCCCGGCGAACGGCGTGCCTTGAATTGGATTCAGAATGTTAATCGGCACCACCTGGGCGCCGAGTTCCTTCAGCGAGAACGCAAGCTCGCAGCGGTCCTCGCGCGTTTCACCCATTCCCAGGATACCGCCGGAGCAAATCTTGATTCCAGCCTTTTGCAGGTAGCGGATGGTTTGCACGCGCTCCTCGTAAGTGTGCGTGGTGCAAACCTGCGGGAAAAATCGCTGCGAACTCTCGAGGTTATGATTGTAGCACTCCAGCCCGGCCTCTTTGAGCCGGTCGGCAACCGCCTGGCTCCGAATCATCCCCAGCGACCCGTCCGGGCGTGCCTTCCCGCTCCGCTTCAACTCCGCCAGCCGGGAACAAATGTCATCGAGCACGGGTCCTTCCTCAAGCCCGCGCCAGGCGGCGACCAACCCCAGGGCGGTCACACCATTGGCGTGGGCTTCCTCGGCGGCAACGCGCACCGGCTCCGCCTCGATGAGCCCATAGCGCGGCGACTCGGTTTGATAAGCGGCGGATTGGGAGCAGAAGCGGCAATTCTCGGAACAGCCGCCCGCTTTCACATTCACGATCGAGCATAGGTGGATCTTGTTCCCCTTGAAATGTTCGCGGATACGGTTCCCCCAGGAGAGCAGCTCGAAAATGTCACCGCTGCTCTCCAAATTGAACAGCCAAAGCGCTTCTTCGCGGTCAATCTCGCCGCCGCTCAGCACGCGCCGCCCCAAAGCGCCCATCCGGGTCGAGTTCGTTGCGTCAAGTGATGTCGCGCTCATGGTTGACACAATACCGGGTAATCGACCCAGCGCAAGGGCCAATCGAAAACCGTCGGGCTCAGGCGACTTCGCCGGATCTCTTGGCGGCAAATTCGGTCATCGGCCGCACAGGCAACACGATATCGTATTGCTGTTCTTCGAATTTGAGGACGAGTTGGACACCCGAGAGCTTGTTGGTTACGCAAAAGTCGATCGCCGCAGTCGAACTGACGAAATCCATCCCTTCATCGCTCGGGCGGACCCACGAACCCACATCTTTGAAGTAGAGGCCAGTGTCTTTCTGCTGCAGAAGTATTCGCATAGGCTGCTCGTACCACACGTTGACTGCCTGCTGTCGCGACCCGATGGCCCAAGGAGGTGGTTAGCCGCCAGGCTAACGGGACTACTGGCTGCGTTGAGCAAGATTATACGCGAAGGCTATGCGTGCGCAACCGTAAAAGTCACGGCAAGAGAGGGCGAATCGGGGGGGGGAGGCTCAGCGGATGACCAGGCCCAGGATATTCCGGCGCGGGACCGGTCCGTAAACACGGCTGTCCACAGAAAAGTTCCGGTTATCTCCCAGGACGAAGAACTGGCCCTGGGCGCATTGGAACCATTGCTGGGTTTGCCCGGAAGCCGCATAAGTCTGGGTGCCGGGCGGCAGATAGGGCTCGTCGATCCGCCGGCCGTTCACATACACGCGCCCCTCCTTCAGGCACACCAGGTCGCCGCTGGCGGCGACGACGCGCTTAACCGAGAAACCGTTATCCATCGGGTCGCGGAGAACCACCACATCGGCACAGCGCGGAGCCCGCGCATAAAACACCCACCGATTAAGCAAATAACTGTCCGAATCGTGAAGCGTCGGGAACATGCTGACCCCGACCACCGTCACAGACTGGAGGAAGAAATGGCTGACGAAAAAATAGCTGGCCACAGCCAGCAGCGCGATAACCAGGTACTGCCCGCCCTGTCGGACCATTAGGCGCGCCGGCGAACTGCTCTTGCTCACTGGCGCGATCAAGGGTTCCCCTGTTGACACCGATTCAGGGTTCGCCATGGGCGATTCTGCGCTCATCTGGTGGTTAGAGTATTCACCGGCCTCATTCCTTCAACAAGCGTGAAAATTACCGAAAGCTTACCGATCAAGTACGGTTCTACGAAATCGCCTGCTCATCCCTTCCGCGAATCAGCGTCCGGTTGATGCCGGCTTGCGGGAGTGGCCTTGGCGATCGCCGCGCGCAAATCCTCCAGGAGAAACGGCTTGCTGATCACGCAATCGATGCCGGAAAGCGGGTTGCCCGTGAACCTGAGCATCTCGGCATACGCTGTGATCAGAACGACCGGCTGTCCCGGGTTGCGGGCCTTGAGCGCGGCGGCCAGCTCGTCGCCCTTCATGTCCGGCATGGCGAAGTCTGTGAAGACCAGGTCGAATTTGCCCTGGTCGAACAATTCCAGAGCCTCTTTCGCACTGCTCGCCGTCTCAACGACATGGCCGTCGAACGCCAGCATCATCTTGACGGCGTCGCAGACGAATGGCTCGTCATCGACCACCAGGATGCGGCGTTTGGGAAAAGCTGGCGCGCTCATGTCGGAATGTGTCGGCCCGTATTCTATGAAACCCGCACCGGACTGCCAGCTTTTGTTGGCTTAATCTGCCGGGAAAGTCCCAGGACCAGCCCGGCAACGATGGCTAGGCTCCCCAGCAACTGGCCCCAGTTCAGCTTCTCGCGCAACCACAACGCCGCCAGCGCCACGCCGAAAATCGATTGCGCGAAAACCGTCAGCGCCGCCACGTTCACCGGGCATTCCCGGATCACAATAAACCACACACTGTACCCTACAACGGTGCAGATAATCGCAAGCCCCAGCAGTAAAACCCACGCAATCATTGGCATTGTCGTTGCCTTTTGGAGAGTTTCACGCCCATCGATCAAGAGGTTTACCGCCGTCCCCACCAGCAGGGAAATCGCGAGCATCTTCATCACACTGGCCCGGCTCACAATTGGTTTGCCCATCACCGAATACGCCGCCTCGCAAACGAACGAGGAAACAAAAATCAGGCTGGCCGCCAGCCCCGTCCACTGGAACCCGGGCCGCCAGACCCCGTGCAGCACCGCCACGCCCCCCATGCCCAGGATAAACCCGCCCCAGCGGCGCGGCCCGATCTGCTCGTGCAAAAAGACCGCCGCCGCCACGGACGCAATCACCGGTTCCAGGCCCATCAGCACCGCTGAGTTCCCCGCCGTGCCCAACTGGTTGCCGTACACCTGCAATCGCTGCCCCAGCACGTAGAGCACCAGCCCCATGATGCAGGTCAGCACCAGGTCCCGTCCACGGGGGGCTGGACCGGGCAACCAAGGCCAAGCAAAAAGCAGACAAAGTCCAGCCAAACCGAACCGAAGCGTCACAATGCCCCCCGTCGGAACACTCTGGCCGATAACCTTGTACGACGAATACACGGCCGCCCAGAAAAAGTTCATGACCAACAGAATTATTAAATACGACGGCTTCACGAGCGTCTAATGGCGCAGAACAAACCGGTTTGCCCGGTAGCTGGCAAGCTCCGAGTGGCGGGCGCCTTGAATCGCGAAGCTTGCTTTCCCACGGGAAAGTAGCTCTTAAGCCCACGTCCTAAACGTTCAAGCTGAGCACTTTGGAATGAAATGAGAACCTGGATTAGCCTGATCATCATCCTGACACTGGGCGCCGGCGGTTACTACGGCTGGCGTCAGTACCAAAAAAACCAACTCACCTCCGCCGCCCCGGGCCGGCCCACCACCGCCATCGCGGAATTGCGCGATATCAACTTCGCTGTCAACGCCGCAGGCGAAATCGCCCCAGCCGAGCAAGTCTCCGTCCGGCCCGAAATCAATGGCTTGCTCCTCACTCTCCCAGTGGACATCGGCGACCGTGTCAAAAAGGACCAGCTGCTGTTCAAGCTCGACGACAGCGAACTTCAACAGCAACGCGCCTCGAACTTGACCGACATCGAAAAAGCCAAACTGGGAGTCGAGAAAGCCGACCGGGATTACCAACGGGCGAAGCAGTTACTGAGCGAAAAGTTGATTTCACAAGAGGTCTATGACGACACCAAAACGGCTTACGACCTCGCCAAGAACGCCCTCGAGAGCGCCCAGAAGGTCCTCGCGATTACCGAAGAGCGCCTCACCAAAACCGAGGTCCGCGCCCCATTCGATTGCACGGTGCTGACCCGGCCGGTATCCGTTGGCCAGGCTGTCTCGGGCTCGGGCGGGTTCAACAGCGGCACCGAGGTGCTCACCATCGCCGACCTCAATTCGATGATCATCAATGCGCAGGTCAACCAAGCCGATGTCCCGCGCCTTAAAGTCGGGGAAACCGTCCAGGTCACTGTCGAGGCAGTCACCGGTCTGCTGGTCACCGGCATGGTCGAACGCCTTTCCCCGCAAGCTACCATCCGCAATAATATCAAGGGTTACCCCGCCCGCATCGCACTCAGAAACGTGGACCCTCGAGTCCGGCCCGGGATGACCGCCAATGTCAGGATCCCCGTGGCGTCAGCCGACCAGGTCACCGCCGTGCCGCTGTCCGCAGTCTTTACCGAAAGAAATCCTGAAACCGGCCAAATGGAACGTTACGTTTATGTAGCGCAAGGCGACCGTCTCGAAAGGCGGAACGTGACGGTAGGCGTTTCCGATTACTTTTACGCCGAGATCCAGGACGGCTTGAAACCGGGCGAAATCGTATCCCTGGAGCTTCCGAAGGATGAGCTCGAGAAGATAGCGCAACAGTTGGCCGTCCAAAAGCCCGGCGGCGACCAGGGCGCTCCGGCCGCCAAATCAGGGGCTGTGCCGGGCATCAGCCGGACCAACACAACCACCCTGGGCACCACGGGCGCTTCACCGGACATTTCGTCTAATTCCCTCCCCGCCAGCGCAACCCCCGCACGCGCCGCCGGCAAGTCTTAATAGAGGTCCAAACCAGGGTCAAATCGGCGCCGCACGCAACACGCATCATTTCCCCTGCTATCAGCTATCAACCAATAACTACCACCTCCCTCAAATCAACGCCCTCAAATGTCTTTGGTCGAACTTCGCAACGTCAGCAAAATTTATCGTCTTGGCGACGAAGAAATCCGCGCCCTCGATGACGTGACCCTCGACATCGAGGAGGGCGAGTTCATCTCGATCATCGGCCCCTCCGGCAGCGGCAAATCGACGTTGATGCACATCCTCGGCTGCCTGGACTCCCCCAGCCACGGCACCATCCGGCTGGACGGCACCATGATAGAAAGGGCCTCCTCGCGCGAGCTCGCCGCCATTCGCAACCGGAAAATCGGATTCGTATTCCAATTCTTCAACCTGCTGCCGAAACTTAGCGTCGTTCAAAACGTCGAGCTGCCAATGATCTACAGCGGCATTTCCAGCCAGGAACGGCGCGCGCGCGCCATGACCGCGTTGGAAACCGTCGGCATGGCCAACCGGGCTAAACATCGGCCGAGCCAGCTTTCGGGCGGCCAGCAGCAGCGGGCTGCCATCGCCCGGGCTCTCGTTAACCGGCCGCGTATAATCTTTGCCGACGAACCCACCGGCAACTTGGACTCCCACACCGGTGATGCCATCCTCCAGCTTTTCCGCACGCTCAGCCACGAAGGGCGCACAATCGTGCTGGTCACCCACGACCCTGAAATCGCCGCCGTCACCCCGCGCCGCATCGAGATCCGCGACGGGAAGATCGCCGTCAAGGTGGACTTAACCTTGGCCGGGTTGGATCGTTTGGCCAAGACGGGCCCCTCGAGCCTGGCCGCGGCCCCATCCGGCGCCAGTGCCTAAGTGATGAGACCCTCCACTTTGACTGCTACCTCCGAGGTGATTCGCCCTCCCGCGGTTCAGCTCTGGATTACGATCCAGAGCGGTCTCAGGGAGATTTGGGCGCACAAATTCCGCTCCCTGCTGACGATGTCGGGCATTATTCTGGGCGTCGGCAGCCTGGTGGCAATGTCCGCCCTCGTCGCCGGCATGGAAAAAGGTGCCAAAGAGGCGCTGGTGGCCATCGGCGGGTTGGAGAAAGTGCGCGTCGAGGCCCAGGAACTGCCCATCGAGCAACGGCACCTCAGCGACGAAGCTGTCGGCATTACGATCAACGACGTCTATGCGCTAAGAGAGAGCGCGCCCCTGGTGACCCGCATCTCTCCTGAAATGCGGCTGCCGGCTACCTTTTCGGCAAACGGCAAGCGCTATCGACCCTGGAACTGTGTCGGGGTCTGGCCGGTCGCACTCGAGATGAACGAGCACGTCGTCGAATACGGCCGTATGCTGAACATGATGGACGACGAGATGGCCCGCAGTGTGTGTGTCATCGGCACCGCCACCCGAGATGAACTCTGGGGTTCTCCGGAAAAGACGGGGCATGAAATCAACCCGGTCGGCGAAATTGTTTTCATCAACGGCGTGCCTTTTACCGTGATCGGCATGTTCCAATATTATGAAAGCGAGTCGGACCGCAAGGCACGCGAGTTGGCCAAAACCCAGGCAGCCCAGCAGCCGACCGGAGGCGTCAGCCGAAACCGGGGGCACGGACGCGGACGCGGCGGCGGCGCCTTTGCGTTCAAGAATCGCACGGTTTACCTGCCCCTCAACACCGTGTGGATGAAGTTTCGTTCCGGCGCCACCTACGCGGCGATTAACGCCGCCGGCGGCGGAACGCCGGCCGGAGCGACCGGCGACCCGCGGTTGTCCGGCCTGGAACTGAAAATTGCCAGCGTGGATCTGTTGCCGGAAGCCCTGCAACAGGTCCGCAATGTGCTCATGAGCACACACAAGGGAATCGAGGATTTCACCTTCCGCACCCAGGAAGACTGGGCGGATCAAATCAAGACCTTTGTGCACAATGCCCGGCTCAGCGGCGGGCTCATCGCCGGCATCAGCCTGCTGGTGGGCGGCATTGGCATCATGAACATTATGTTCGCCAGCATCTCGGAGCGCGTGCGCGAAATCGGCATTCGCAAATCCGTCGGCGCCGCCACCCTCGATATCTTTATTCAAATCCTGGTTGAGGCCCTTGTGGTCGCCATCCTCGGAGGCTTGGCTGGGTTGGGTTTCTCTTTCATCCTGGTCTACGGCATCAACAACGTCTCGCCAACCGATAACGCCCCGATTGTCACCGTCCTGGCCCTATCCGTGGCTTTCGGCTTCAGCGTCCTGGTAGGCATTTTGGCTGGAATCTTCCCGGCGATCAAAGCGGCCAAACTCAACCCCATCCAGGCATTGAGGTATGAGTAGGACCCGAGCATGACTCTCTCCAACACCATCCTCGTCGGTCTTAAAGAAGTCTGGGCACACAAGCTTCGCTCCATTCTCACTATGCTCGGCATCATCCTCGGTGTGGGCAGCCTCGTCGGCATGGCGGCCATCATCAAGGGCATGGAAAACGGGATGCGGGAGACCATGATCGCCATGGGCGGAGCCGACAAAGTCTTGTTGGAGGAGGAGGATGTGCCTGCCGAGCAGGAACAACTGTCGGACCAGGCCCCGGGACGCACCATGGCGGATGTCGAGGCGCTGCGCGATTGCGCCCCGTTGTTACGCCTGATTTCGCCCGAGATGTCCGTCGGCGACGTCGCCGTTACCCGTGCGGATAAGATGGTGGTGCCCAACGAGACGGTCGGTGTCTCGCCCGCGGTGCTCGATATGAACCTTCACACGCTCGAGTATGGCCGGTTTTTCACGGACATCGACGAGGAGAACGCCAACGCCGTGTGCGTCATTGGCACCGGGATTCGCGACGAGCTGTTTGGTTCCGCGGAACAAACAGGAAAAGAGATTGTTCCGGTGGGCGAGGTGATCAACCTGAACGGCCAGCCTTTTACCATCGTCGGCATGTTCACGCACTACGAAAGCGAACAGGATAAGAAGGAGCGATTACAAGCCAAAGAGCACCCGCAGGAGCCACGAGCCGGCCCGGCGCGAAGAAGAGGCTGGGGCCACGGAAACTGGGCCTTCCGCCGAAAAAACTACACGCTATACATGCCGCTCAACACCGCGTGGATGCGCTTCCGCTCAGCGGTCAGCAACGGCACCCCCGACAACCGGCTTTCGGATATCGACCTGAAAGTGGCTGACCTGGAACACCTCGAGCCCGCACTGCAACAGGCTCGGAACGTTCTGATGGCTACGCATCGGGGCATCGAGGATTTCGGCTTCCGCACGCAGGAGAATCAACTGCAGAGCATCAACCAGCAGATTCACAATGCGCGCATGAGCGGCGGCATTATCGCCGCCATCAGCCTGCTGGTCGGCGGCATCGGCATCATGAATATCATGTTGGCCAGCATCAACGAACGGATTCGCGAAATTGGCATTTGCAAGGCGGTTGGCGCCACCGGTCTTGCGATCTTTACCCAGGTTTTGATCGAAAGCGTAGTGATCGCCCTGCTCGGCGCTGCGCTGGGGGTCGTCTTTTCCTACGGATTCGTCCGCGGACTCGAGCAGGTCAGCCCGGTCGCCAACACCCCCGTGATCACCCCGTTGGCACTGCTTGTCGCGGTCGCATTCAGCGCCGCCGTTGGCGTCATCGCCGGCCTGTTCCCCGCCTTCAAGGCTGCCAACCTCGATCCCATCCAGGCGCTGCGCTACGAATAAAGCCACCCTCCCGCTACTCAGCGGCGATCTTGATTTTGTCGTAGAAAGACAAGCGTCACAAAGCAAGTCTGGGCCACCCGTGGCAGGCCGCTTCAGGTTGGGTTCGTGTCGTCTCCTTCACCACCCATTTGCCGCGCCAGCTTTTTCCGCTGATGGCGCGCGACGATGCGTCTGGTCACCAGGAAAAAAAGTCCGGCCACGGGCGCACCACAAAGCGCTGAGCCGACCAGCAGCGGTTTGCCAACGGTAACGAAGGTCGTCCAATTGCGCCATGCGTGCGGTGGCCAGTTTGGCCGGGCCGAGACCGGCCATTGGGCGTTCAAGAACCAATAACCCAGCCGATATTCCGCCAGGTAGATGACTGGCATGAAGGGCAGGATAATATCGTGCAGCGTGGTCGCGATGACTGCCGCCAGGATGTTGCTCCCGGTCAACCAGGCAAACACCATCGCGGACAGAGTTTTGAGACCGAACAGCGGTGTAAAACCAAAGAAAATGCCGATGGCAACTCCGCCGGCAATCGCTTCCGGCGTATCGCGAATGGCCAGGAGCTTCAGCGAATGGCGTTGGAACCAGGCACGGAGGTTCACCGGCGCGCCTCCACATCCGGACTCCGGGACCGGGCCTCCGATTGCCGGTTGAACGCGACCGCATCAGCGTACCGCACGCCCGCCCCGCCGAAAATATCCAGTGCCGAACCGATTGTCAGGTCAACCCGCCCCTGCCCCAGCCGCGTCACCGTTTCCAGGTCGACCAGCGAGTTCGCGCCACCGGCATACGTTGCCGGAATTGGAGACCATTGGCCGAGGCACGATACGAGCCCCTCGTCGATGCCGCCACAGAGTCCTTCCACATCGACAGCGTGAATCAGGAACTCCGCACTCCAGCCGGCGAGTTTCTGCAGGTTCTCAGCGTTGATGACAGTCTTGGTAAACTTTTGCCAGCGGTCCGCCACGACAAAATAATCATCGCCGCGCCGGCGGCAGCTCAAGTCCAGAACCAGACGCTCTTTGCCAATGGCGTGCACTAGGTCCTGCAGACGCCCCCAATCCACCTCGCCCGCGTGGAAAATCCAGGAAGTAACAATCACGTGTGATGCCCCGGCATCGAGCCACCCGCGCGCATTTTCCAGGCTCACCCCGCCGCCCACCTGCAGTCCGCCCGGGTAAGCCCGCAACGCCGCCCGGGCTTCGGACTCATTACCGGGTCCGAGCATGATCACGTGGCCCCCTTTTAGGCCATCCCGGCGATACAGTTCGGCATACCACGCCGCCGGCCGTTCCGAAACAAAGTGGGTTCGCAGGTTTCCCGCTTCGCCCGCAAGAGTGCCGCCGACGATTTGTTTTACTTTGCCGTCATGCAGATCGATGCACGGACGAAACATTATCTAACCCTAGAGGTCGGCGCGCGAAATTCAAAGCCGAATATAACCCGGGGCGCCGGGGCGAGGACGGCCACGTCCCCATGTTCCAACCGTGACCCGGGGCGGGGACGGCCACGTCCCCGTTCCAACCCCTTGATTGAGAAAATGCGGAGCCGTGCCCGTCCCCGCCCCAAGCTCGCTGCGCCGCCTTCAGGCCTGAGGACTCCGGGCCGGCGTAATGAGCATTGACACCGCGCCTTGAAAAACCTATCGGATAAAGCGAGAAAGAAACTCCTGTTTTAAACTCGAAACTGACTTATGAAACGACTTGCTATTCCACTCGTTCTGCTCGCGACGTCATCAGGCTTCCTGCTTTTTTCGGCCGGCACCGCCAGCGCGCAAAGCACACCCTTCTACCTCAAGGGAGACCTCGGGGGCAATCTGACCCAGGATCTCGACCTGAGAGAATTCTTCGGCCCTGTCGCCCCGGGCAGCAAAGTAAAGCTCGATCCCGGCGTTAGGGCCGGCATTACCGGCGGCTACCAGTTTTGCGACTTCTTTGCGGGTGAAGCCGAGGTCGGATTCTTGGGGAACCGGATCGATTCGATCACGGGTGCGAGCCGGGTTCATGACGCCCGGTTCGCCAACGTGCCGGTGATGGTAAACGCAAAACTGCAGTATCCGAATCGCTCTCCTTTGACCCCTTACATCGGCGCGGGCGTCGGCTTTTCAGAAGCGATCATTGACGTTGATCAGATTACCATCGGCGGCACCACCTTGCATGGGAGCACCTCGGATACGGTGTTCGCCTACCAGGCGTTTGCGGGACTTCGTTACACGCTCAATGACCACATGGGCCTGAGCGTTGAGTATCATTACTTCGCCGCGGATAGCCCCAAGTGGCAGGCGGATTTCAGTTTTGGAACGCCTTCAGACACGATGAGCTTCGGCCCCGCCCGTACGCACGCTCTCAGCGTGGCGTTCGATTTCCGGTTTTAGCCCGACTATTTCATTCCCCGAACGAAATCTCAACAGTCCGGAGCGCTGGCAGGCCTGAAATATCCGGGTTAGCAGGGCGCTCGGCGCCTCGACAAAGCGCCCGTCGGCGGATTAGAATGCGTGCAATGTCGTTGTCCAATCAACCGTTGGTAATTGCCGGGCGGATTTTCCGTTCGCGCTTGCTCCTGGGCACAGGCAAATTCTCTTCTCCCGAAACCATGCGCGCCGCGCTCGAAGCCAGCGGTACGGAACTGGTAACAGTGGCCTTGCGCCGCGCCGATTTGAGCGGGAAGAAAGACCCCTTCGCCAACATTCTGGAGTTCATCGACCCAAAAAGATTCCTGCTGCTGCCCAATACCAGCGGCGCGATGAACGCAGAGGAAGCCGTTCGCCTCGCCCGGTTGGCTGCCGCAGCCGGCCTCCCCAAGTGGGTGAAGCTGGAAATTCACCCGGACCCTCGTTACCTGCTGCCCGACCCCGTGGAAACCCTCAGGGCAGCCGAGATCCTGGTGCGCGAGGGCTTTACCGTTCTGCCCTACATTAATGCCGACCCGGTCCTGGCCAAAAGGCTTCAGGACCTGGGCACCGCAACGGTCATGCCGCTGGGTTCGCCCATCGGCTCCAATCGCGGGCTCCAAACCCGCGAGCAACTCCGAATCATTATCGAACAAGCGACCGTGCCGGTGGTGGTTGACGCGGGTTTGGGCGCCCCCAGCCACGCGGCAGAAGCAATGGAGCTGGGCGCCGACGCGGTCCTGGTCAACACCGCCATCGCCGTCAGCAGCGACCCCAACCGCATGGCGCTCGCCTTTAAAATGGCGGTTGAAGCAGGCCGGGCCGCTTATGAATCCGGACTCGCAGCACCGGAGGAATCGGCCAGCGCGACCAGCCCGCTCACCGCGTTTTTGGATTGAAGGCAACCTGAAAGCCAGATGAATCACACCGCCGTTTCGGCAAACCGGGTCAAGCAACTGGTGTCTCGCGCCGGGCAAACGCGCCTCCTGGTGATTGGCGACGTCATGCTCGACCAGTTTATTTGGGGCAGCGTCGCCCGCATTTCGCCCGAAGCGCCAGTTCCGGTCGTGGATTTCGAACGCGAAAGCTTCATGCCCGGCGGCGCTGCCAATGTGGCGCGTAACCTCACAGCCCTGCGCGTCCCGGCCGAACTGTTCGGCGTCATCGGCCGCGACCCTGCGGCCGGGCAACTAAAGCGCCTCCTCGCCACGCACCACATCGGCTGCCAGGGCATCGTCGCCAGTGGCACGCGCCGCACTTGCGTCAAGACGCGGATCGTCGCCCACAAACAACAGGTCGTCCGCATCGACCGCGAAACCCGGGACGCTCTGGACCCGGTGTTGACGCGACGCCTGCTGAGCGAATTGGAGGCGAGGCTGCCCGGGACCGCGGCCGTCATCATCGGCGATTACGGCAAGGGCGTCGTCACCCAGCCTCTGCTGGAGCAGCTCAAGAAGCTTTGTCGCCGACGCGGTATCTGGCTTAGCGTCGACCCCAAACCGATTCACCATTTGGACCTCACCGGGCTTTCCCTCATCACTCCCAACCGCAAGGAAACCTTCGAATTAGCCAAGCTTCCTGACGAGACCCGGAATCAAAATCCACTCGCGGACGCCGACCTGCTGCGCGCCGCCGACAAGCTCCTCCGCGAACTCCGCCCCGCCGTGTTGCTCATCACACTCGGAGAACTGGGCATGCTCCTCTGCGAACGCGGTCGCCCCCCCTTCAATATTCCCACCGTTGCCCAGGAAGTGTTCGACGTGTCGGGCGCCGGTGACACGGTCATTGCAACGTTCACGCTCGCGATTGCCGCCGGTGCCTCGCCGGTGGAAGCCGCCCTCATTTCCAACCACGCCGCGGGCATCGTGGTTGGCAAGATCGGCACCGCGACCGTCGTGCCGGAAGAGCTGGTGGCGAGTTTTGGGCGCTAAGTGGTCACAAAAGGGATGAAAGTTACAGCCGAAGAACTCCGCGCGATGAAAGCGCGCGGGGAAAAGATCGCCTCCCTGACGGCCTATGATTTCCCCATGGCCAGGTTGCTCGACGAGGCGGGCATTCCGCTGCTGCTCGTCGGCGATTCTCTCGGGATGGTTGTCCTGGGTTATCCGGACACGACGCACGTGACCATGACCGAAATGGAGCATCACGTTCGCGCCGCGGCCCGGGCAAAACCGCGGGCGCTGCTGATCTCCGACCTGCCTTATCGCAGCTACCAAACTGTCGAGACCGCCGTGGCCAACGCGAAACGGCTCGTTGCGGCCGGCGCCGAAGGGGTCAAAGCCGAAGGTGGCCTCGAAATCCTTGACCAGGTTCGGGCGATTCTCGCCAGCGGGATTCCCTTCTTGGGCCATTTAGGCATGCTGCCGCAGCACGTGCTCGAGGAAGGCGGGTATCACATCAAGGGAAAACACGAATTGGAGCACCAGGCCTTGTTGAGCGATGCCTTGGCGCTCGCGAGCGCGGGCGCTTTTGCCATCGTGTTGGAGTTGGTCGCCCCGGCGGTGGCGAAGGAGATCACCCAGCTCATTCCCATCCCCACCATCGGCATCGGCGCTGGACCGGATTGCGATGGTCAGATCCTGGTCACCCCGGATTTGCTGGGGATGCTGCCATGGTACAGTCTCAAACACGTCAAACCCAAACTCAATGCCGCCGAGCAAATGCGAACGGTCGTCAAACAGTGGAAGGAATCAGTCACCAAACCAGCCAGGTGAGTAAGTTGACCCATATCGATGCCCGGGGGAATGCCAGGATGGTCGATGTTTCGGCCAAGCCGGTGATGTTCCGGGAAGCGGTCGCGCGCGGCGAAGTTCGATTGCAAGCCCCTACGTTGAAATTAATCCAGGCCCGCGCCGTCGCCAAGGGAGATGTCCTGTCGGCCGCGCGTCTGGCGGGCATTTTGGCCGCAAAGAAGACCGCTGAGCTCATTCCGCTTTGCCATCCCCTGCCCCTCACGCACTGCCACGTGGATTGCGCAATACCAAAGAGCCACGATCGTATTGTGATCACCGCCTCCGCGAAGATTGCCGCGCAAACCGGCGTCGAAATGGAAGCCCTTACTGCGGTCAGCGTCGCCGCATTGACTATCTATGATATGTGCAAAGCCGTTGATAAGCAGATGCGGATAACCGACATCAGACTCGTGTCGAAGAGTAAGAGGTGATCCCTGATGCACGATGCGTGATCAGCGATTTGCATCTGCGCGCGATTGCTTACCGATTACTGATCACTGATTACGGAATACCGACCACCCCTCACCGCTACCAACGAACAAAAACACGGCGCTATGCAAATTCCGACCGGCATCATCACTATTTCGGATCGCGCTTCGAAGGGGCTGTACGACGATCTGGGCGGCCCGGCATTGAAGAAAGCCGCGACGGATCACGGCTGGGAGGTGGTAGCCGAGACGCTCGTGCCGGATGAGAAACGCGAGATCCAAACCGCCATCCGAGAGCACCTCGCCAAAGGCTGTGCCCTCATTCTGACAACCGGCGGCACTGGGGTCGCGCTTCGCGACATCACACCCGAAGCGGTTCGTGAAATCGCGGTGCGGGAGCTGCCGGGTTTCGGGGAACAAATGCGCATGGAGTCGATGAAGCTCACCAAAAATGCCATTCTTTCACGCAACCTGGCCGTGGTAGTCGATAAGGCCCTGGTAATCTGTTTGCCGGGCAAGCCCAGCGGCGCGGTCGAGTGCCTGAGCTTTGTGGCCGGCGCAATCCCGCACTGTATCGAGGTGCTTCAGGAAGTGCCCACCAGTTGCTAGCCTGGCAGATTCGTGTCCATTCCTACGACTATCAGAGTTTCCGCAGCCTTCGCAAATTCTCATCCTCGTCCTCGTCCTCGTTCTCGTCCTCGATCAGTTTGTTCCGCGTGTTCCGCGCATTCCGCGGTGGTCCCCCGTTGTCCTGGGTTGCGCCTTTGCGCCTCTGCACCTTTGGTCTTTGCGTTAAAATCCGTTTGCATGATTACGGCTGACGCAGCCTCAGGAACTTTTTGCCAGAGCCGCTGTTGAAGGATAGGATCAGATGATGGACCTGGAATCATTGGTAAGCCTGGCGCTAAAAAACGGAGCGAGCGATCTGCATTTGGAAGCCGGCCTGCCGGCAGCCGTCCGCGTCCGCGGTGCGTTGCGGACCGCCGGCGACCCCGTTCCGGCCAAACTGCTCCTCGAGATGGCCCACAACGTCATCGGCGATGAACAGTGGCCACGCTTTCTCCAACAGCGCTCGTTTGACTTGTCCAAAACCATTCACGGCGTGCGCTGCCGGATCAATATCCTGCAAACCTCGCGCGGCGTCGGTTTCGCCATCCGCCTGCTCTCTGCGTTTCAGGCCACCGTCGAGAAGCTGAATTTGCATCCGGACCTGAAGAAACTCATCGACCACGCCAACGGGCTGATCCTGGTGAGCGGGCCCACGGGTTCGGGCAAATCCTCTACCTTGGCCGCCTTGATCCAGGAAATCAACCTGACCGATACGCGGCACATCGTCACCATCGAAAGCCCCATCGAATATGTGTTCCGCCCGCGCCGCGCTTACATCCGCCAGCGCGAAGTTGGCCGGGACACCCCCGGCTTCGAACAAGCGCTGCTCGACGCCCTGCGCGAAGACCCGGATGTCCTGATGGTCGGCGAAATGCGCGAGCCGGAGACCATGCGGCTCACGCTCAGCGCGTCAGAAACCGGCCACCTGGTCCTCGCCACGGTCCACTCCTCGTCTTGCGCCGAGGCGCTCCAGCGCGTCGTCTCGGCTTTCCCGTCCGAAATCCAAAGCAGCGTCGCCTCGCAACTGGCCGATTGTCTCGTCGCCGTGATCTGCCAACGCTTGCGGTTTCGACCCGAGCTCAGCATTCGCGTCCCCGAATGCGAAATCCTGATGGTCTCCCACGCGGTCAAAAATTTCATCCGCAATCGCGACTTTTTCAAAATCGTGTCATCCCTGGAGACCGGAGCTGAGCATGGCATGTGGACCTTTCAACGCTATCGGAACTGGCTGGATCACCGCACTAACTGGCACATACCCGGCGAGGACCCGGAGCCGCCCGACAGCGAAACCCCCGAAGCTGGCCAGCCGGCCCCGGTACTGCCCGCGTTTACCTCGGTGACGAAATCCGCTAAACCGGAAACCAAAGGCGCGCCGGCGCCCGGCTTGGCCGCTGCTGCCAAACCTCCCGGGCGAATCGAGATTGAACCTATAGACGGTGGCTTCGGGAAGATTTTGAAGCGGCCAGATGAATAGGACAGACAACCCACAGTCTGAATCCATCAGCTCAGGGGTGGCCTGCATATTTCAAACCCCTGCCCGTAGCGCAGGTTTCCGAACCTGCCGTATCGCGGGTTTCCAAACCTGCGGACACCGACGTTACTTCGACGCCCCGCCGAGTTGGAACTCGGCGATACAGCAGGTTTTGAAACCTAAGCTACCGCCGCTGCTGCCGCGACACCGCGGTGGGTGTGAACTATTCGGGCTAGCGCTGTTTCTGGCGCTCACGTTGAGCGGCTGCGTTACCAAGAGCCAGGCGGAGGCGCAGGCCCGCGCCGCCTTCGCAGCCGGGGAACAACAGGCGATGGAACGGATGCGACAGTCCCAGGCCCAGGGCCCGAACGTCACTTTTCTCGGCCCGGTCCGAAACACGTTGGTTCCCTGGACGGCGCAACTGACGCTCGCCAAGGCGATTGTCGCTGCAAACTACTTTGGGCCGAAAGACCCCGCCGAGATCATCATCCGCCGCGGCGGCGAGGAAATTCGCCTGGACCCAAAAAAACTGCTCGGCGGCGAGGATGTCCCACTTCTGCCCCGTGACATCGTCGAACTCAAACCCTAACCCACCTATTTCATACCCACGAAAGGGTCGGGGCGGCAGCGCCCGTACCGCAGGCTTCCAAGCCTGCTGTATCGCCGACTTCCAAGTCGGCAGAGCGTGGAACCCCGCGAAGCATCAGCAGGCTTGGAAGCCCGCGCCACGTTCAGTGGCGTGAAATATTCGGGCTGGACCGGATGTTGTTGCCACCCGCCGAAGCTTGACCTATAACGTGGCGCGATGACCGAGCCCGCGCCGCTGCAGCAAATCGACCGCACTTACGTTCGCTTCCGAGGGCGCAAGCTCAGCTATTTTTCTGGCTGCGATTATTTTCGGCTCTCGAGCCGTCCCGGCGTAATTGCGGCGCTGCAAGCCGGCGCCAGGCGCTTCGGCTTGAACGTCGCCGCCTCGCGTCTCACCACGGGCAACCACGCTTTGTACGGCGAATTGGAACGGCGCCTGGCGCGTTTTTTCGGTGCGCCGGATGCGTTGCTGGTTTCCAGCGGCTACCTGACCAACCTCGTCGTTGCCCAGGCGCTCGCGGGAAATTTCTCCCACGCGCTCCTCGACGACCAATCTCACCCGTCCCTGGCCGACGCGGCGCGTTTCCTTGAATGCCCCGTTCTTCGCTTCCGCCATCTTGACCCCGACTCCGTCGCAGCCTCGGTGCGTCGCTGCGGCCCAGGAGCCAGCCTGCTCCTGCTCACGGACGGCATGTTCTCCCATAACGGTTCCGTCGCGCCTTTGGCGGCGTATCTGAAAGCACTGCCGCGCGACGGGGTGATGCTCGTGGACGATGCGCATGCCGCGGGCGTTTTGGGCAAGCGCGGTCGGGGCTCGCTGGAACACGACGGCGTAAGCCGCTCCCGCATCATCCAGACTATCACGTTAAGCAAAGCCTTCGGCGCGTTTGGCGGAGCGATTCTCGGCACCGCGGCGCTCCGCCGCAGAATAATAGACCGAAGCCCCATGCTTATCGGCAGCACGCCGCCGCCATTGCCGCTGGCGAACGCTGCTCTGCGCGCGGTGAGAATATTGTCGAGCGACAAGAGACTCAGATTTCGCCTCGCGCACAACGCGAATTACTTGAAAAACGCTCTGCGCGCAGCGGGGTTGTTGGTGGCCGACACACCGGGACCACTTGTCGCACTTGTCCCGGAGCGGCCGCAACAGGCTGCGAGGCTGAAAGCTGCCCTCCTGGCCGCGGGGATCTTCCCGCCCTTCATCAAATATCCCGGCGGACCCGCCCAGGGTTATTTCCGTTTCGTCATCTCGAGTGAGCACACCCGCCGGCAACTGGACCGGCTAATTCGCGTGTTGGCTAAGGCAGCAGCCCGCTTTTCCCCAAGGTAGTCGCGACTTGTCCGCTGAAACTGGACAAAGTAGGTCGGGTGTCGTTGTCCCCAGTTAGCCGCGACGTCAGCAATTTTGCTACTGACCGGGCACACTGGCCTATTCAGATGCAAAGCGGCAGAGGACAGCCGCACTCCAAAACCCTGCGGGCGTTCAAACGGCAGACGACGCTCGCTTGCGTCTTGGAGTGCGGCTGTCCTCTGCCGCTTTCCGTCCCCGCCCTCTGGTCACTAACGCTTCTGGCCATCAACTATCAACTATCAACCTCTTCGCGCGCGGCAGTCCAGTGTTGCGGAGCGCGTTAGTTTGCGCTATTTTCGGCCTGCTATGGAAGAAAACGCACCACCGCCGTTGAACACGGCACCACCGCCACCACCGCCACCGCCCTTGACCCCGCCGCCGGTGATCGCGCCCGGAATTCCCCCTCGCTCCCCGCGCCGGGGACGGGTGTGGATGGTTCTCGCCCTGGTGCTGCTCGTGATGCTGGGGTTTAGCATGCTGTACAACATCGTTAACTACGCGAACAATGTGTTCCATGGCAAAAGCTCCCGTGCTTATGGCCGGACGGCCGGCCCGAGACTGGACGAGGTAGTCCGCGAGGACAACGATTCGGCCAACAAGCTCGCCGTAGTCGAAATCAACGGAATCATCACCAGCAGCCCGATAGACCAAAGCGGCTACAACATCGTCGAGCTGGTCAAAGCGCAATTGAAGCGTGCGGAAGAAGATGACCATGTCAAGGCGGTCATCCTCAAGGTCGATTCCCCCGGAGGCGAGGTGCTGGCCTCGGACGAAATTTACCGCGAGCTCGCAGGCTTCCAAAAACACGCCAACAAACCTGTCGTCGCCTCCATGGGCGGCCTGGCCGCTTCCGGCGGTTATTACGTCTCCTCGCCTTGCCGCTGGATCGTCGCCAACGATCTCACCATCACCGGCAGCATCGGCGTCATCATGAGCTCGTGGAACTATCGCGGGTTGATGGACAAGGTGGGCCTGCTGCCCCAGACCTTCAAGAGCGGCAAATACAAGGACATGCTGAGCGGCTCGAAGGAACCGGACCAAATCACCCAGGAAGAGAAAGACATGGTTCAGGCCCTGATCGACGAAACCTTCGCCAAATTCAAGAGCGTGGTACGGGAAGGCCGCAGCCTGGCGTATGAAAAAAACAGGAAGAACGACGATAAAGATGCCGGACGTGCATTAAGCCAGAACTGGGAGGATTACGCCGACGGCCGGGTTCTGTCCGGCACGGAAGCCTGCAAGCTGGGCTTCGTCGATCAGTTGGGCAGCTTTGAAGAGGCCGTCGATCGGACGAAAAAACTCGTTGGCATCTCCACCGCAAACTTAGTTGAATATCAGCAGCGTTACGACCTCAGCGACCTGCTCCGGCTGTTCGGCAAGAGCGACGCCAAGTCTGTCAAAGTCGATCTCGGGATGGAGGTGCCCAGGCTGCAGGCAGGCCAGCTTTATTTCCTTTCACCGACCTACCTCCACTAAGTGGTCATGAGCACCAAGTGAAGGGCGTCACCGTCATCCGCCATCCGTTGGTCCAGCATAACCTGACCCGACTGCGGGATAAGCGGACTGGCCCCCAGGAATTCCGCCGCGTGCTGGGCGAGGTCGCCGCGCTGATGCTTTACGAAGCGACGCGGTCCTTTCGAGTCCGCCCCGTCACGGTTCAGACCCCGCTCGCCTCGGCCCGCGGCTCTCAATTGGAGCGGGAAGTCGTGCTGGTGCCGGTGCTCCGCGCCGGCCTGGGCATGCTGGACTCAATCCTCCAACTCATCCCCCACGCGCGCGTTGGTTTCATTGGCCTGAAACGCGAGGAAACCACCCTCAAGGCCACGTTCTACCACAAAAGCCTCCCGCCAGATTTGAGCCGCTTCGAAGTGATCCTGATCGACCCCATGCTCGCCACGGGTGGCAGCGCCGTAGCCGCGATGGATTTGCTGGCGGAGCTGGACGTTAAGCGGGTGCGCCTGGTCAACCTGGTCGCCGCGCCCGAAGGCATCCGTCACGTGCGACGGCACTACCCTCACCTGCCAATCATCACCGCCGCGGTCGATCGGAAGTTGAATGAGAAGGGTTACATCCTGCCCGGCCTGGGCGATGCCGGAGACCGGCTCTTCGGGGTGTGACTCCCGAAGCCCTCGGCTCCCTCCCCGCAGGCTGATTCTGAATTACCCGTCGAAGCCTGCCGGCGTTGATTAGACCTCGGCGCCCACTTGGATGCGTGGCCTCGCATGGCTCACTCGAACCAAATCTCAATCTCATAGCCGTCCGGATCGGCGACGTAAGCGTAGGGGAGGCCGGGAGCGAACTCGCCACGACGGAGCAGGCGCCCTCCAGCGCGTTCGACCTCAGCGACAGCACGGTCGATGTCGTCAGGGTTCACCAGCCGAAAGCCGAAATGTGCGACGCCGCCGCTGAGACCAGCCTTGGGCGGATCCTCAGCGAAGGTGAGGATGTCGTGCCTGCCGGAAGCCCGAGTGTGGACCAGTCCGTCTCCCCGCCCGTACTCACGCAGACCGAAGACCTGCTCGTAGAAGCGCAGCGCGCGTCCCAAGTCCCGGACGGCGAGATTGATGTGCGTAAGACCGTAAGTTTGAACCATAAAATAAGGCACCTTTGAAAAACATCAGGGGCGTCGCTTCCCGGCCGCAAGCATCACGCAAGCTTTCTCGATCCGGCGCCTATGTGCCTCCGGTTGTTTGGCTGAGTCCATCCAACTGATAAAGTCCCTGCGCTCGATCGGCGTAAGATCCCTCCACTGAGCCTTCGCCATCGGGATGGCCGCGAGGGCTGTGTAAAGATTGAATGACACGATTGAATAACAGCATGGGCGTCGCTTTCCGGCCGCAAGCATCGAGCAGGCTTTCTCGATCCGGCGCCTGCGTGTCTCCGGTTGTTTGCCTGAGTATATCCAACTAATAAAGTCCCTGCGCGCGATCGGCGTGAGCTCCCTCTACTGAGCCTTGGCCAGCGGGGTAGTCGCGAGGGCTTTGCGGAGCTCCGTTGGCACTCTGGGCTCTGAATCCTCTCCGGCCGGCTTCATCTTCCTGTCCATCGCCTCCATAAGCGTTTCAGCGCTGGCCGCCAAACAAAACGAGCGCGGTGGTGGCGGTCCATCCGGTCGAGCAGACGCAGGAGCGGTTTGGACATCACGGGCTGCACGCCCACGGCGGGCAATGCGTCTGTGCGCGGATTCAAAGAGTGGATTGGCGGCCAGGCTGGTCTGCGCGCATCCGGTGCAGAGGTGGTCTTCACCCACGGTTGGACCAGCCGCCACGTGCTCCCGATCCACGGGGAACCAACCATGCAGGATGGTCGTGATATGAACCATCGCTTCCTTGCTTTGACATCTGTCACACAGCACACGCTTCGCTATTTGGCCGAACGGGCCGCCCAAGGCACGCCGGGTCGATGACCGGTGATTGCTAACCTAGGCGCGATCCCGGCCTTGCCTGCTGCCGGTTTGTTCTGCTTGGGTCTTATCGTGAGTATCGTCCTGCCATCGTCATGCGAAACCGCAAGCGTCAGACCAAAAGCCATTTCGTTAGCGATCATGACGTCCTTTAGTATTTGCGCCCGATCCTGCCATGTTTTTCCCGGGAAGGAATACCGATACGTCCCTTTGGGCAAAAGACCCTTCCCTCGTATCTCGTCAAACGGTTTCCCGGACTGCTCAGCCAGATATTCCAAAAGGCGCTCAATCGAGGATGCCTCGCACACAAATCTAATGGGACCGTATTTATCCCCGAGCCAATCCTGTTCAAGCCTGATGCTCCGCTCCAATCCGTCTGTGGATTTTTGGATGCTAATGCGTTGCGCTGGATAGAGATTCTTGCCTGAGAAATCCGGTTCGCCCCGCAAATTCGAGCACTCCAGCATCGATGCGAGGACGAGCAAACTTACTCCAAGTGTTTTCATCGACGTTCCAGAACGTCCGGCCTGAGTGGCGCGGGGCCAAGGACGTTGAAATGCAAACAGGAGGCGCCGTCCCGCGTCCACTCCAGGCCGTTAGGTGTTCTCATTTTCGTAAAAGCGCAAAAACCGCAACCACCAATGAAAGTAGCGATATGCCAATGGCTATCCAACCTCTTACCGAAGTGCCACGATCTTTGCGACGCTGCCACTCGTGCTCGGCCAACCTCCACTGTGGCTCATCTGCCTGAAAACGGCTCTGCCACTCCGCCAGCTTCTTGTCATCCATACTGAAAAGCTGTCGCCTATTTAGTGACTTGAACTCCTCTGCTCGGCGCTCGCGTGGCGTCTTGGCACGCTCAATATCTGTTAAAACTTGCCTGCCTTCTTCGCTATCAAATGGGACAAACACACCTGTTCCCGCAAACATTCTGAATATCTTCAGGTCGTCGGCGCTCAGTCCATCCCCATACTTGTCGCAAGGTGTATCGCCTCCTATATGAAAACACGTGCTCTTCTTTATGTGCATTTCGCCTGTGTCCGTCTTAAGGGGATTGTTAAGCCCCTGACTAAAATCCCTTTTGGCAATAAACTTCATAACGTGGATGGCACCGAACAAGGAAGTAGACAGATCTGTCTATCTTGCCATTTGCGAAGATAGACCAACAACCGCCCTCCCCGCCATGAAAACTCCCTCTTCATCAATACCATCCTTACGCCTTCCCCGCCCACTGTAAAGCTTATTCCGGGCGCCTGTTGCCTTGACGTCCTCCCAAGTGCCTGCCCCACCACCAGAAGCATCCGCCCGGTATCGGACGCCATCAGGCTGTACCCGGTTGCGATACAGCACCTTCCCGCAGATTTGGTCGCCAGTTTTGGGTGCCGGCTCGACCGGGACCGGGTCCCGTAGCCCCGCCGCGCGCACTACCACAAATGCGTCGGACCTCCCTCTGCTTCTGCCACGAATTCGGCTAAACAACAGAGAAACTCTGCGCGCATCGCGCCTCTGCGGTTTGTCTGCACGCTGGATGTCGTTGCGGCTCGGCTGCGCTGTATTCAATTAGTTTTTCCAGATCACCCCCCAACTCACTTCACAAAAACTGGAACAAAATATGCTCTTTCTGTTTTGCAAAGAAAGGTGACTCATGAACCACCTGTCTGACAAAAGTTGGACAATTCTCAACTTGGACAGCATTTGTCCAGGTCACCCAGAACTTAATGTGACCGCCATGGGCGCCAGTTTTCATTCGTACTCAGTTCTGGTCAGGATTTGTCACTTTTTTGCACCGATTTGCAGTTATTTGCAGTTATTTGCAGTTAATTTCGCTTTTTTGCGCTAATTCTCGTTACAGATTATTAAATGGCTGACGGGGAACACCCGCGGGAGCGGAGTGACCATCCGTGGGCCCGCTCCGCCAGAGGCTCTTTGACATTTTAATTCCGATCTGGGAAGACCTGAGACACCGCAAGCGGCACACCCTCTCCCCTCGCGCAAAGGGGAGAGGGCCGCGAGAGGGACTTCGAGAATTGGGATATGCGGGGCCTGTTTACTGCAACGAGATTGAAGAACACCACCGCGCCGTGCCGTGGCCATGAAGAATCCTGTCGTGCGCCCCGGAAAAATCCGGGCTCCCTGAATTTGATTGCCATCCTGTGCTCAAACGATAGTTTTTGGACGAGTTTATGGTAGCTCAAAGCAAACACGGCAAGAGTCCCCGTCGACCAGACCGCCGCCATCAGCCTCACAAGGCTCACCCGGCCCGGCTGCATGGGGTCCCGGCGCTGCCCTCGACCCGGCCTCCCGTGAAGGAGGAAGACTTCCCGAAAGAGGAAGAGGAGCCTAAGCCGGAGGATTTGGCCAAGGAGGAAGAAGCCCTCAAGGCGGACGAGACTGAAGTAGCGGCCGTGACCGTCCCGGAGACCGAGACGGAGGAGGCGGCGAGCCAGCGCGGACGGGAACGTTCCTCGTATGACGGCGATACCGCCATCAAGCTTTATTTGCGGGAAATCGGCCAGGTTAAGTTGCTGACACCCCAGGAGGAAATTGACCTGGCCGCGCGGATCAAGAAGGGCGACAAGAAGGCCCGCGAGCTGATGATAAAGGCTAACCTCCGCCTGGTCGTCAAAATCGCCCGCGATTACGAAGGCATCGGCCTGCCGCTGCTGGACTTGATCAGCGAGGGCAACATCGGCCTGATGAAAGCCGTCGAACGGTTCGACCCGGCCAAGGGCGGCAAGCTGTCCACTTACGGCTCGTGGTGGATCAAACAATCCATCAAGCGCGCGCTGGCCAATCAATCCAAGACCATTCGCCTGCCCGTGCACCTGGTTGATAAAATCTCCAAGATGCGCCGCACGGCGATGCGGCTCCAGGAGGAACTCGGACGCGAACCTACCGATGAGGAGCTGGGCGAAGAGCTGGGCATCACCGCCTCGCGCGTCGCGCAAATGCGCATGGCGGCCATCCGGCCCGCGTCGTTGGACGCGCCGATCGGCGACGAAGACTCGAATAATTTCGCGGAGGTCGTCCAGGACGAAACCGCCGATACGCCATACGAGCAACTCGAGGAGAAGACCGTCACGCGGATGTTGCAGGAGATGGTCAAGACCCTCGACCCGCGCGAAGCGACCATTTTGCGCGCCCGGTTCGGGCTGGATGGCGGCCCGCAAAAGACGCTGGAGGAAGTTGGCCAGAAGTTCGGAGTGACGCGCGAACGAGTCCGTCAAATTCAGAATATCGCCCTCAAGAAGCTGCGGAAAATGATCGAACGGATGGAGACGACGAAAGCGTAAGTCTCCTTTTAAAACAACCCGGAACCCAAGCCCTCGGCCCACAGTTAGAAGCGCGGCGGGCGGTGTCCTAACCCGCATGTTTCAGACCCGCGACGGTTACGGCCTAGGCGCGACCGTAGCGCAGGTTTCCAAACCTGCTGTATCGCCGACTTCCAAGTCGGCATGCCGTCGCATCGATGGGCACGTCGGCAGGTTTGGAAACCTGCGATACTGCAGGCTAGTAAGCCTGCGCTACTGGAATGAATGAGAGATTTACGCGCTAAGCGCGAACTGGAAAACCTGAACCAGAACGAATCACCATGACTGAGCCTCGACCGACCCGCGCGGAGATCGAACGCGCCATCCGGAACATCCCGGATTTTCCCAAGCCGGGCATTCAATTCAAAGACATCACGCCGCTGCTGGCAGACGCTCGCCTCTTCTCCGGCAGCATTGATTTAATGACCCAAAACTACAAGCCGGGCATGGTGGATGCCGTCGTCGGGATCGACGCGCGGGGGTTTATCTTCGCCGCCGCGGCCGCCGTGAAACTCGAGGCGGGCTTTGTGCCCATCCGCAAGAAAGGCAAACTCCCCTACCAGACCCACGAACAGGAATACAACCTTGAGTACGGCACGGCCACCGTCGCGGTGCACGTCGATGCTCTTAAACCCGGCAGCCGCGTGCTCCTGATCGACGACTTGCTGGCCACCGGCGGCACCGCCGCCGCCGCTGCGGCCCTGGTGCAAAAACTCGGCGCCCACATATTGGAAACCTCCTTCCTCATCGAGTTAAGTTTCCTGGCTGGCCGGCAGAAGTTGAAAGATTACCCGGTGCGCTCCCTGGTGGTGTTTTAGCCGGCGGCCGTTCCGAGCTCGAATATCGCTCTTTGCAACGGGCCCATGCTCGTTCAAATTAAGATCTGATGCATTGGCTGCAATCCCTCGATGTTGAGCTGTTTCGGTTCGTCAACTCGAACCTGGCTAATCCGGTCTGCGATGCCCTGATGCCGTTAATCAGCGGCAACAGCGTTTCATTCCCTTTCTTTTACGCCGCGGCTGTTTTCGTAGCCATCAGCCTGCTGTTTAAGAGCCCCGCGCGCGCTTGTCTGTTTTTGCTCATGCTTGCGGCGGCGCTCGCTGTCAGTGACGGACTGGTTTCCAACACCATCAAACACGCTGTCGCCCGACCTCGCCCGTTTGCTGTGCTCTCGGACGTGCACTGCCTGGTGGGCAAGGGCGGCTCGGGCAGCATGCCCTCCTCGCACGCGGCGAACTGGTTTGCGGCGGCGATGGTGGCGTTCCTCTACTATCGCCGCAGTGCCTGGCTCATGCTG
This sequence comes from Candidatus Acidiferrum sp., assembly GCA_035566435.1. Lineage (GTDB taxonomy): Bacteria > Verrucomicrobiota > Verrucomicrobiia > Limisphaerales > UBA8199 > DATMRF01. The sequence goes on from DATMRF010000127.1 coordinate 103,209, forward strand.
CCGGCTGCTCTTCTGGTCGCCTTTTCACGCGTCTATAACGGCGTGCATTACCCGAGCGATGTATTGGCCGGGGCGCTGCTCGGAGCTGGCAGCGCCGGTGCGACCCTTTGGCTGCTTCAGTGGATGTGGGTGCGGGTCGGACGCAGATGGTTCCCGCTCTGGTGGGAAAGGCTGCCTTCTTTACTCACTCCGCCCAAACCGCTCGAAGCCGAAGAGGGGGGAGCAGAAGGTCCCCCGCCGCAGTCGCTGCCACGCACGCGCGGCATTGCGCCGTCCGGTTTTCGCGCGCCACACACGACCATGGATGCACACTGGTTGCGGCTCGGGTATCTCTGCGTCGCGCTTTTATTGGTGGCGCGCTGGGCGTATATCGCGAGCGGGACGATTCAACTGGCCGAAGACGAGGCTTACCAATGGGTCTGGTCCAAACACTTGGCGCTCTCCTATTACAGCAAGCCGCCGCTAATCGCTTACACCCAATTCCTCGGCACCACCCTGTGGGGTGACAACGCGTTCGGGGTACGGTTTTTTTCGCCGTTAATCACGGCCGTCATGAGCCTGGTGCTGCTCCGGTTCTTCGCCCGCGAGGTCAACGCCCGCGCCGGCTTTTTCCTGGTGTCGATCGTGACCGCAGCGCCGCTGCTCGCGGTCGGCGCGGTGCTAATGACGGTGGACCCGTTGTCGGTGTTGTTCTGGACCGCGGCGATGCTCGCGGGCTGGCGGGCCATCCAGGAGAGCGCGACGACCAAAGACTGGTTGCGGGTCGGGCTGTGGATGGGCCTTGGCTTCTTGAGCAAATACACCGAGCTGGTGCAGTGGGTAAGCTGGGCGCTGGTCTTCATCCTCTGGGCCCCCGCGCGCAAGCAGTTGCGCCGGCCGGGCCCGTACCTGGCGTTGCTGCTCAATCTGTTGCTGGCCCTGCCGGTGTTGCTCTGGAATTATCAGCATCAATGGGTCACCGTCGCCCACGTCGCCGAAGACGCCGATGCGGGTAAGGGGTGGCATCTGACCCTGAGGTACGTTTTGGATTTCCTGGGCGCGGAGGCGGGATTGTTAAATCCGATTTTCTTCATCGCGATGCTTTGGGCCGCCATCGCGCTCTGGCGGCGCGGCCGGCAGAATCCGCGCCTGGTCTATTTCTTCGGCATGGGCGCGCCCGTGTTCGTCATGTATTTCCTGCACTCCTTTCATGCACGAGTCTTGCCGAACTGGATAGCACCCTCGGTCTTGCCCCTGTTCTGCCTGATGGTGGTCTATTGGGACACGCGGTTTCGCCTGGGAGTCAAGGCTGTGAAAAGGTGGCTGGTGGCCGGTCTGGTCCTGGGCTCTGTGATGGTGTTTTTCTTTCATAACACCAATCTCTACGCGAAAGTCACCGGGCATTACCTGCCGGTGAAGCTGGACCCGCTGCATCGGGTGCGCGACTGGGACACCACGGCGCGCGTGGTAGACCAGGCCCGGCAGCAATTGCTGGCGGAAGGCAAACCCGTGTTCATCATTACCGACCACTACGGTATGGCCGGCCAAATCTCATTTTACCTGCCGGAAGCCCGGACCAATGTGCAGACCAACCCGTTGGTCTATTGCCGCAGCACCGCCTACCCGGAAAACCAGTTCTACTTTTTGCCCGGCTACTCCGACCGCAAAGGGCAAAACGCGATTTACGTCCTCGAGCTTAATCGCGACAACCCGACCCCAGTGCCCCCCCCGGACCGGCTCCTCACTGAATTTGAATCGGTGACGAGTTTGGGCGTGACCAACGTGCTGTATCACGGCCAATACCTGTTGCGGCCGCTACAGCTTTATGCGTGCAGGGGACTTAAGTAAGAGATGCCAGGTCCACTGTTTAATATTTTCCCGCTGTTGGACTATAACCTGAGCATGACCCTCAGCTCCGGGCAGGCGTTCCGTTGGCAGTGGTGCGGTCAAGGCTGGATTGGTGTGCTCGGAACGCGGTGGGTGCGCCTTCAGGCCCGGGAGGAGTTGCTGACGGCCGAAGTCGCGGAACCGGTTGCGGACTGGCATTGGCTGACGGACTACCTGCAACTAGGTTTGAACCTCACTGAAGTGCTGCGCACCTTTCCGGACGATGAACCGATGCGCGCCGCCGTTGCGGCCTGCCGCGGTCTGCGTTTGCTGCGCCAGGAACCGTGGGAGTGCCTGGCTTCGTTTATTCTTTCCTCCACCAAGCAAATTGTCCAAATCCAGCAAATCGTCGCGGTTCTCTGCGAGAGGTACGGCGAGCCGGTGGCCGTGCCCTCGGGTCACCCGCCAGCCTGGGGGTTCCCCTCCCCTGCCCGCCTGGCCGCCGTCGCCGAAGCGGAGCTGCGCGCCTGCAAGATGGGCTTCCGCGCACGGTACTTGTTGAGCACGGCGCGGCGCGTCGCCTCGGGCGAGTGTGATTTGTCGCGGTTGGGCCAACTACCCGTCGAGCACGCGCGCGCTGAGTTGCTGAAATTGCCCGGCGTGGGCCGCAAGATCGCGGATTGCGTGCTGCTGTTCGCTTACGGCTTTCAGCCCGCGTTCCCCGTCGATGTCTGGGTGATGAAAGCCCTGCGGGAGCTCTATTTCTCGCGCCGGAACGTGAACGAGAAATGGTTGCACCGGTTTGCCGCTAAGCATTTCGGGCCAAACGCCGGCTATGCGCAACAATACCTGTTCCACTACATTCGAACCCGGCGGTTGCCACGAAAGACGGCAAGAGCAACAACGAAAGCTGGTTCTTGATGCCCACTCCGTTTCTTTTGTGGCCTTTCTGTTCTTTTGTGGCTAAAAATCGCTTCTGTTTTCGAGCATGACGACTCTGGAAGTGCTGTTCACACCCGCGGATTTCGCGGCGCTTTCGCAGCGTGATTTAGGCGATACGGTGTGCGTCGTTTTCGATGTTTTGCGGGCGACGAGCTCCATGGTGACGGCCCTGGGGAACGGAGCGGCGGCGGTTTTGCCGGTCGAGGAGATTTCGGAAGCCCTCGACGCGAGGCGGCGTCAGCCTGACGTTCTGCTGGCGGGCGAACGCGATGGCGTCCGCATCCGCGCCGATCTGACCGGGAGCATCGATTTTGACCTGGGTAATTCGCCGCGCGAGTTTACGCCCGAGCGAGTTAAGGATCGAACGATTGTGATGACGACGACCAACGGGACGAGGGCGTTGCGATCCTGCGGGCCCGCCAAAACCGTGCTGGCGGGCTCTTTCCTGAACCTGAGCGCCACGTCCGAGTTCCTCACTCACGAACGACCGCTCAAGCTTCTGCTGGTTTGCAGCGGCACATTCGAAGAGGCCGCGTTCGAGGATGTCCTGGGCACGGGTGCGCTGTGCGAGTTGCTATGGGCCAGCTATGGCGCGGGAGCGGTGGCTGACTCAGCGCGCATGGCCCACAACCTGTTCCTGCTCGAACAAGGGAACCTGACCGCGGCCTTCGCACGATCGCGAAACGGCCGGCGCCTCCTTTCCAAACCTGAACTGCGGGAAGACGTCGAGTTCTGCCTGAGGCGGGACAGCGTGCCGCTGGTCGCGGAATTGAACCGGCAGGGCATGGTGGTTAAACGGGACTGATGCTTTACCTCGGAACCGCGTCGAGTTGGCGGCGCGCCTCTGTATAATCTGGCTTAAGACGGAGAGCCTCGGTGTAATGAGCGGTGGCCAGGTCGCGTTTGCCTTGACGAGCGAGAGCCATGCCGAGGTTGAAGTGGGCCTCTGGATTGTTGGGATTTAACTCGATGGCTTTGGCGTAATGCGGAATCGCCTCATCGAGCCTCCCGTGCTCTGCCAGCACGTTGCCGAGGTTGTTGTGGGCCTGGGGATCCTTAGGATTCAAGTCCAGCGAGATTCGGTATTCTTCGATCGCTTCATCCAACTTGTGCTGGGCCGCGAGCGCGTTGCCGAGGTTGCTATGCGCGCTGGCGTAGCCTGGCTTGAAGCGGATGGCGTCGCGGAAATGGGGGATGGCCTCGTTCAACTTTCCCTGCATGGCAAGGGCAATGCCGAGGTTGTTATGGGCGTCGGCATGCTCCGGGTTCTGCTTCAGCACGAGGGAGTATTGTTCGATCGCTTCATTAAGCCGGCCCATTTCAGAGAGCGCATTGCCGAGGTTGTTGTGCACTTCGGCGTGGTTGGGGCGGATACGCAAGGCGCGCTCATAATAGCTGATGGCTTCGGGAAACCGCCGCAGGCCCGCAAGCGCATACCCCATGTTGTTAAGCGCATCGTCGTAAAGCGGGTTGATCTCCAGCGACTTGAGGTAGTTGGTCATCGCGTCGAGTGGTTTCCCACGCCCGGACAAAAAGTATGCAAGATTGTTATAGGCGAGGTAGTTGTTTGTCGTGACCCGGACGGCGCGCTGGAACAAGGTCTCGCTGTCATGCCAGAATCCGACTTGGCGGACCGTCAGCAACGCGCACGCGACGAGCGTGAGCGCGACGGCCGCGGGAAGCACTTCGGCGCGCCGAGGCCAGGCTGAAAGGACCTCGCCCACTCCCCAAACCAGGGCGATGAACAGGCCGATAAGCGGGATGTAAGTGTAGCGGTCGGCCATGGATTGGATGCCGACCTGAACCAGGCCGATGACCGGGACCAGTGAGCCGAGAAACCAAAACCATCCGACCGCGAGCCACGGTCTGACTCGGGCTTGCCAGACTACCGCGGCCGAAACCGCGAGCACAACGAAGGCGGAAGCGGCGACCTGCCATCCCGGCCAATGACCCGGATGCGGGTAAAGGACGGAGAGGTCCGTGGGGCAGAAAGTCTTGGCGAGGTAACGGACGTACGAAACGAGCGCGTTGGCCATGCGTCCCCCGAGCGAGAGGCTGGTGGATACGGCCCCGCCCTTCTGCTGAACGATCAAGGTCACGACGCATGAGGTGAGCGAGAGGGCGAAGAATGGGAGCTTTTCGAGCACGAGGTGCGGGAGGGGAGATGGAGGGCGTTGTCCCTGGTGTGTGGTGCATGATGCATGAGCCGAATTATCGGCACTCACTGAAAACGACAGCCGCCCCAGGGGCCAGTAATCGAGCAGGAGCAGCAGGAATGGCAATGTCACGGGCATCGGTTTGCTCATCAGGCCAAGGGCGAAGAGGAGGAGCGAGAAGGCGTAGGCGAGGGGCGAACGCCAACGTCCGCTCCACACTCGTCGCTCGGCACCCGACACTGACTCCGCATATCGAACATAGGCAGCCAACGCGAGCAGGAAGAAGAAGGTGCTGAGGACGTCTTTGCGTTCAGAGATCCAAGCGACGGATTCGACGTGCAAGGGATGGAACGCGAAGAGGGCAGCGACGATGGCGCTACGCCAATGCGCGCCGGTCAGGCGACGCAGGACCAGAAAAAGGAGCAGCGTATTGGCGATGTGGAACGCCAGATTGACGAGGTGTTGTGGACCTGGGCGTATGCCGAAAAGCTGGCAGTCGAGCATGTGGGACAGCCAGGTCAACGGGTGCCAATTGCTGGCGTGGCCGGTAGTAAACGCCCAAGTGATGTTGGCCAGGGTCAGACCGGTCTGGACGTGAGCGTTGGCGGTGACGTAATCCGGGTCGTCGTAGTTGACGAAATCGTTGAAACCGACGGCTCCGAACGCGAGCAGGGTAGCGAGCGCGAGGAGGACGCAGTCAAAGGCGGGCGAGCGAATTTTGTCGTTCCCAGGCGCGCCGGGGCCCGGAAAGTTAGCCAGTGCCGGATCTGGTTTTCGCTTCCTAGCCATCGGTCATGCGGCCGGGAGAACGAGTAAGGTTAGCGAGTTGGGTAGCGAACCGCATGCCTCCATTGAGAATTGAAACCGAGAAATTGCAATTGGGAAATGGCGGGAGGCAGAAACGCATCGTGGATTTCCTGACCAGATTCGACCGCGGATTTCGCGGATTCCGAGGACCGCAGAATAGGAATCCGCCAAATCCGCGGTTATTTCGTAACGTCGGGCTTGTCCTATTGATTCAGGTGTTTGTAGAAGATGACTGTGTCGTGCGCGGTTCCGTCCGGGTCGAGGGCATAGCGCGGGATGGTCCCCGCGTGGGTCCAACCAAGCCGTCGGTACAAACGCTCCGCCTTGCCTCCCCGCTTCGCGTCCAGCGTCAGCAGCCCGAACCCGGCGCGGTGCGCCTCGTCTTCAATCGTTTGCATGAGTCGAGTGCCCAGGCCTGCCCGCTGGCTTCGACGATGTACCAGCAACTTCACGATGTCCGCCCGATGAGGCTGGTTCGGCGCCCAGGCCGGGTGGAGTTGGACGGTGCCAACCATCCCTTCGGTATCGCGAGGCACCAGAAAAATAGCCTTGGGATCCGCTCCAGAAATGGTCCTTCGCCACCAGTCTTCAGCGCGCTCAAGCGTCAGCGGCGGAAGGAAACTCACGGCCGCCCCAGACTCGACCGCGTCGATCAGGAGGCGGGCGAGGGCACGCAGATCCGGGTCACTCACGGGCGGGATTAACCGCTCGATCGTGGGGTTGCCAGCCATCGACGTTGTCCCCCTAGAACTCGTCAGCCGCCGTGACTTTGCACCTCTTGGTCGTGGTGCGCGTGACGGAAATACGGCAGGCCGGCGACCATCCGCCGAGCGAGCGCGAGCAGTCCTGCTCGGTAAAAGGTTTGATGTGGCCGAGTTTGCGCCCCTGCCAGGTAATCCTGACGCACTCGTTGTATCTGGGGCGCAATCGTCGAGGCATCGAACCCTGTCCCGGGTGGTTGGCTCTCCTCCGCTCGGCGTTTGGCCTCTTGTGCGACCCACCGGCGCCCGACACTGACGCATAGATAAGCGATGAGTACCGCTACGAGGCCGAGCCACAATGTGAGAGTGTAAAGCATGAGCTGAAGTTTAAGCACCGAAGCGAGCCCAACAGGCGAGCAGCAGGGCGGCTGATGGAGCGAAACGCCTGGCGGCCAAGGGTTCCCGCACCTCGGCTTCGATGGACGGGTCAAGCCGCGCAGACCGCACCGGACTGACTTCTCTCATTAGCGGCAGTTTAACGCTGGGGAGGCTCGAGCGCAATCTCCTGGAAGAACTTGGGAATAACCACTCTTGTCGCCGGCGAGGCCGCGTTGATCTCATGCACAAAGGATTGGAGCCGCTCGATAGCCGGCTGCTGTGACGCTTCGTAAGGGGCCGTGAAATCGTCCCAATGTGTCGGCAGTACCAGTCCCGGAAAATGAAGGACGCACAGCAACCTCCCGGTGTAGTCATAAATCTCCGTGCGAGAGGCGCCGGCGCCAACGAGAACGACGTTCGGATGCAGTCCTTTAAGTTCGCGCTCGATGTAGTTCATACCGCCGAACACCAGGATTTGATTTCCGCGAAACCGAATCAAATAGGCGAGCGTGCCGCCCTCGGGATGCATTTGTCTGAGGGTCAGAGGAGCCTTCAGGTTTCGAGGAGCGGTTTGGGAACTGAAGTAGTGTTTGTGGTCCAAGGGGCTATGAAGGCTTGGGATGACCTTGAGCGAAAAGGACCCAAACTCGTAATCCTCGCCACCGCGCACGGTGAGCAGTTGCTCTTCCGGAACCTGATAGGCGCGCAGCACGTTTTGTGTGCTTTCTGTGCCGATGACTTTGGCATGCGTTTTGAGGGCGATGTGAGGCACATCGAGAACGTGATCGTAATGCGTGTGAGTCACCAGCACGAAGTCCGCTCGCTTGATGCGTGCGTCGATGGCCGCGACGTCCGGCTCCGCCGCGTCGTCCATGCCGTACTCACGGCGCGTGTCCCCTGGGGCGCGAACGAAGGGCGGCGCGCCCGGTGGTCGCGGCCCAAGGACGCGAGAAATGTACGGGTCCACGAGAATGACCGTCGCCCCGTCAGTGATTTGCCAGCCAGCCGCGCCAAGGTACATCAGTGTTACCCGTCCGGCGGTCTGGTTGGTCGAGGCGCGATCCCCAGTCTGAGCCCAGAGCGCAATCCAGGGGACTGCAGCGACCAATAATCCGAGCCGAATCGAGCCAGGAAGGACGTTCGGCCTTGCGCCCTTGGGGTGCGTGCAATTCTGGCCGTCAACGGACCTAGCCAAGATTTGGCCTTGGGGCTCACCTGGGCATCCACCGTTCATGGACGAAATCTAATCACTCAGGCGAGCCATCGAACTCTGACTTGCAAAGGCTACGTTTGGCCCGCATCGGTTTCAGTCACGTTAGTGCGTGCGCCACCCAATGCCAACAGGAGATTGAAAATCTGCGCTTCCCCATGAGCCGATGGCAGTTGGAAGAACGCCAGGCGGTTTACTCACCGAGATGGCGGCGAAGGAGGTCGCGCAATTTGGCCAGGCACAGGATGGTGACGGTCTTGCCTTTGACGGCGAGGAGCCGTTGCTCGCGGAATTTGGCCAGGGTGCGAGAAAAGGTTTCGCTGACGGTGCCGAGTTCGGCCGCGAGAACACGCTTGGTCGTTTTCAGCTCGATAGTGACCGGTTTGGCTGCGTCGGGGTTAGGACAGCGTTTGATAAGCCATTTGGCCAGGCGAGTCTCGACATCTTTCAACGTGAGGTCTTCAAGCTGGCGAACGAGGGAGCGCAGGTGCAGGCTCATCGAGCCGAGCATGCGCAAGCCCAGCTCAGGCTGTCGCTTCAAGAGTTCGAGGAACCCTGATTTCTGAACAAGCAGGATTTGGGACGATTCGACCGCCCGGGCGTCGGCGGGATAGCCGGACATCGTGGCGAGGGCGGCTTCGGCGAAGGATTCGCCGGCGCGGAATATTTTGATGACCTGTTCTTTTCCGACGGGACTGACGCGATGAATGTTAATCGCGCCTTTCTGGACGATATAAAAGCCCTGGGAGGTGGCGCCTTCGCGAAAGAGATAATCCCCCTTTTCGAGCGACTTTACGAGGGTGATGTCGGCGACGGTATTGAGGTCGGCGGGAGGAAGGCCGGCGAAAAGCTGGCAGTTTCGCAAGGTGTTTGCGATGGCGGCCTGTTTTAATTCGATGAGCGAATTCGACATGGGCAATGGGAACCTTGTACTGGTTCTGTGGCGAAAGGCAACGGTGGAAAGCGCGTCAGTGACAATGGCAGAATGATTAGGGCAGAATGATGAAGGCTGGCCGGGGCGGGGAGAGTGAACGATTGGGAACCCGCGCCGACTGTAATCAGGAGGGCTTTTGGAGCGAGGCAAGCGTACATGATTTGCAGGGCTGATTTGCCGGCGGAAGCAGGGTTTGCAATCAGCATTTCTAAACAAAGCAGGGTGGATTTGACTTGCCAAAAAATGTCCGATTTTTAGCAAGGCTCGTGTAGTGCCTGAACAGCCCGGCCTTTAGGGTAGTCTGGACATTGTGGAAGAAGTTACTTCAAGTACAGCAGGGCTGACGGAATGGGGAAGGAAACGGGCTCCCGTTCGCAACGGCAACACCTCCGAGACCGCCTTCGGGTCGCCGCGGGATTTTCTGGACAACCGGTTTGTGTATGCGGTCGTTTCGGCCCGGGCACGCGGGTTGTCGGTGGGAGTGAACATGAACCCGGACAAGAATTGCAACTTCGAGTGCGTGTACTGCGAGGTGCATCGGAATGGTCATCCGGGGGAACAATTGAACGTGGAGCTGATGGCCGGCGAGCTCAAGAAAACGCTGGCACTGGTGCGCTCCGGGCGGCTGCGGGAACGACCCTGGTACCACTCGTTGCCGGACGAATTGCTGCAATTGCGGCACGTCGCGCTAAGCGGGGACGGTGAGCCGACGCTTTCACCGAAATTTGGCGAAGCGCTGCAGGCAGTCGTCCACGTGCGGGCGCTGGGCGGATTCCCCTTCAAACTGGTGCTGATCACCAATGGAACCGGACTCGACTTGCCGCATGTCCACGAAGGGTTGAAGTATTTTACGCAGAGCGACGAAATCTGGGCCAAGCTGGACGGGGGCACGCAAGCTTACGTTAACAAGGTCAACCAGGCGGACGTGCCGCTGGAGAAGATTTTATCGAATATCCTCATGCTGGCTCGGAAACGCCCTGTGGTGGTCCAAAGCCTGTTCCCGTCCTTCGGCGAAGAGGAACCGCCACTCGAAGAGGTCGAACAGTATGCGCGGCGGTTGCTGGACCTGAAGCAGGCCGGCGCGGATATCTCGCTGGTGCAGATTTATTCGGCGACCCGGCCGTCAGCGAACTCGCAATGCGGGCACTTGCCGCTGCGAGTGCTCTCGCGGATCGCGCACATTGTGCGACAGACCAGCGGGTTGAAGGCCGAGGTCTTTTAATCACTCTCCCAACGGTTCTCCCCGAACCGCCGCGCGCTGCTGGTTCTTCCTTTGGCCAGCAGCGCGCATTTTTTGGAGCCGGTTAGAACGCGACAACACCCGCATGTTCAGCAGGCCGACGCCGGTCCTGCCAGGCGCGCCAAAAAATCCAGGCACAAGTGCTTGCGATGCCCAGCCAGGCAATGATTTTCAACGTCACGGCAATGCGGGTGTCGTAGGGCAGAAGGTTCCAGCGGGATAGGATGGTGTTCCAATCGTGGTCGCCGCCGCCGACGAGGGGCAGCGCCATAGTGCGAGCATCGGCCATGTAACGGGCGATATTGAACCAATTCTCGAAAAACCAGATGGCACCCGCCGCGACGCCGAGCGGTTCTCCCTTGCGCCAAAAGCTCACCGCCAGGACGCACGGGAATGCCAACTGTCCGAGGGTACCGCCGTATGGCTCAAGCCGCCAGCTGAACAATCCGACGAGGGGATGGCCGGCTTCGTGAAAGAGAAGGTTGGCGTGGTCCAGGAGAAAGACGAATCCCGGCTCGGAACGGAACAACAAAACGAGGAACAAAGCCATCGCGAGGTCAAAAGCGACCAGTTTTGGCTTCGTTACCGGTTCCCATTCATGCTGTGCCATACTGATAAAGGCAGCAGGAAGTCGGCCAGTTTGGCCATCCCCACAGTGCGAAAGGGTTAGTTTGGAAGGCTGCGCGGGAGCAAAGCTGCAACCAACTACTAAATACACGAACCACGCGACAAAAGGACCTTTTTCGTGTGGTTCGTGTATGTTGCGGTTCCAGAGCTATTTCGACACCGGGAATTGCGAGATCGCCTTCATGTACTGGGCGCGTTCGAAGGCGCTGGGGTCGGCGCAATTCTTCTGACTGAGGCTGCCTTTAAGCTGCGTGACCGAGGTGTACTCGTGCTCTTCCATCCAGGCGACGAGGTCGCGCTCGATGACGCCGATCTGTCGGACACCATGGCGGATCAGAGAGGAGCAGAGCATGGTGACATCGGCGCCGGCCATGAGCATCTTAAGCACATCGGACGCGCGGTGGATGCCACTGGTCGCAGCGAGGTTGGCGCGGAGCTTGCCGTAAAGGAGAGCAATCCACCGCAAGGGGACACGCATCGCCATCGGGGTGCTCAGCAGAATGTTCGGCTTGATCTCAAGGGTCTCGAGGTCGATGTCCGGTTGGTAAAAGCGGTTAAACAGGACAAGGCCATTGGCGCCAGCCTGGTCGAGCCGTTTGGCCATATTAGCGAAGTTCGTGAAGAAGGGGCTAAGCTTGACAGCCACCGGGATGGTTACAGTCGATTTCACCGCCTTGAGGATATCCAGGTAATTCTTTTCGACCTGGGAGGAGGTAAGGCTCATGTCGGTGGGAATATAGTAGATATTCAGCTCCAGAGCGTCCGCTCCCGCCTCCTGAATGCCTTTGGCGTATTGGGTCCAACCTCCCGCGGAGGAGCCGTTGAGGCTGGCGATGACGGGCATTTTCACCGCCTTCTTGGCTTCACCGATGTGCTGGAGATATTCCTCGGGCCCGAGCCGAAACTCCTCGGGTTCGGGGAAAAAGGTAAGGGCCTCCGGCGTGCTGAAGGTGCCATGCTCCATGTGCTGAGCCAGTTCGACGCTATCCTGGCGGAGTTGCTCCTCGAAGAGAGAATAGAGGACGACGGCAGCGGCGCCGTTGTCTTCCATTTGTTTGATACTATCGATTTCCTCAGAGAGGGGGGAAGCGGCGGCGACCAGCGGGGTGCGAAGCTTCAGGCCGAGGTAGGTGGTTGAGAGGTCCATAGGAGATAAAAGCGTTATTGGATTATCAGGTTGTCAAGTTGTCAGGTTTTCAAGTTATCAAGTTGTCATGCCGGCCTGTTCTCAGGCTATCACCTTATCGATTCATCAAACTTGAAGACGTCATGGCTCACGGTTGCTGATCCACGGTGGTCGCGGGTTTGGCCGGTGCCGTCGGCGCGGCGGGCTTGGAATCGCGGCCAGCCATGTATTGATAGGACTTCCAGCGACGGTCCGCGTCGGCTTGCGCCTGGGCAAAGAACTTCTTCGCATCCTCAGGTTTGCTCTTGGTGAGCATCTTAAAGCGATTCTCAGAGAGCAGGTAATCCTGGACTTTGACCTTGGCCGCGCCGGAATCGAGCTGGAGCGGGTTTTCGCCGCGCTCCGTGCGCCGCGGGTCGAAGCGATAGAGCAGCCATTGGCCGGATTCGACCGCGAGTTTCTGCTGGCGGGCGCCGATGCCGGCATCGAGGGCGATGCCATGGGCGATGCAGTGGCTGTAAGCGATAATGAGGGACGGACCGGGATAGGATTCGGCTTCAAGGAAGGCCTTGAGGGTGTGCTCATCCTTATACCCCATGGCGACGCTCGCAACGTAGATGTGGCCATAGGTCATCGCGATCAGGCCAAGGTCTTTCTTGCCGAGAGGTTTGCCGCCGGCGGCGAACTTGGCGACGGCTCCTCGCGGGGTCGATTTCGAGCATTGGCCGCCGGTGTTGGAATAGACCTCGGTGTCGAGGACGAGGACATTGACGTCGCGGCCGCTGGCGAGGACATGGTCCAGCCCGCCGTAGCCGATGTCGTAAGCCCAGCCGTCACCGCCGATGATCCAAACACTCTTGCGGACGAGCTGGTCGGCCAGCGTAAGGAGCAATTTGGCTTGGGGCGGATCCAGTTTCTGCAGCTTTTGCTTGAGGGCTGCGACCCGCTCGCGTTGGTCATAGATGCCGGCCTCGTCGGTCTGGCTGGCGTTGAGGATCGCGGTCACGAGATCCTGGCCGACCGTGGCGGCAAGTTTTTGCAGCAGCTCGCCCGCGAACTCCTTCTGCTTGTCGATGGAGACGCGGAAGCCGAGGCCGAACTCGGCATTGTCCTCGAAGAGGGAATTGCACCAGGTCGGCCCGCGTCCGTCGGCGTTTTTGGCATAGGGCGTGGTGGGCAGGTTGCCGCCGTAGATTGAGGAGCAGCCGGTGGCGTTGGCAATAACCGCGCGGTCGCCGAACAACTGCGTCAGCATCTTCAGGTAAGGCGTCTCGCCGCAGCCGGCGCAAGCGCCTGAGAACTCGAACAGGGGTCTCATGACTTGCTGCTGGCGCAGGGTCGAGAGCTTGATCTTGCGGCGATCAAGCTCGGGCAGGCGGAGGAAGAAATCCCAGTTTTCGCGCTCCTGGAGCCGCAGCGGGGGCTGCGGGCGCATGTTGATAGCCTTGAGCTTGGACTCGGTCTTGTTGCGGGCGGGGCAGACGTCCACGCATAGCGCGCAGCCGGTGCAATCTTCGGCCGCGACCTGGAGCGTCCATTTCATTCCCTTCCATTCCGGAGCGCGCGCATCGGTGGCGCGGAAGTCAGGGGGCGCGCCGGTGAGGTCTTTGGCCTCATAAACCTTGGCGCGGATAGTGGCGTGCGGGCAAATGGCAACGCACTTCATGCACTGAATGCAAACCGCGGGGTCCCAGACCGGAATCTCCAGCGCCAGGTTGCGCTTTTCGTACTGCGCGGTGGCGGTCGGGAACGTGCCATCGCAGGCGAACGCGCTGGAAGGCAGGTCGTCGCCCAGGCCGGCGGCGAGTTTGCCGAGCACGTCACGGACGTACTGCGGGGCGTTAGGGGTAACCGCCGGCAGGAAGCCGCCGGTGCCGTTGACCTTACTGGTCAAAGGCACTTCGTGCAAGTGAGCCAGCGTATTATCAACAGCCTTGAGGTTCATCTGCACAATCTCCTCGCCCTTCTTGCCATAGGTCTTGCGGATGGATTCTTTAATCGCCTCGATGGCTTCGTCTTTCGGCAGCACGCCGGAAAGGGCGAAGAAGCATACCTGCATAATCGTGTTGATGCGGCCGCCCATCCCGCTATCACGGGCGACCTTCGTCGCGTCGATCACGAAAAAGCGCGCCTTCTTATCGAGAAGAGCTTGCTGGGCGGGTGTGGGCAGTTGCTGCCAGATGTCCCCCTTCGCGAACGGGGTGTTGAGCAGAAACGTGCCGCCGGCGACAAGGTTCTTCACCATGTCGTAACGATCGAGAAACCCCGGCAGGTGGCAGGCGACGAAATTGGCCCGGGTGATGAGGTACGTCGACCGGATCGGTTGCGGCCCAAACCGGAGGTGTGACACCGTCATCGAACCCGACTTCTTCGAGTCATAGACGAAGTACCCCTGGGCGAAGTTGGGGGTTTCCTCGCCGATGATTTTGATCGAGTTTTTGTTGGCACCTACGGTCCCGTCGGCGCCGAGGCCGTAGAACATGGCGCGAATGACGTTGTCGGGTTCGGTTGAGAAATTTTCGTCCCAAGGCAAGCTGGTATGCGAAACGTCATCGGTGATCCCGATCGTGAAATGATTTTTCGGAGCGGCCTGTTTAAGGTTGTCGAAGACGGCTTTGACCATCGCGGGCGTGAACTCTTTGGAGGAGAGGCCATAGCGCCCACCGAAGACTTTCGGAAGCGCCTTGAGTTTGCCCCAACCGCTGGCGAGACCCTCGAAAAGCGCGGCAATGACATCCTGATAAAGCGGTTCACCGGACGCGCCGGGCTCTTTGGTGCGGTCGAGAACGGCGATTGACTTGACTGAAACGGGCAGCGCTTCAAGGAAGCGTTTGCCGTCGAAAGGCCGGTAAAGGCGGACTTTAACCAAGCCGATTTTCTCGCCACGCTGAGTCAGGTAATCCACGGCTTCGTGGGCCGCTTCGCAACCCGAACCCATCAGGACAACGCCGCGGTCAGCATCCGGGGCGCCGACGTAGTCAAAAAGATTGTACTTGCGGCCAACGCGGGCGCCAAATTCGTCCATGACCTTTTGGGTGATGTCGGCGCAGGCGGTGTAGAACGGGTTGACGGTCTCGCGGGCCTGGAAGTAGGCGTCCGGGTTTTGGGCGGTCCCGCGAAGGACCGGCCGATCCGGCGTCATCGCCCGGGCGCGGTGTGCGGCGATCAATCCATCATCGATCAAGGCAGTCAGGTCCTCTTTCGCGAGCATTTCGATTTTGGAGACCTCATGCGAAGTGCGGAAGCCGTCAAAGAAATGCACAAAGGGGATACGAGACCGAAGCGAGGCAGCCTGAGAGATGAGCGCGAAATCCATGGTCTCCTGGACCGACGCGGCGGCCAGCATGCCCCAACCGGTCGAGCGGCAGGCCATCACGTCGCTGTGGTCGCCGAAGATCGACAAAGCGTGAGCCGCGACGGTGCGGGCGGTCACATGGAAAACGGTCGGCAGGAGTTCGCCGGCGATCTTGAACATGTTGGGAATCATCAGCAACAAACCCTGCGAAGCGGTGAAAGTGGTGCTGAGCGTGCCGGTTTGGAGAGCGCCATGGACCGCGCCAACGGCGCCGCCTTCGCTCTGCATTTCCACGATGGAGGGGATGGTATCCCAGAGGTTGCGTTTGCCTTCGGAGGCCCATTGGTCGCACCACTCGGCGATCGGCGAGGAAGGAGTGATCGGATAGATGGCCATCACCTCGTTCAGCCGGTAAGCGACGTAGGCGGCGGCTTCGTTGCCGTCTAAAGTCTTGAAGTAAGCTTTCTTGGTTTTAGCCGGAACTGCAACGGGTGCCGCCGGCGGCGAGGCCTTGGCTTTACGGGGAACGGGCGAGGTTTTCGTTGGCATCATAATCTCAATTTAAATTGTTGATTAACAGTGTATTCCACGGCCCTCACCTCTGCCGGCGAGGTCAACGTTTCAGGCAATCAGCCTCATGCCGCGGTCTTCCCGGGCCGAGGCCCGGCCGAACCGCTCTAATCGAACGCCAACAATGTGGCGCGCAACGGTTTTTGGGGCTTCACCAGTGTTGCCATTTGTTCACCATTTTTTGGTGAGCGAGGGGGTTCGTTCTGATGGAGGTCGGATTTAAAGCGAAGGCGCAAAGATGCAAAGGGGCGAAGAAGCGTGGTTGGTGATCGGTAAATGGACCGGGAGCGGCTCACAAGCGAAACCGGGCCGGCGGGAGTTCGATCACGATTACGACGACGACGAGGAGGACGAACTGCGCCACAACATCCCACGGCTGTGCGTTCCTTCGCGCCTTTGCGTTTAATCGGTTCACCGTCTCACAGGTTCATCTCGATGACCACCTCGGAGTCCTCGGCAGAAGGCACGACCTGGAAGCCGAGTCTCTTGCACATGTTTTGCATGTCGTGGTTCTCAGCGAGGGTGTAAGCGACGAGGCGGCTCAGCTTTTCGTGCCTGGCGATTTCGATGAGGCGCTTGCCCAACTCCGTGCCCAAGCCCTTGTGCTGCCACTTGTCGGTGACGACGACCGCGAATTCAGCGGTGCTGGACCCGTGAAGTTTGCTCATGCGGCCGACGCCCAGGATTTCGTATTTGCCTTTGCCCAGGTTGCGCTCGGCCACCAACGCGATCTCGCGATCGTAATCGTTGAAGCAGATACGCAACAGGCGGGAGTGAGCGACACGTTGTTCGAGATTGAGCGCGCTGAAATAGCGGAGGTAAACGCTTCTCTCGGAAAGGCCTTCATGGAAGCTGACCATGGCGGGCTCATCTTCGGGCCGGATGGGGCGAATGGTAACCGCCGCGCCGCCTTTGATCTTCCAGGATGCGACGTACTGGGTGGGGTAAGGGCGGATGGCGAGCTTGGGCAACTGTTCTTCGGCGGTTTTGGGATCGTGCAGGATGACGCGGGCGTCAAGCGCGACCAGGTCTTCGCCCGACGCGAACAGGGGGTTAATGTCTATTTCCTTAATCCAGTGCTGTTCGGCGACAAGTTGGCTGAAACCGACCATCAGGCGTTCGAGCGCGGCCAAGTCCACTGGTCTGCGGCCCCGCACGCCTTTGAGGGCCTTGTAAATCCGGGTGCTTTCCATCATGCGCCGGGCCAGGGTCGTATTGAGCGGAGGCAATCCGAGGGCCTTGTCCTTGAACACCTCGACGAGTTGCCCACCCATCCCGAAGAGCAACACCGGGCCGAATTGCGGGTCGATGCTGCTGCCCAGGATCAGCTCATAGCCTTCGGAAAGCTTGATCATTTTCTGCACCGTGACGCCCTGGAAATGTTCGGCGCCTTTCTTTTCGGTGACCGAGGTCTTGATCTCGTTGAAGGCGCGGCGCACGTCTGCCTCGTCCTTCAGATTTAACTGCACACCGCCGACATCGGTCTTGTGAGTGATCGTTTCGGAATAAAGTTTCAGCACGATGGGATAACCGATTTGGGCGGCGGCTTTGACCGCGGCGGCTTCCGTTTTCGCAATTTTTGTCACCACGGTGGGTATCCCGTAGCAACCCATCAGGTCCTTCGACTCGGCCTCGGTCAAAATGGTGCGACCGGACTTGCGGATCGACTGGATGAGCGTATTGGCTTTGGCGCGGCCGGATTCGATGTCAGCCGGGTCGGCTGAAGGCACCGGGGTTTCATAGAGCGCGCGCAGGTTCTCATTGTACTGGTACATCGACGTGAAGACCATTGCCGCCGTGTCGGGGTAAGCAAAGGTGGGCACTCCCGCGCGGTTGAGGATGGCCTCGCCAGCGGCGACTTCGTTGCCGCCCATCCAACTCGCGAGCACAGGTTTGCCGCTGATGTGGCCAAAGGCCTTGAGTTTCTCCGCGGTGGCCGTCGCATCGGTCATCGCCTGCGGCGTGAGAATCACGAGCAACCCGTCGCTGTTGGGGTCGCGGCCGGCCGTTTCGAGCGTCTTCGCGTATAGATCAGGCCCGGCATCCCCGATGATGTCGATGGGGTTGTTGTGGCTCCAGACTGCCGGCAGGAATTTGTTGAGGTCTTCCATGGTCTCCTTGGAAACCTCGGCCAGAGCGCCTCCGGTAGTAAGGAGGGCATCGGTCGCGAGCACGCCGGGCCCGCCCGCGTTGGTGATGATAGTGAGACGATTTCCTTGCGGACGCGGCTGTTTCGCGAGCACCTCGGACATATAAAACAGGTCGGAGATTTTGTTCACGCGCAGCACACCGCAACGTTTGAATGCGGCTTCCAGGACATCGTCGGACCCCGTCAACGACCCGGTATGGGAAGCGGCAGCTTTCGCGGCGCCTTCCGTGCGGCCGGGCTTGATAATGATGATCGATTTGGTGAGGGCGACCTCGCGCGCGGCGGACAGGAAAGAGCGGGCATCGCCGATGCTTTCCATGTAAATCACGATGCTTTTGGTGTTGGGGTCGTCGCCGAAATAGCTGATGAGGTCGCCCCAGCCGACGTCGAGCATGGAACCGATCGAGACAAACGCGCTGAACCCGACTTCCTCGCGCAGTGACCAGTCGAGCACTGCGGTACAAAGGGCGCCGGATTGGCTGATGAAAGCCACATTGCCGCGGCGCGCGATGCCGGCGGCGAAGGTAGCGTTGACGCCGGTGATCGGGTTCATCACACCCAGACAGTTGGGACCGACCAGCCGCATGTTGCCGCGCCGCGCGTGGGCGAGCAACTGCCGTTCAAGCTCCACGCCGGCAGGGCCGGTTTCCTTGAAGCCGGCGGAGATAACCACGGCACCTGGAATGCCCAGGTCGGCGGCCTCGCCGATGATGCCGGGAATACTCGCTGCTGGGGTGGTGACGACGACCAGTTCGGGCTTTTCGGGCAGGCCGGCGAGCTTGGGGTACGCCTTGATGCCCAGCACGCTGGTCCGGGTCGGGTTCACCGGATAAATCGGGCCGCCAAACGGAGTGTTCATCAGGTTCCACAGAACCGTGCGGCCGACGCTGCCCGGCTTCTCGGTCGCGCCGACGACAGCGACTGACTTGGGAGCGAAAATAGCGTCCAGCGGATTGCGGGTGAGCTGCCGGTTTAGTGAACTAAATGGTTTTTGAATAGTGGTTACGTTCATATCGAGAACCGTTGCAATGTGGCGGCAAAAAAGGTAACCGACTTCGCCGGCGTTGGCAAAAGTTCACCATCTTTTGCAGGTTCAAACACAAGCAGCCGGGCTTATCAGAGAAAAATATCTAGAGTAGCCCGACGTTTCAATGTTTGGTTCGCAGATATAGTTAGTCTCATGGACGCCATCTTGTCCCGGAGGGACACATGAGAAATAGGGGTAGGGATGGCGCAGGTGCGCCACCCCTCCCTCCGAACCGGACGGGCGGATTTCCCGCATCCGGCTCTCCAGTTAGTGGGCTCTTTGGTGAGCATGGCTCGCTTGTTCCCGAGCTAAGGCTAAGGAGATT
>DATMRF010000128.1:0-13484 GCA_035566435.1 Candidatus Acidiferrum sp.
ATCTTCGACTTCATAGAAGCTTTCTACAATCGCCAGCGCTCTCACAGCTCCCTGGGCTTCCTTTCCCCCGTTGACTTCGAACTCCAAAACAACTAACCAAATGACCTCGTTTTACTCTACGTTTTTTCGAGGCAAGCCCAATCCTCGAGGGTTGCCGAAGGATGATCCTTGAGGGTTGACAGGGGAGGAACGTGATCGTCCTTCGCCGAGGCTACGGAGGACCGGTTCTCCTTCGCCAAGGCTTCGGCGAACGAGTGCGTGATGAGGTCTGGTGAGATTCTTTTTCGCGCGCGGGAGGGGGGGGTACAGGGGTTGACACGTTGACAACGCCGTATTTACCGAGTGATTGTGCGTTTCAAGGGTTGCCAAAGGGTGATCCCTGAAGATTGACAGGGCAGGGGCAAATGCCGGCAAGGGCTATGGCAACGTTTGGTCTTTAAAGGTCTAAGGGTTGCCGGATCAATCCCCGCCGGCGTCAGGCCGCAGGCCGGGTCTGCGAGGTCGCCGAGGGTGCGGTCGGGAAGAAGTCTCGACAGTCGCGCAAAATCGGGTTAAAATTGTCCAAGCGTAAGAACTGGCACCGTTGGTGATTCTGGAATCACCTTGCAGGCTGGCACCTGCCCGGAGGCGAGGGACTTAACACCGCGCGCCTTTGGCGCGCGAGCAAAAGGGCACTAAGATGGATTCTCATCGAGTCAAGCCGATCCCGGCAATTCATCGCGTCAAATGCACGAAATTCCCGCCGCCGCAGCTTAATGCGAAGAAGCTTTGTTATTTCCTTCGCAATTGCAAAGTGGATTACACTATGCGTGTTTCGGGCTTTCAGCATGACGGCAGTTTCATCCTCCACCTTTGTTCGGTTTGGGTTGACCATCCAAAAGCCGAAGGACAGAGAGGACACATGCACTTGCGGGAAGGATCACTGGATCAAGCCACCGTTGATAAAATCGAGGCTGCCACACCTGGTGGGCTTCTGGACGACTATGATTTTGTGATTTTTGAAGAGTCTCCAAGAGCTCGCAAATTGTATCAGGCCACAAGTTGAAAACGTAACGCCTCGGAAGCTGGATGAAGTCCGAACCCGAATAATGTCCCAGTTTGGAGTGTAGAAATGGACCACGTTTGGGACTTGTCAGAAATCGTGTATTTCTTAGGCTAGAGGGCCGCATGCGCCAACACGACCACTTCAAATTTAGCGTCGTCATTCAAAGCGAGGACTTGTTCATGGTTTCGGCGATGAGAGGACTTGCCAGGCAGTGCCAATCGGAAATCAATCCACAAATCGCAGTTGCTGGAGCAAGCAACGCTCAGTGGAAAGCCAATAAATGCAAGACGACATTTTATTTTACCAGCCGTTCCAATCGGAGAATGTTTATCAATGAAGTGTCTATACTATTTGTGACCGATTGGAAAAAAATTCGTCAGGACAACAATAAGACGGCACCGCCTCAAAGTTGAAAGTGTACCGCTACCAGCTCAAGGGCTGGATCGCTCTGGCCAAACGGTACCACTACCCCATGCTCAGGTTGCTCCCGATCAGGACATAAGGTATAACGCAGACGTGTACCTGGCTGCCGATTGCCCGCCGGAGTTCGACTCGTTCAAGGAACGCCTCCTGGAGCTGGCCCAGATCCGCTCCGTCGCTGAACTCCTCCGCCGCGTCGTGACCCGCCTAGCTGAGCCGCCGTATGTGGCGCTGGCGCGCATCTGGCTGGTGGACAGGGGCGACCTGTGTTCATCCTGCTGCATGCGGCCGGAGTGCCCTGACCAAACCTCCTGCCTTCACCTGGTCGCCAGCGCCGGGCGACCCCAAGCGGACGCCAAGGCGGATTGGTCGCGGCTCGACGACGAGTTCCGGCGCATTCCGCTCGGCGTGAGGAAAATCGGCCGCGTGGCAGCCACCGGCCAGGCGCTGGTGGTGAAAGACGTGACGCGCGACCCGTCGCTGTTGTCCCCGCCGGACTGGGCGATGGCGGAAAAGATTCTCGGCTTCGACGCGCAGCCGATCCGCTACAAAGACGAAGTGCTGGGCGTGCTGGGCCTGTTCACACGCATTCCGATTCCCGAGCAGGGCCCTGCCTGGCTGCGCATTTTTGCCGATCACATCGCCGTAGCGTTCGTGAACGCGCGCGCCTTCGAAGAGAATGATCGGCTCCGCGCCCGGCTGGAGTTGGAAACCGCTTACCTCCGCGAAGAAGTCCGCGAAGCCAAGGCCCTAGGCGACATCATCGGCCAAAGCGCCAGTCTCAAGCACTTGCAACGGCAGATTGACATGGTGGCGCCCACGGACGCCACCGTGCTGATCCTGGGCGAGTCCGGCACCGGCAAGGAGCTAGTCGCCCGTGAAATCCACCAGCGCAGCCGCCGCGGCCAGCAACCCCTCATCCGTGTCAATTGCGCCTCGGTCCCGCGCGAGCTCTACGAGAGCGAATTCTTCGGGCACGCGAAAGGCGCGTTCACCGGCGCGATCAAGGACCGAGCGGGTCGATTCGAGGCGGCGGACGGCGGCACGCTCCTCCTGGACGAGGTGGGCGAGATCCCGCCGGAGTTGCAGAGCAAACTCCTGCGCGTGCTGCAGGAAAAACAATACGAGCGCGTCGGAGAGGAAACAACCCGCACTATCAATGTGCGCATCCTCGCCGCCAGCAATCGCGATCTAAAGGCGGAGGTGGCGGCGGGCCGGTTCCGGCAGGACCTCTATTACCGGCTCAACGTCTTCGCTATCGAGGTCCCTCCGTTGCGCCAGCACAAGGAGGACATCCCGCTGTTGGCCGCGCATTTCCTCGAACAAGCTGCCCGGCGGCTCAGGGTGCCACTCCCCAAACTCACCCAGGCGCACCTGCTCCAGTTGCACAACTACGACTGGCCGGGCAACGTGCGCGAGATGCAAAACCTCATCGAGCGCGGGCTCATTCTCGCGCAGAGAGGGCCGCTGCGATTCGACCTGCCGCCCGCCGAGGACGAGGCCCCCGTGTCTGTGCCCGGGCAGGGGGTGGAGGTAGCCGGTTCAGATGTGGAGATTCTTACAGACCCTGAGTTGCGCCGGCGCGAACGCGCCAACATTCTGGCCGCGCTCACGAAATCGGAGTGGCGGATTCAGGGCCCGGGCGGCGCCGCCGAGTTGCTCAGCATTAACCCCAGCACCTTGGTTTCCCGCATCAGGAAGCTGGGACTCAAAAAGCCGGCGTGAGGACCGCCGTATGGGCGAAGGCTGGTATCGAAATTGATTTAGCCGCATGGCCGCCGAGGTAACGAGGCGGAGGGGAGGGCAAATGTCACGCTCTCGCCAGAGTCCGCTACGGATGAGTCCGCCTCCTTACGTCGGCGGCTACCAGCGGCTGCAAGCCCTCTGCGATATACTTGTCCAACTTGTACCAGAGATACTCGTCGAAGAAATGCTCGGGCACCCATTCCGACTGAGGGAAGACCAGGCTTCGAGTTTTCATGGTGAGAATTCACGATTTGTGAACTCTCACAACCGGCCGGTCGAACACAGACAACCCGCATCCAGCTGAGTCTCATGCGCTTCGCGCCCGCCGCCTGTTTGGCACGCAAGATGTTAAGGGACTGGTGGGCACATTCTGCTCACCAGTCCCAATGCAGAAAAACCGAAGTCAACAACTCAGGTTATCATGTCACGTTCTCTAGCATCTTTCAGCGACTTGTCTTTGAATGTGGTCGCGGTCCGCACTGCCAACAATAGCGATTTCGGGTTTGAGTTCCCCGCACCGGGCCCTCAATCAACACCCTCCGCCCTGACTACTCCTCTTGAGCAGCCCGCTGGACACCGCCGCGCTCCTCGTGCGGAGATTTATGGATGGTCTCATGGAGCGCTAAATGAATGACCGCCAGATGTTAAAGGACTGGTGGGCACAATTCACGCAGTAGAGGCAAAAATTGAAGTCATTATGTCACGCCTTGCTCCCGTCCAAGCCAATGGGGCTACCTCTGAACTCAAGCGGAGTCTTAAGAACAGCCGCCTGAAGCTCGATGAAGCGCCCAGGTTCCTGCAGGTCATGGCCAACTCGCCTGCGTCGTTGCGAGCCTACCTCCGCGCTGATGCGGCGCTCGTGCGCGGGCAGCTCACTCCCCGCCAGCGCCAGCAGGTTGCCCTGGCCGTGGCGGAAATCAACGGCTCAAGCTATAGTCTCTCCGCCCATTACGATACCGGCAAGAGCCTCGGTTTGACTCACGAGGAAATGGAGTTGGCCCGCAACGCGGCCGCCGCGGACCCGAAAGCTGACACGATGTTGCGCTTCACACGGTCGGTTGTCCTGCAGCGCGGGGAC
The DNA here is from genome assembly GCA_035566435.1 of Candidatus Acidiferrum sp. Lineage (GTDB taxonomy): Bacteria > Verrucomicrobiota > Verrucomicrobiia > Limisphaerales > UBA8199 > DATMRF01. The sequence continues at coordinate 4,290 of DATMRF010000128.1, forward strand.
ATCAGCGACGAGGACTTCCAGGCGCTGGGCAAAGCCGGGTTCAACGACGCGCAGACCATCGAGATCGTCGCCAACATCGCCCTGAATATCTTCTCCAATTACTTTAGCAGCGTGGCCAAAACCGAAGTGGACTTTCCACTTCTCCAGCCGGGCGCGGACGCGCCACGCGTTGGAATTGCCCAGTCAAAGACCCGGCCCGCCACGCTGAGGGCCAGGTCACCAAAACCGCAGTCAAATGGAAAGTAGGACTATGAATGTTTTCGTAATCTTCGCCCTGGTTTGCAGCGTCGCGCTGGCCTGGGTCTGGCACAATAAACCGGGCTTAAAGGCTGCGCCAGCTCGTACCTGGCCGGCTGCTCGAGGCAGGCGGAGCGCCAGGCCCAACCTCGCCTAGCTCTTGTAAAATGACTGTCGCCGCCCGAACCGTTGGCGGGCAGGCGCGACGGCCCCAAAAGACACCCGCCAACAAGGAATGAAATAATGAATGCATTGGCACATTGGAATCAGTTTAAAGAACTGGAAGACCTGCGGAACAGTCTGGGCAGCCTTTTCGGACGTCCCCAGGCTCAGAAGCTCGAAGGCCAGGAGGAACCCATGCGCGTAGCCGATTGGACCCCGCTGGTGGACATCAGCGAAGATGCCAAGGAGTACCTAATCAAGACCGAGCTGCCCGAAGTGAAGAAAGAGGACGTGAAGATCACCATGGAAGATGGCACGCTGACCATCACGGGCGACCGCAAATTCGAGAAGGAGGAAAACGGCAAGAAGTATCACCGCGTCGAACGCGCCTACGGCAGTTTTGGGCGCACCTTCTCGCTCCCGGATGACGCCAGCCCCGCCAAGGTCACCGCCGACTTCAAAGACGGCGTGCTCAAGGTGCACCTGGCCAAGAACGAGAAGGCCAGACCCCAGCAAGTCGAGGTCAGCGTCTCGTGACCGGGCGCAACGTGGGCAGCGAAGGCTTCGAGCGGCCTTTCCGCTTTGGACCTTCGCGGCCCGCTCTCAAACCGCAAACAAGAATGAAAATGGAATGAATTAAAATGCAAACAACATCAACGCAAAGCAAAGAGTTCACCAGCAGTCCGTCTCGGTTCGCCTTCGCGGCACCGACCACCCGGCAAGTGTCGCTGGCCGGCGACTTCAACAACTGGGACACCAAGGCCGCCCCCATGCATAAAGGTCCTGACGGTATCTGGAGGCTCAGTGTGCCCCTCGGACCGGGTCGTTACGAATACCGGTTCTATGCTGACGGAGTGTGGCAGGACGATCCCGCTGCCCAGCAACGGGCGGCTAATGCTCTAGGCACAGAGAATTGTGTGAGAATCGTCGCAGCCTGAGCGGCCCTCTTGCCCCGGAACGCGAGGTCACGCAACGAAATCCAGCGGCAAGACCAAACATCAAAACGAAAGAAAACCAACATGAAGACAAACCATTCAGGGAAGATTGAGACGTTAAAAAACGCGATCGTTGCCGCGATCAACGGAACGGGTTTGGAAGGCGCTGGGGAAGTCAGTTCGACCGCTTTGAAGACGGTTCGCAAGGCGTTCACTAAGTCCATCCATGGCGTCATGGTCGTGGCCAAAGAACCAGAGCCGGCCTGGCTCAGCAACAACTGAATGGACGGCTCCCTCCCGGCTGGCGCGTGGATGCGTCAGTCGGCAGCCAAGCTAATTAAAAAGGGAAAATATATGTTTGGGAGCAGATCATCGACGCCGAAGTGGTGGGCGAGATGAAGTCAAATTAACCCCCGCAAGTGCGGACTGATTCAACGTATAAGCAAAAACAAAAGAAATGACGAACTATGACACTAAACGTTAGACCCATCGGCGACCGAATCCTCGTGGAAGCGGTCGAAGAGAAGGAACTCAAAAAGGGCGGAATTATTATTCCCGACACCGCCAAGGAAAAACCCATGGAGAGCCGGATCGTGGCCCTCGGCACCGGTAAAACGGATGACAACGGCAAGAAGGTTCCCTTTGAAATGAGGAAAGGCGACCGCGTGCTCGTGACCAAATACGGCGGCACGGAAATCAAGCTCGAGGGCAAGGAGTTCAAGATTCTCAATTCCGAGGATGTCCTGGCCGTGATCGAGTAACGATCAACCCCGAAAGCTTTCGGGGTCAACAATCAACAATCGACTAACTATTAATATGGCTGCAAAACAATTACTCTTCGACGAGGACGCTCGTCAAACGCTGCTCAAAGGCGTCTCCAAACTGGCCAGGGCCGTAGCGACGACGCTCGGACCCAAAGGCCGCAACGTCGTGCTCGACAAGAAATATGGCTCGCCGACGGTGACCAAAGACGGTGTCACGGTCGCCAAGGAAATCGAACTGGAAGACCCCTGTGAAAACATGGGCGCCCAGATGGTCCGCGAAGTCGCCAGCAAGACCAGCGACGACGCCGGCGACGGCACCACCACCGCCACTATCCTGGCAGAGGCGATGTTCCGCGAGGGGCTGAAGTATGTCACCTCCGGGGCCAACCCCATCGGCATCCAACGCGGCATTAACAAGGCGGTCGCCGCCGCTGTCGAGCACCTCGACAAGATCGCCAAGAAAGTGAAAGACAAAGAGGAAATCAAACAGGTCGCGACTGTTTCCGCCAACTGGGACACCACGATTGGCGAGATCATCGCCGACGCGATGGACAAGGTCGGCAAAGACGGCACCATCACGGTTGAGGAAGCGAAGACCATCGAGACCGCGCTGGACGTGGTCGAAGGCATGCAGTTCGACAAGGGTTATTTGTCGCCCTACTTCGTAACGAATGCCGAGACGATGGAGGTCCGCCTCGAAGATTGCTATGTTCTCAATTACGAGAAGAAGATCAGCAGTCTCAAAGACCTGCTTCCGCTGCTCGAAAAGGTGGCCAAAGCAGCCAAACCGCTCCTGATCATCGCCGAAGATGTCGAAGGCGAAGCCCTCGCCACTCTGGTGGTGAACAAACTCCGGGGAACGATCAATGTGTGCGCCGTCAAAGCCCCTGGCTTTGGTGATCGGCGCAAGGCTCTGTGCGAAGACATCGCCATCCTGACGGGAGGCAAATTCATCAGCGAAGATCTCGGCATCAAGCTGGAGAACTTAACTCTGGAAGAACTCGGCCGCGTCAAGAACGTCACGGTGGACAAGGACAACACCACCCTCGTGGAAGGCCACGGCAAGAGTTCCGAAATCCAAGGCCGGGTGAATCAGATCCGCCGGCAGATCGAAGAGACCACTTCCGACTACGACAAAGAGAAGCTGCAGGAACGCCTGGCCAAGCTAGCGGGGGGTGTGGCCATCATCAACGTTGGGGCTGCCACCGAGACGGAGATGAAGGAAAAGAAAGCCCGGGTGGAGGATGCCTTGCATGCAACCCGCGCGGCGGTTGAAGAAGGCATCGTGCCGGGCGGGGGCGTAGCGTTGCTGCGTTGCCTGGCAGCGATGGATACCGTCAAGCCGGAGAACGACGACGAACGCATCGGCGTGGATATCGTCAAGCGTGCCGTCGAGTATCCGACGCGCGTATTGGCCGAGAATGCCGGTGAGGAAGGCTCGGTGGTGGTGCAGGAAGTCAAGAAGCGCAAAGGCAACGAAGGCTACAACGTCTCGACTGGCGTCTATGAGGACCTGGTCAAGGAGGGTGTAGTCGATCCGAAGAAGGTGACGCGCGCAGCGTTGCAGAACGCGGCGTCGATAGCCGGCTTGTTGCTGACAACCGAATGCCTGGTCACAGAGATCCCGAAGGAAGAGAAATTCGGTTCAGCCCCTGGCGGCCAGGGTGGCATGGGCGGCATGGATTATTGAGCAGGCCGCCGTTCCAGGAGGAACTGCGAACTGCGAGCGAGGTTGGAGAGGGCCAGCCTCGCTTTTTTGCCCCAGCAACCGTGGCCGTCTCTGCCGAAAAATGGATAATCAATCCGAGCGGCCAATTTCATCCCAAACACGAGTCGTATGAAAACGCACGCTATCCATTGGAAATCCACAGTCAGCGGGAAGATCGGAACCGGCACCAGACTCTTTGAAAAAGAAGAGGCGGAGCGCCTGGCAGAAGAATTGAACGAGGACTTCCCGGACATCGATCATGATGCCATAATCCCAGTGCCCTCCTCTGCCGAGCCTGCACTTGCCGAGGCGGCTTAGCCGTAGCGCGGTTGGATTGTGGACAAAATCGTGTTGCGGGGAGCGGGATGAGCATGCGGGGAGGGGCGGTGGTCATGGCGGAAAGGCTAAGGGCTGAATGCTAAAGTTCAGACCCCTGAACCCCGGTGGCTGGCAGCGGCAGTTTCTTGCCCCGAATGCGCTTCAATTCGCCTACCCACGGAATCGAGTTCGGCCGCGGCGAGAAGGTTGTTGTTGGGCTTTTCGATGACGTATTCCACCCGTAGCCAGTCGAGCAACGTGCGCTAGGTCGGTTGCTGGCGGGATGTGTTTTCAATCAGACGTCTGGGAGAAGTGTGGGCGTCGCCGTTGGTTTCGGGGGGGGTCACTCGGAGGGTTCCTCCGCCAAACCGAGCGCCAGGCGAACCAGGCTGCGCTCTTCGCTTGGGAGCTGTAGCAGGACGCCCTCGTCCCGAGGCTGTGTCTTGAGGTAAGCGATGCCCGCGCGAAGCAAACGCAAGGGAAATTGCATGGCGTCGTCGTCTGAAGCGCGACCTTCCCAAACGGCCAGCCATTGGTCGAGCCCCACAGGGTTGAGAGGACTTTCCTTCAGAACCGTTAGGTGTTGAACCAGCGCCCCGCCGAGGTACACCAGAGCGTTGTATTCGCGGTAAAGCGCAACGACTTGGGCTGCTCGCTTTTGCCATACGTCCGACGAACCGATCTGCCTGAAGATGGCTTGGATGAGAACTTCGGAAACCTGAGCGATAACCGGCGGAGGTTTCTCCCGCCCGGCGAGGAATTGGGTCAGGTGTTCCAACGCAGTGTTCCATTCGCCTGTCGCGAGTAGGGCGGATGCCATCCCTCCTCTAGCCGCGGAAGCCCCTTCAGCCGGAGCCCCAGGCAGCGCAATGACCCGGGCGTAGTCGGCAATGGCCTCCTGAGTTTGTCCCACTCGGCCAAATGCAGCACCCCGGTTGTACAGCGCCTGGGCGACATAGCCAGGCGGGGCTTTGGGCAGATCAACGATTCGGGTGAAATCGGCGATCCCCTCCTGAAGCCGACCCAGCCTGCCCAGAATGGCGCCCCGATTAATGAGCGCCGAGGCGACCGCTTCTGCCGGAGCGCTAGGAAAGTCAATGGCCCGGGTGTAGTCGGCAATCGCCTCCTCCGTCCGCCCCAGGAGGCCGAGACCGATGCCTCGATTAGCGAGCGCCATGGCAACCGGTTCGATCGGAGCGTCGCGTAACTCGATGATTCGGGTGAAGTCGGCAATCGCCTCCTCCGTCCGCCCCCGAACGCCAAACCCAACACCTCGATTGAAGAGCGCCGTAGCAACCTGTTTGACCGGAGCGCCGGACAGATTGATCGCCCTGGTATAGTCGGCAATCGCCTCCTCCGTCCGCCCCAGGAGGCCGAGACCGATGCCTCGATTGGCGAGCGCCATAGCAACCGGTTCGATCGGAGCGTCGCGCAACTCGATGACTCGCGTGAAGTCGGCAATTGCCTCCTCGCTCCGGCCCTGGGCGCCAAAACTGGCGCCCCGATTGACGAGCGCCCAAGCGACCTGCTCGACTGTAGCACCGTGCGCTTCGACCACCCTGCCGAACCATTCAATGGCCCCCTGGAATCGCTGGTAATAGTAACACGCCAACGCGTATTTCATCCAATCGTCAGAGTTGTTGCTCGCCTCCGCCAGCAAACGCAATCTCTCCAACTGGTCCTCGTCGTGTTGTTTAATGTCCAGGTTCTCGATGCCCTGGAGCAGCAATTCGCGGCGGAGATCGGGCCGGCCGGGCTGGAGCTTCTCGAGCGCGGCCGTCAGGTATCTGAAACCAAGACCTGCCGAATCGTAACGAGCCGAGAGCTGCTCCAATTCGTCGGGGTCGAACCAGATGCGCAGGAAATCCACGATCACTTGAAGCGGCTGATGGCTGCCAGTGTTCTTGACCTCCATGCTCAGGCGCATGAGCGGCTCGGCCAGTTCGTAGAGTGATTCGCGTCCGCGCGGGTTGGGCCTTACGTAACCCATCTCGCGCAACTTTTGAAGCTGGCTGCCGACGCTGCCGGGCTCGGAGAACAACGCGGCGGCGATTTCTTTGACGGGCACGGGCCCGGCGCGCAAACAGAGGAACTCGACAATTTTGCGCTGCTGCGGCGAGAGCCAGCGGAGCCGCTCCTGGTAGTAAGGCGTGAACTGCTCATCCACCATCTGCTCGAAAGGACCCACCAACTCGTCGAGAGACTCGCGGGTCATGAAATCCGAGAGGACAATGTAGAGCCGGTGGTTGCCGCGCAAAAGATGATGAATGGCCTGGACCCGGGCCTTGCCGCGCGGCGTGCCCAGGAACTCCGTCAACGCACCGTCCTGATTGAGCTGCGCGATGCGCTGGAGCAATTCCATCGCCTCCTCGGCGGTGAGCGTTTGGAGATGATTCGTATCGAAGAAGCCAAAGAAGGGCTGTTCACGCTCGGAGACGCCGGCGAAGAGGCTCTGGGCCGTGGCGGCAGTGGCAAAGACTGGATGGTTTTGGATGAAAGCGCGCCAGGCGCGCTGGTCGGATTCGTCCAGTTGCCGAAAGAGCGTGTCGAGGTTCTCAACCAGCACGAGGACGGTCCGCCGACCGATTCGAGAGAGGAGAGCCTTGCCAAGCAAATCCAGTGCTTCGACGGGGTCACGGCCGCTGAGTTGTTCCATGTCCCCGGCCGGGAACTCCGCCGGGTAGCGATCTGACAAAGCGCGGTAGATTCGCAGCAGCAAGTCGAGGAACGACGTGCTGGTTTCGTCCTCGTTGAGCCAGGCAATGCGCAGCCGTTCGTCGAGTTCCTGTTCCTCTTTCTGTTCCTGCCAGAGCCGGTAGAAAATTAGGGCGAGCAAGTGGGTCTTGCCAGAACCTCTCGGGCCAACGAAGAGCAGGTGGTGCTTGTTTTGCGTCAGGGCGCTTTCGCGCAGGACGGAGACGGAGCGAGCGAGCAAGTCCTGTCGCTGCACGTTGATTCGCTCCAGATCCTCGGGATCGGTGCGATTGGGAGAGAACCGGGAAATGAATTTGCGCTGGGTTCGCATGTTCAAAGGCTGCGGTCGAAGCGCCACCATCGGCGGATGAGGGGGAAGCGGTAGCGGTAACCGCCGTCCGGATCACGATCCAGGTAGTGGTCCTGCTGCAGCAGTTTCAAGACGCCGCGAAGGCGCTCAGGTTTGGCGAGCGGGGTTTGGGAGCTTAACTGCCGGCGCAGGACCTCGAACGGGATAGGCGCGTCGGACGCCGCCACCGCGTCCAAAGCGAGCAGGACCAACCCTTCGTTCTTTCCGTAGTACAGTGGCAATCGGGTGCGATAGTGGGCCAAATCCCAATCATTGTCTGGGTGGGCAAGCTCTGTCTGAAGGATCGCTTCGATGAGAGCCGGAGTGATCGGTTGGCGCGGCGGCAGCCGGGAAAGGAGCTTATGGATATAGAAGGCGACGTTGCCCACAGCCTCGGCTGCGGCCTTTGCGCAGGCCCCCGGCTCGGCGCAATCCAAGCGTGCGCCCCTGAGCAGGTCGAGGGCCAGTTGAGCGGCGTCGGCAGGCGCCAGAGGTCCCGGCGCGACGCGTTCCATGTGGTTCAGCGGCGAGTTAAGGTAGCCCTCCCCTCGCAGCGAGGTTAAAACATGGTGCAGCCCCACCGATCCGGTGAGTACCAACCGGACCCTGGCGTAGTCCTGACTCAAGGAGCGAAGCACGTCGAGAATCTCCATCGCCGTGGCCGAGCCCTCGCGCTTCGAGATGTTGTCCAAAAGGAAGGGGACTTCGTCCCAAAGAAAAACGATATGGTTCCCCGCCTTATCCATTTCCTCATTGAGGTCCGTGAAGGTTCGCGTGAGAACTTCCTTCCACGGCGCGGGTGAACCGCCGGGAAGTTTCAGCACTCCAGCAATCTCAGCCCCTCTGAGGGCGCCGAGCAACTGCTCCATCCGGCGCATGGCGCGCTTTTTCCCGGTAAGAAGCTCCGCCGAATCCCGATAAGCCTGGGTGGCGAACTCTGCAGCGGTGTGACATCCACCCAAGTCGCGCTTGATTGTCAACCATCCTTTTGGCGGATGGGCCTCCATCTTACGCAGGATCATGGTCTTGCCGACGCGCCGAAGGTCGTTCATATAGATGCTGCGCCCCTCGAGAATCTCCCACATACCCACGATGAGAGCCTCGCGTCCGACGATGTTCTCTGGGGCAAGCTGACCGCCTGGGTTCGGTTTCATGCCGATGTTTTATCTAATAATTTCAGTAGAATATATGTCATGTACGATGTATGTCAATAATAACATATATCATTTCGAATCCGCGACCCAGTAAACTGGCGGCCCAGGGGATTGCGGGTGCCCTTGCCTTCGAGGATCGCGACGAATTGCGCCTTGTCCTTCTGAAAGCGGCCCAGAACGGCATCGGCGAATTTGCCGTCAACCTTGACATGCCGTTCGCGGGAGAGGGTGTAAGTGTCGGCGGAGCCCGCCGGGCCTGTGTAGCCGAGCAGGCCGCTAACGATGTCCCTGAGGAAATCCGGGAGGAGAGCGGTTTCCTTGAAATCGTCCGCGCTGCCGGAAGCGATGAGACTGGCCCAGTGCTGGAGTTTGGGCTCCCAGTCGGCGACGGAGTCCGGCAGGTCGAAGGACCGCACCTGCTGGCGGATGACCTCCGGGTAGAAGAGCGGCTTTGATTCGACAGCCATTTGTCTCGCGACAGGTTATGCAGGAACGGCAGAAAACCAAGCACATTGGGGTTCCTATTTCGGGGCCTGGGCGAAGTCGGCGAGTTTGTAGCCTTTGCCCCGGCGCTGGCCGATGCGCAGGAATGTGGGACGGATACCGAATGGGGCGAGGTGGCGGGCGAGGCGGGCTTGGGTGAGAGTTTTTGGGGACGCAGTGGAGAGACTGTCTCAAAACATGAAGACGGTTTAGAGAGGAGACGTCAAAAGTCCGATGACTCAACCCATTACTCCTGATTACGGACAGCAGTTTCTGTTTCCTCCCGCGCTGGAAGATTGGGTGGCTGCCGATCATCCCGCACGGTTCCTGCGCGAGTTTGTCGATCAGTTGGACTTGGCAGCGCTGGGCTTTGCGATGCCGACGGCTGTGG
>DATMRF010000129.1:0-40780 GCA_035566435.1 Candidatus Acidiferrum sp.
ATCTTCGACTTCATAGAAGCTTTCTACAATCGCCAGCGCTCTCACAGCTCCCTGGGCTTCCTTTCCCCCGTTGACTTCGAACTCCAAAACAACTAACCAAATGACCTCGTTTTACTCTACGTTTTTTCGAGGCAAGCCCAAACACCGAAACGAGGACGAGGAGGAGCCGGAGGAGGGGGTAGGGGGGTGGTTTGGGGGTGTACAGCCGTCCCACCGTCCCAAGGCCGGTAAACACGGGCGATTCTCACTCTTGCAACCGTCCCACAACCGTCCCAGACCGTCCCAACCGTCCCAAAGTATCCCGTGTGGAATAGTGAGGAATGGTCGAGAGTCGAGGGTCGTGACCGTGGGGCATCGACGGACTTTTCTTTTCTCCGGGTGATGAGGAATGGGAAAGTTGACAGTTGACAAGAAGTGGGCGGAAGCCCGGTTTTACGGGGGATTTGAGCGGTTTTGAAAGTTGACAGAGGGTGGAGTTGTCAACTTTGGAAAGTTGATAGTTGACAAGGGGCCGAGCGGCGCACTGGGACAGCGCGCCCTACCACGATGGTGACGCAGGAACGTAGCACGATCCGTTATCCGTTATCCGTTAGGTTGATCCGTCAGGGCGGGTCGGCGCGATACTTCTTTTTCTGACTGTGCGGTGGTGCGATCCGTTATCCGTTATCCGTTATCCGTTAGGTCACGCCTTAAGCCCGCGCAAATCCGCCTCCAGCTTCTCGCGCTTGCGCACGAGATCGCTCCACGTCACCATTTCATTCTTGTAGGCGGCGGTGCGGCCCAAAATAGTGGTCAAGTTGCTGCGGACGCTCGGCGGGACGGTCGAGTTGCTGTAGTTGCCGCTCGTGATGTTGTCGTGGAACGTCGCGATGTTGGCCACGGCCCCATCCGTATAGAGGTTCCCCACATTGTCCGAGCTGTGAAACTCCGACGTTTTGACGGTGACGTCGCCGAAGTAATGCGTGTCGGCGGTTCCTTTTAGCCCGTACACGCGGCACATGATGTCGTCATACCCGAACCCGGATTGGTGAGAGTTGAAGCTGACGACCAAGTCATTTGGATAATAAAAGATGACCGCGAAGTGGTCCCAGCATTTGCCGAGGAACTCGCGGGTGCGCCCTCCCGTGCCGTAAGCGCGCAGCGGCTCGGCATTCAGCATCCACGAAGCCACGTCGATGGCGTGGATGTTCTGCTCGGTAATAATGTCGCCCGAAAGAACGGGGTCAATGCTCCAGGCACGAAGACGGACCTCTGGATTGGCCGGGTCTTTCCGCAGCGCCCTGTCGAGGTCTTCGAACATCAAGCCGCATTGATAGTTGGCCTCCACGGACACGATCTTGCCGAGCTCGCCCTGATGCACCTTCTGGACCGCCGTCTGGTAAAACTTGTTGGCGCGGGTTTGAAAATCCACCAGGAAACACAGCTTCTTCGCGGTGGCTTGTTTGCCGCTTTCCTGCACCGTGAGGCAGCCGGGGACATCGACTGCGATCGGCTTGGCCATATAAACGTGTTTGCCCGCGGCGACTGCGGCGGCGCCTTGCACGGCATGGAAATAGGGCGGGCTTTCGATCACGACGGCGTCCAGCTTCTGCTCGAGGAGTTTGCGGTAGCCGGAAAGCCCGGTGAACCGGCGCTCCGCCGGGACTTTGAACTGCGCCCCTGCCGCGTCCACTCGGTCCTGAAAGTAATCCGCCAGCGCCACGACGTTGTAGCCCCCATGCTTTTGGAACAGGTCGGCAATCCACCTGCCGCGGCCGCCGCAGCCGATGAGGCCGATGTCGATTTTGGAATTCGCCTCAGCGCCATGGACCAACCCGGGCTTGAGCACGGTGAACGCCAACACTGAAGCGCTTGTTCCAGCGATAAAGCGGCGGCGGGTGATGGGAGCGGTCGTGGGATTCTCGTTGGGATTTTGACGTGTATTCATTTGTCGTTCTTTGATTTCCAGGCGGTGGTGGCGACGCAAACTCTGCGGCAGAGAACCACGCCACCCACCCGCTGTCAAACTTTTGTCCAGCAAAGAGGGCAATGAATAACGAATTGCATACCCTCGCATCGGCATCGAAAGCGGCAGAGGACTGCCCGCCGAAGCCCGAAGGTCCACAATGCATCCTTCCGTGGGTGTTCGAGGCAGCGTAATTTCATCTCTGACAATCACTCCCGCCTTTGCTATACGTGCCGCCATGAGAATCGGCCCCAAACTCACCTTCGCCTTCCTGCTCAGCTCCTCCCTCCTCTCCCTCGACCTCGCCATATCCGCGGAGGCGCCGGCCGGCCGCGAACGGCTGCTGCTGGACTTCGGCTGGAAGTTCCATCTCGGCAACGATTGGGGCACCGGCGAGGACCTGGCAAAAGCCGACTCAAGTTCCGGTGCGGCGAAGGGCGATTTTGCCGATGCCGGCTGGCGCACTGTCCGGCTCCCGCACGACTGGGCCATCGAGCTGCCCTTTGATGAACATTCGGACAGTTCGCACGGCTTCAAGCCGGTCGGCCCGGGATTCCCGCAAAACAGCGTCGGCTGGTACCGCCGCACTTTCACACTCCCAAAAGAGCATTCCAGCAAACGGCTATGGCTGGAATTTGACGGCGCCTACCGCGATACCCGCGTCTTCGTCAACGGCTATTTCATCGGCCACCACGAAAGCGGTTACAGCAATTTTCGGTACGACATCACGGACGTTGCCAATTGCGGCGGCAAGAACGTCGTGTCGGTACGAGTCGATGCCTCACAATTCGAGGGCTGGTTTTATGAAGGGGCGGGTCTCTATCGTCATGTGTGGCTCGTGAAGACCGCGCCGCTCGCGATTGCGCCGAATGGCATCTTTGTCCACGCGCAGTTCAAAGACAATGTTCCGCAGGACAGCGTGACTGTCGTGATGCGGGTGGAGGTGGCCAACCAGCAAACCAATTCCGCCGACGCCTCGGTGAAGTGCCGGATTGTCAGCCCGGACGGCAACCCGGTTGCCGAAATTCAAGAATCCTCGGAAATCAAGCCCTGGTCCCACGAGCAGGTGACATTGCGCATCAAGTTCAAGTCGCCGGTGCTGTGGTCTCCGGAATCACCCAAACTCTACAAGCTGGTCACCACGGTGGAATCTGGTGGCCAACTGGTGGACCAAACCGAAACCGAGTTCGGCATTCGCACCGTCGCCTTTGACGCCAACAAAGGCTTCCTGCTGAACGGCAAGCCGTACGAACTTTATGGCACGTGTAATCACCAGGACCATGCCGGCGTCGGCGCGGCGTTGCCCGACCGGCTGCAGTACTTTCGCGTCGCTCGCCTGAAGGAAATGGGGGGTAACGCTTATCGCACCTCGCACAACCCGCCCACGCCCGAACTGCTCGAGGCTTGCGACCGCCTCGGGATGCTGGTCATGGACGAAAGCCGCTTGCTGGGCAGCGACGCCGCCAACCTGGACCGCCTCGAAGGGCTTGTGAAGCGCGACCGCAACCACCCCAGCGTCGTAGTCTGGTCCATCGGAAACGAGGAAGGCGTCCAGACCACGCCGACCGGTGGGCGGATTGCAGAGACGATGCAGAATCTCATTCACGGGCTTGACCCGACCCGCTCCTGCACTATGGCAGCAAACGTCGGCAACGATTTTGGCGGGCTCAACCGCATCATCGACGTGCGCGGCTGGAATTACCACATCGGCCGGGAGATGGACGCCTACCACGCGGCCCACCCGTCGCAACCCAATGTCGGCACCGAGCAGGCCAGCACCGTCTCGACCCGCGGCATTTATGCCAATGACACCGTGCGCGGCTACGTCAGCGCTTACGACGACAACGCTCCGCCCTGGGCGCATACGGCCGAGACGTGGTGGAAGTTTTTCGCCCCCCGTCCGTGGCTCTCCGGCGGTTTCGCGTGGACCGGGTTTGATTACCGCGGCGAGCCGACTCCGTACGGCTGGCCCTGCATCAACTCGCACTTCGGCATCCTCGATACCTGCGGATTTCCCAAAGACAATTTCTATTATTATCAGGCCTGGTGGACGGACCGCACGGTCCTGCACCTGCTGCCGCACTGGACCTGGCCGAGCAAGGAAGGGCAGGAAATCGACGTGCGCTGTCTCAGCAATTGCGAGGAAGTGGAACTATTCCTGAACGACCAAAGTCTGGGCAAACAGACCATGCCGAAGAACTCGCAACTGCGTTGGAAAGTGAAGTACGCTCCCGGCACGCTCTCCGCCAAGGGCTTCAAAGGCGGCAGCGTTGTTGCTGAAGAAAAAGTCGAAACCACGGGATTACCCGCCGCCATCAAGCTGACGCCGGAGCGGCCGGCACTCAACGCCGATGCGGAGGATGTGAGCATCATCACCGTCGCCGTTACGGATGCGCAGGGCCGGGTCGTGCCGGTGGCCGGCAACCTCGTGAACTTCGAGCTGAGCGGCCCCGGCAAAATCCTCGGAGTGGGCAACGGCGACCCGAGTTGCCATGAACCGGATGTCTATATCGAGACGCCGGCGGTCCGCAGCATCGCGCTCAACGATTGGCGCATGCAGGTCGTTCCGGGCACGAGAGAGCGTCCTGAGACTGCCGAAAACTTCTGGGACGAGTCCTGGCGAAAAGTGGATGTCCGGGCCGAGTTCGGGCCATTGAATCCGGGCGAATCCGCCGTCTTCCGCACTCGCTTCATCGTGAAGCCGGAGGACCTCGCCGCCACCAACATCCAGGTAAACTTCGGGATGATCGACGACGAAGGCTGGGTCTATGTCAACGGGCAGTTCGCAGGCGAAGCCCACGACTGGTCCACGTCACAGACTTTCGACATCCGGAAATTCCTCCACCCAGGAGAGAACACGCTCGCGGTCGCCGTCAAAAACCACGAAGCCCAGGGCGGACTGAACAAAGGCATTACCCTAGACGTGCCGGAGAAACCCACATCGGTGCAGTGGAAGCGCAGCGTGTTCAACGGCCTGGCGCAAATAGTGGTTCAATCCAGCAAGGAACCTGGCGAACTCAAACTAACCGCCCGCGCCGACGGCCTGCAACCGGCCACCTTGTCCGTGCAATCCCAACCCTGCACCCCTCGCCCGACCGTGCAGTAGCTTAGTTATTTCACACCGATGAACCAGGCAAAACAATCTCCTGCCATTAACACCCCGCTTCACAGGCTATACGGAAAGTGTTGAGCGCCTGCTGCTGCGTGGATCTCCTCGCTTGCTAAGCGTGAGGAGAAGAGGAGCGGTCGTTCTCATAAAAGGTGTGGTTATACGTGTGTTTATGCCTTGAGTTGATCGCGGCTAACATAGCGCAGAAGCCGCCAGGCTCCAGTGAGTCCAAAGTCCAAAGTCTCATCTCAAGGCCCAAGTCTCCACTCTTAGAGCCCGAAGCCGGGTGGGGGGGGATCGCGTGTTGGCGCGGTGTGTTCTCTTCGGAACCGGCTGGAGGATGCCGGATGGGCGGGAAAGAGATTTCTTTCCGCGTGCTCCGCGTGCTGCGCGGTTGGAAATGGCGCTGGGAATTCCCGCGAGGCGCGGCGAATTCAGGAAGGGCGGTCGGCTCGCTGGACGTGTTCGGCTTTGGGGCCCTTCTCGCTGGCAACGATTTCGAAGATGACTTCCTCACCCTCGTGGAGTGTCTTGAAGCCGTCGCCCACGATCGCCGTGTGATGGACGAAGACGTCTTGCCCACTCTCTTGCGCAATGAAGCCCAAGCCCTTTTTATTGTCCCACCATTTAACTTTGCCTTTAGCCATATAACTCTCTCCTGACTGCTTCGAGTGGCGCTCCGGCCCAAAAAAAAGCGGACACTGACAACATTCGCTGTCAGCGCCCGAAATCACTTCTGGACCCGCATACGCCTCGAATTTGACCAAAAAGATAAAGGATACCGGGCGTTCGGTCAAGCCTTATTTTTGCGTTGTTTTTGCCTGGTTGTTGCAGGTTTGCCTTTCTTGGCTTGGGTTTGTGTTTCGACCTAAACCTGAATAGCCTGCCACCACCGAATCCAAAGCTAATGCGCCTATGAAAACCCGCACTTTGCTCCACACCACCTTGCCGCTTTGGCTCTGTATGTGTCCGGACTCGCCGGCAGGGCCGCTGGATGACCTCGCCAAGCCGCACGAAGGCCGATCAATGCGCGCCACCTCGACAATGCGTGTCGGCGAGGTGCGCCGGGACGGCGAACAAAAGCTCAATCCGAATGCCGAGCCCAGAGGCGACCTGGACGAGCAAAGCAACTGGGACAACTTCAATGTCGGGCCGGGCCAGACGCAGCTGCTGCTCGATGCCAAGGGGCCAGGACTCATTACGCACATCTGGCTGACGTTCCTGGGTCCGGAACCTCAGGAGTGGGCCAAACAAGGC
This sequence comes from Candidatus Acidiferrum sp., assembly GCA_035566435.1. Classification (GTDB taxonomy): domain Bacteria; phylum Verrucomicrobiota; class Verrucomicrobiia; order Limisphaerales; family UBA8199; genus DATMRF01. The sequence goes on from DATMRF010000129.1 coordinate 6,312, forward strand.
TCCGCCGACCACCAGGAGATGCTGCTCCGGATTTATTGGGACGGGCGCTCCCGGCCGGCGGTCGAGGCGCCAGTCGGGGACTTCTTTGCGAATTGCTTTGGCCGGCGCCGCGAGGTCATCAGCCTTCCGGTGGTCGTCGAGGACGGCGACTCCTACAACTGTTTCTGGCCGATGCCGTTTCGGAAATCCGCGCGGATTGAAATCGTCAACCAAAGCGAAAAGCGGATTAGCCTCCTCTACTACAACATCGACTGGGTCAAGAAGAAGAGCCTGGCACGGGACACTCCGTATTTCTGTGCGCAGTATCGGCAGGAATACCCGGTTGAACACGGCAAGGATTACCTGGTGCTCGAAACCAAAGGCAAGGGCCACTACGTCGGGACCGTGCTGGCGGTGCGGACACGCAGCCCGGCGTGGTTCGGCGAAGGGGACGAAAAAATTTACATCGATGGCGAGGCAAAGGCGTCGATCTGGGGCACGGGCACGGAGGATTATTTCCTTTCCGCCTGGGGCTTGAAAGTGTGCAGCACGCCGTATTCCGGCGTTCCCTGCTTCGACCAGTGGGGCATCGTAGGCGGCCACACCAGCGCGTACCGCTGGCACATTAACGACCCGATCGTGTTCAACACCGGGATTAAGGTGACGTTCGAGCATTTCGGTTGGATTTCACCCGATGAGAATCCCAACTACAAGAGCACCAGTTGGAACGAGCGCGAGGACGATTACGCGAGTGTTGCTTTTTGGTACCAAACAGGCGAGCCGACTTCCACGGCGCGCGCACCGCACGCGCGCGAGCGCAGGTTGCCCAGCCTGGACCCGATCATCGTCTTCGCGCGTGATTTCGCCGGTGCCGAATGCCACGGGGAAGGTCCCGCTGCAGCACAAACGCTGGATCTCTACCCGGGACCGCAACTCCTCTACCGTCCGGCGGCGGCGGACCGGGCGTGGCTCGAACTGCCATTCAGGATCACTAACCAGCAGCCGTTCAGGCTGTTGCTCAACGCCACGAAGTCGTACGACTTTGGCCGGTACCAGGCTTTTTTGAACGGCGTGAAGCTGGGCGACCCTTTTGATCTGTACAGCCCAAAAATCGTCAACGAGGAAATTCATCTGCTCGACTTCTGGCCCGAGCCGGGGCCTTACAAACTCCGGCTTGAGTGCGTCGGCAAAAACCATCAATCCGCCGGCTATTATTGCGGGCTGGAGTCCGTCCGCCTCCGGGAGCGCCGTCCGCGCGTGAGCGCCTACTCCCACGAGCGCGACCGGGATTGGCGCCGGCAACCAACGCTTTATCAGTAAGAGCGTTGCTAATGATTCGTATTCAAATATTTGAAAAGCCGGCGGAACCGGGATACACTACGGCATGCCCGTTTCCCTTCAACGGCTCCTGATGGGCTGGCTTTGCCTGGCCGCGTTAGGTTCCGCGCCAGCGGCGACCGCCGCCTATACCATCGCGGTGATCCCCAAAGGGACCACCCACGAATTCTGGAAGTCGATCAATGCCGGCGCGATCAAGGCGCAGCGGGAGTTGGCCGCCCAGGGCACCCGGGTGGAGATCATCTGGAAGGGACCCCTCCGGGAAGATGACCGCGACCAGCAGATCCAGGTAGTCGAGAACTTCATGGCGCGGCGGGTGAGCGCGATCGTGCTGGCGCCTTTGGATTCGCAAGCCCTGGTCCGCCCGGTCCACAATGCCCTGCAGGCGAAGGTTCCGGTGGTGATCATGGACTCGGGCCTGAACTCCGACGAGTACGTCAGCTTTGTCGCCACTGATAATTACAAGGGTGGCCAGATGGCGGGCGCGGAGATGGGAAGGATGCTCGGCGGCAAAGGCAACGTGATCCTCCTGCGCTACCAGGTAGGCTCCGCCAGCACGGAAGCGCGCGAGACCGGCTTCCTTGACGCTCTGAAAAAATACCCCGGCATCAAGGTCATCTCGTCGGACCAGCATGCAGGCGCGACGCGCGAGCTGGCCTACCAAACCTCTCAAAACCTGCTGAACCGATTTGGGCGCGAGGTCAACGGCGTTTTTTGCCCGTCGGAACCGACGACCATCGCGATGACCAAGGCCCTGCGCGATTTTGGCCTGGCCGGCAGCAAAGTGAAAATGATCGGGTTCGACGCCGGCTCACAGGAGGTCCTGGACCTGAAGCACGGCGACGTGCAGGCGCTGGTGGTGCAGAACCCGGTGCGCATGGGCTACCTGGGGGTGATCACCGCGGTGAAACATTTGCAGGGCCAAAAAGTCGAGCATCAGATCGATACAGGCGTGCGCCTCGTGACTCCGGAAAACATGAACGAGCCGGAAAGCAAGGAACTGCTTTATCCGCCGCTCGATGAATATTTGAAATAGCCGAGCACTAGGGTTTCGACTTAACACATGAGCTACCGCGCCGGACAGACTGATGGAACTTTGTTAAAATGGCCGAGCATTGACCCGCTCAAGCCCGGACCCGAAGCCTCACCAGACGTCGCAGCCCGGCCGAAAGCCGGCTCCCGGCAACTGCTGAATCTTGTGGGTCCGTGCCTGGGACTCCTGCTGGTCATCGGTTTGTTCTCGCTGAGTCCGACCGTGCGGCCGTTTTTCCTGACGGGCGCCAACTTCAAAATCATTCTCACGCAGACAGTCATTGTCGCCGTGGGCACGCTAGGCATGACCATCATCATTGTGAGCGGCGGCATCGACTTGAGCGTGGGCTCGGTGGTCGCGCTGGCCAGTGTGGTGGGCGCGAGCGTGCTGGCGAAAGGACAATCCTCATGGCTCGCGGCAGGGCTGAGTGTCGCGGTCGGCGTGGGGGTCGGCTTGCTTAATGGCCTGGTGATCGGCGGGCTGCGGATGATGCCGTTCATTGTCACACTGGGCATGATGGGGGTCGCGCGCGGTGCGGCTAAATGGCTGGCGGGCAATCAAACCGTCAGCGCGCCCGATTCACCGCTTAATAGCATCATGGACCTCAAGGACCCCACGCATCTGTTCCCAGTGCCGCTGGGTGTGTGGCTCACCCTCGGGCTCGCCTTGGTGATGGGGGTCGTGATGCGCCGGACCGTTTTCGGAAGGTATATTTTCGCGCTGGGCTCAAACGAAACCGCTGCCCGGCTTTGCGGTATCCGGGTGCAACTGCAAAAGGTCATCATTTACAGCGTGGCGGGAATCTTCTTCGGTTTGGCCGGCCTGATGCAATTTTCGAGGCTGACCCAGGGCGATCCCACGGTGGCAATAGGTCTGGAACTGGATATTATCGCGGCGGTGGTCATTGGCGGAGCGAGTCTGAGCGGCGGGTCGGGCAGCATTCTGGGTTCGATGATTGGAGCGCTGACCATGGCCGTCCTGCGCAATGGTTCGAACCAGATGGGGTGGCCCACTTATATGCAGGAAATCATCATCGGAGTCGTGATCATCATCGCCGTCGGCGTGGACAGGTTGCGGCAGAGCGGAGCCAGGCGGAGCCGATCCTGAACGCGCACAGGGTCCAAAATCCAAAGTCCAAAATCTACGGTTTTCAGGTCCGCGGTCCACCGCTCGATGATCGCATGAAACACGCAGGACGCAGAATGTATGGGCTTGCCGAAGGGCGCGCCGGGAGTTAGATACTAATGAACGCTATAACCAAACTGCATTTAAGGCTATGAATGACTCGAACCGTCCGTTAGGAGCCCTGGAAGAGTGGGAGGAGTTTCTAAAAGAGCGTTACCCGGAACCCGCGCCGGCCGCCCAGGCGTTCCAAGCGACCAACTCGGCAAAGAAAAAGGAGGAGTTCCGCAATTACGAGACTGACGCCCGGCCCTCGGTGCGCGAGTTTTACCGGCTCAACCACCAGCATCAGACCTATGACTTTGTCCAAGGCAAACGGAAGGAGTATCTCGGGCTCAACCGCCGGCAGATGAGCATCTGGGAAGCGCTCGAGTACCTGAACACTCTAGTGGACGACAGCGATCCGGACACGGATTTAACGCAACTGGACCATCTGCTGCAAACGGCCGAGCAAATCCGACACGACGGGCATCCGCGATGGTTCGTCCTCGCGGGTCTGATTCATGACCTGGGCAAAATTCTTTGCCTGTATGGCGAGCCGCAGTGGGCCGTGGTGGGCGACACCTTCCCGGTAGGCTGCGCCTGGTCAGACAAGATTGTGTTCCACCAGTTTTTCGAGGACAACCCGGACCGGAACCAGCCGCGGTTCCAAAACCGGCTGGGGGTTTACGAGGAGGGGTGCGGCCTGGATAAGGTGGCGCTGTCCTGGGGACATGACGAGTACCTTTACAATGTGGTGAAAGATTATCTGCCGGCCGAGGCGCTCTACATGATTCGGTATCATTCCTTTTATCCGGCGCATCGGGACGGGGAATACAATTACTTGATGAACCAGCAGGACCGGGAGATGTTCAAATGGGTGCGGGCGTTCAATCCATACGACCTGTACACCAAGAGCCACCGGCGGCCTGACCTGGGGGAGTTGAAGCCGTTCTACGATGAGTTGATCAAGGAGTATTTCCCGGCAACGTTGAAGTGGTGACGGGGATTCACTAATCGATAATCTCTAACCAGTAATCACTCACTCGACCTGGAGCGCCTGTTCGAGGCACTCGGGGAGGTGGTCGAGAATGGCCGTTTCGCTGACGAGAAGAGTCACCCCGGCGGCCTGGGCCGCGGCTTGGAGGTCGGGAGAAGTCTCGCCGCCAAAACCTATGACAGGCAGGTGCCGAGTGGCAGGATTTTGCTTGAGCTTTGCGATGGCGGCGCAGGCATCTTTGGCGGGGCTGGCCAGGTCGGCCAGAACGAGCATGGGCTTCGCCTGTTCGGCGCATTCGACGAGCTTGGCGGCGTGCGTTAGCGTCTGGACACGGTACTTGAGATCCTGCAGCCGATTGACAAGCTGACTGCCCGGCAATAAATTCTCGTAAAGAATCAGCGCGAGCGGTTGTGTCATGGTTGCAGCTTGGAACAAGCCGCCGCAAATTGCAAAAATTTTGTGTCGCCTCCGCGAGCAGGGAGAGCGGGAGTTGATTTTTGTGCAGCGATGCTCTCGGGCTGGAGTGCGGGTTTGTACCTGATTCCGGGCGCGAGACCTGCAGGAGAGCGCTCAGGCGATGTGGCTTGCCCAAAGCCGTTTACAACCCTGGCTCTACTGGGATTTGGATTAGGGCTTGACTGTTTTTGACCAAAAACCTAATATATTGCTAGAACGGTAAAGTTTGCTGGTTCGCCAGCGCGCCAAAGTCGGAAGAGCTTATTCTGCCGACTTTTTTGTTCCCCTGAAGGGACGCCGTTCGCGAGAGACGTATGAACGCCGACTTTTTAGCTGTTTTAGAGTTCTGGGAACGCGAAAAGGGCATCAACCGTGATGTCCTGGTCGGCGCCGTACAAGAGGCGTTACTTTCAGCAGCCAAGAAGGCGGTCGGACCGGCCCGTGAGTTGCGAGTAGCGATCGACCAAAAGAATGGCGATATCAAGGCATTCGCCAAGCTGATCGTGTCCGAAAAGGTAATTTCGAAGCATGACCAACTCTCAGTCTTCGATGCGCGGCGCCTGAAGCCCGATGCACAGGTCGGCGAGGAGCTGGAGGTGGAAGTAACACCGGTCGGATTCGGGCGCATCGCGGCACAATACGCCAAGCAGGCTCTGATGACCCACATTCGCCGGGCGGAAAAGGCGTTGATCTTCACGGAGTTCAAAGATCGGGTCGGCGACATCATCAGCGGGACAGTCCGGCGGTTTGACCGCTCGGACGTGCTGGTGGACCTTGGGAAATACGAGGCCCTGCTGCCGAACCGGGAGCGGGTGCCCACCGAAGAGTACCAGGTGGGAGAACGGATTCGCTGCTATGTCAAGGCGGTGGAACAGGGCCCGCATGGCCCAGAGATAATTTTATCGCGGTCCGACCCTCGTTTTGTGCTCAAGCTGTTTCAACTCGAGGTGTCGGAAATCAACGACGGGACCATCGAGATCAAGGGCATCGCCCGCGAGCCGGGCTTTCGGACGAAACTGGCGGTCTGGACCCGCGACGAGAAGGTGGACCCGGTGGGAGCCTGCGTGGGGTTGCGAGGCCAGCGGGTCAAGAACATTGTCCGGGAGCTGAACAACGAGAAGGTGGACATTATCCGCTGGGACCCGAACATCCGGAACTTTATCACAAATGCGCTGGCACCGGCGAAGCTGAAGGCATTTGCGATTAACGAGGCGAGCAAGCGGGCGAAGATCATTGTGAGCGAAGACCAGCTTTCGCTGGCGATCGGCAAGCGGGGCCAGAATGCCCGGCTGACCTCCAAGCTCACAGGGTGGCAAGTAGATATCGAGGCCGAGGTGGTGGTGACCAAAGGTTTCGAGGAGAAAGTGGCGGAAGCGGTGGATTTGCTTGCGGGCATCGCCGGCATTTCCCGGGAACAGGCTGATGTGCTGGTGCACCACGGTTTGACGCGGTTGGAAGATTTATTGCAGGCAGACGTGAGCGATCTGGCCGGTATCCCGGAACTGGGCGACCAGGCCGCCGCGATTATGGAAGCCGCGAGGGCGGAAGCCGCGCGGCGGACCCTTAAAGTCGGCGAAACGCCGGTTTCCGGATGATGCTGGCCAAATCAGTTTTGACCAGGTAGGCTCAAGCCTATGAAAGCTGTACGGCAAGAAAGGCCCGAAGCGTTAGCGATTTATGCCCGTTCGTATTTACGACATTTCAAAAAAACTCGGCTTGGAGAACAAAGAAGTTCTGGCCAAGGCGAAAGAACTGGGCATTGTCGGCGCGCGGGTTGCCTCCAGCTCGCTGGATAAGATCACCGCCGAATACCTCGAAGATAAACTCAAAGAGGCGCATCCCGAGCTCAGCGCCGCGGCCGCTCCCCTTGCCCCTCCCCCTGCCCCGCCCGTCGCCCCCGCGTCCGTTACCGCGCCGATAGCGGTGCTGACGGCCCCCCCCCCGCCCGACAGCCCGGCAACGCACATGCAACCGGCAGCAACCGCCACCGGAACCGCCGTGGGTTTGCTCGAGCCCGAAGCGCGGGTGGCAGGGTCGCCGACCTCTCCGACGCCGACGACAACGACCCTTGCGCCAGCACCGCGACCGGTCATTGCGGTTCCGTCTCCGGAACCCGTTGTGGTGGTCGAGCCGCCCCCGGTTCCAACGACGCCTCCCCCGCCTCCGGGGCCAAAGGTTGGCGATAAAATCGGATTCATTCACTTGCCGCCCAAGCCGGGCCCAAAACCCGTTGAAAAAGCGGTCGCCGCAAAACCGCCTGTCCGGCAGGCCGAGCAGCGACGCGCCGAATTCACCAAGCGCGGCGATATCCGCAGCGTGCGAGGAACTTCCGCGCCGGCCAGCCCGGCGATGCCCGGGGCGAAGGTTGGGCAGCAAAAAGCCGGCGCCAAATCCGCCGAGGCACCTGCCAAGATCGTTCTACCGGCCGACGCGCAGGTCATTAGCATCAAACCGCCGATCGTGGTTCGCGAGCTGGCCGAGCAACTCAAGCAGAAGCCGTTTAAGATCATTGCCGATTTGATGCAGCTGGGTGTCTTTGCCACGGTCAACCAGGCGATTGACGAAACCGTGGCGCAAAAGGTCTGCGCGAATTACGGCTACCGTTTCGAAGTGGAAAAACGGGAGCGCGGCAGCGGCTTAGTCCACGCGACAGTCAAGAAACTTGAGCTGGACGTCGAGGACAAACCCGAAGAACTGACGCCGCGAGCCCCGGTGGTGACTATCATGGGGCATGTTGACCACGGCAAAACCACGTTGCTCGACGTCATTCGCAAGTCGAATGTCGCGGCGGGTGAAGCCGGCGGCATCACCCAGCACATCGGCGCCTACACGATTTCGTTCCCGCACCCGGAACGGAAACAGGAACTGGCCCAGATTACATTTTTGGACACGCCAGGCCATGCGGCCTTCAGCTCGATGCGAGCGCGCGGGGCCAACGTCACCGACATCGTTGTCCTGGTGGTGGCGGCCAACGACGGAGTCATGCCGCAAACGCTTGAGGCCCTCAACCATGCCCGAGCCGCCAGGGTGCCCATCCTTGTCGCCGTCAACAAAATTGACCATCCGAACGCCAACTCGCTCAAGGTTCGCCAGCAGTTGCAGGACAAAGGGTTAGTGCCCGATGACTGGGGCGGCGACACGATTTTCGTGGATGTCTCGGCGTTGACCAAACAAGGGGTGGACAAATTGATCGAAATGCTCCTGTTGCAGGCGGACCTGCTGGAGCTCAAAGCGAACCCGAATCGCCGCGCCAAGGGCAACGTCATCGAGTCCGGTCTGGAGCCGGGCGGCCCGACCGCAACCGTGCTGGTGCGCAAGGGCACGCTGCACGTGGGGGATATCATCATTTGCGGCCAATACTACGGTCGCGTGCGGGCGCTGATCAACGAAGAGGGCAATCGCCTCAAGGAAGCCGCACCCTCGGTGGCGGTGAAAGTGCTGGGGCTGAACGGCGTGCCGGAGGCGGGGTTGGAATTCAGCGTGGTGGAGGACGAAAAGGCCGCGCGCGATCTCGCCGAGCAACGCGCGCTGGAAGCCAAGGCTTTGGGCCAGGAGCAGCCCCGGGCCAAGGTCACGCTCGAAAACCTTTTCGCCCAGCTCGAATCCACGAGCTCCAAGAGCCTCAAGGTCGTCGTCAAGGCCGATACCCAGGGTTCCGTGGAAGCGATCGTGGAGGCGCTGAAGAAAATCGACTCCGACAAAGTGTTACTTGATATCATCCACAGCGCTGTCGGCACCATCACCGAATCGGATGTCGCGCTGGCGTCGGCCTCGCATGCCGTCATCCTGGGTTTCCACACGCGCGTTGACAGCGGCGTCGCCGACAAGGCGAAGCACGAAGGGGTGCAGATCAAACTCTACGCGATCATTTACGAACTGATCGACCAGGTCAAAGAGGGCATGGCAGGCCTGCTCGAGCCGATCCTCAAGGACATCACCGTCGGCTCGGCGGAGGTGCGCAAGGTTTTCGAATTATCAAAGGGCGCGCCGGTGGCCGGCTGCATGGTCACCAGCGGCCGCATCGTGAAGGGCAAGGTCCGTGTGCGCCGCCGCAAGGAGATCATCTACGAGGGTCTCACGCAGTCGCTGCGCCGCTTCCAGGATGAAGTCAACGAGGTGCGCGCGGGCATGGAATGCGGCATCCGCATCGAGGGCTTTGGCGAGTTCCAGACGGGTGACAACATCGAGTGTTACGCTATCGAAAAAGTCGCGCAGAAGCTATGAGCGCTGGGGCGTTGAAACGTTAAAAGGTAATAACGTCGAAACGTGAAGACGGTTGGAGCGCGCGCCCGTTTTAACCTTTTAACGATCGGCCACCGAAAAGCATGCCTTCTCTCAGACTCCAACGCGTGCGGGAATTGTTGAAACGCGAGATCGGCGAGGTGATCCGCCGCGAGTTCCCCGTCAGCGAGGCCGGCCTGGTAACGGTCAACGACGTCGATGTGGCAGGTGACCTGCATTCGGCGGTCGTATTCATCAGCATCCTTGGCAACGCCGACCAGCAAAAGCGCGGGCTCGACCTGTTGACACGGCATCGGAAACGGATCCAGGGCCTGGTGGGCCGGGCGGTGGTCCTGAAATACACGCCCACCTTGAAGTTCCTGATCGATGACTCGGTAGTCCGCGGCAACCGCGTCCTGCAGATCATCGAAGAACTCGAGCAATCCAAGCCGGGTGTAGGCGAGGAGCACTTGTAATTCGCCCATGAAGCCTCATCCCAAAATCATCGACCGCATCATTGAAGCACTGCGTGGCGCCGAGACCTTCTGCGTCGTCGGACATATCCGGCCGGATGGGGACTGCGTCGGCTCCCAATTGGGGCTGGCAATGGCGCTCAAGAACGAGGGGAAAAAAGTGGTTTGCTGGAATGAAGACTCAATCCCTCAGAAATACGAATTCCTCGATCCCGCCCACCTTTTCCAAAAGCCCAAAGGCGGCCACCGGTTCGATTGCGTGGTGGCGACGGATGCCGCCAGTTTTGAACGCCTCGGCAAAGTGGGTCGGTGTATCAAGGACCGTAAGTTGCTGATCAACATTGACCACCACGAGAGCAATACCCGTTACGGCGACCTCAACTGGGTCTCGGCCCGCGAGCCCTCGAGCGGAGAACTCGTTTACCGCTTGCTGAAGACCGCGAAATGGCCCATCACACGGCCGATCGCCGATTGCCTGTTCACGGCCGTATCGACTGATACCGGCTCGTTCCAATACTCGACGACACGGCCCGGCACGTATCATGTCGCCGGCGAACTCGTGCGGCGCGGGGCCAACCTGGCCAAGATTTGCGACGAGGTTTATGAGTCATATCCGCTTTCCCGCGCCCGGTTGCTGCGGCACGTCTATAGCCATTTCCGCCTCACGCACCAGAACCAGATCGCGTGGTTCTGGCTCAAGAAGGCCGACTTCGCCCGGGCTGGCGCCGAGAGTTCAGACACCGAAGGGTTGATCGATCATGTCCGCGCGATTGCGCCAGTTGTGGTTGCCTGCGTATTCGAAGAGATTGAGCCCGAATTGACCCGGATCAGCCTCCGCTCAAAAAGTGGCAAGGTGAACGTCAATGACATCGCGGCCCAGTTTGGTGGTGGTGGCCACCCCGCTGCGGCGGGCGCCCGCATCGCCGGCAGGCCGCTGTCGGTGCAGCGGAAAGTGATCGGCGCGATCAAGCGCGCACTCAACTCCCACTAGCTCACGGCATGATGCAAGAGTTTTCCGCGCTGGACGGCGCGCTCCTGATTGACAAGCCGGCCGGACCGACGTCTCATGACATCGTCGATGCAATTCGGCGCCAGTTCCTGATCAAAAAGGTTGGGCACTGCGGCACGCTGGACCCGAACGCCACGGGCCTGCTGATCATCGTGCTGGGACGCGGCACGAAACTCTCCGAGAAATTGATGTCGGATGACAAAGTGTACGAGGGAACGATCAAGTTCGGCGAGACCACCGACAGCTACGACGCCTGCGGCGAGTTGGTCGCGTCGCTGCCGGTACCGCCGTTGACGCTCGACCAACTGAATGCCGCCGCTGACGAGTTCGTCGGCGACGTAATGCAAACGCCGCCGATGGTTTCGGCAGTAAAGAAGGGGGGCGTGCCGCTCTACAAGCTGGCGCGCAAGGGCGTTCAGGTCGAACGCGAGCCGCGCCTGATTCACATCTACACCTTCCGGTTCAGCCAGTACCAGGAACCCCATGGGGTCTTCCGGATGGCCTGCACCAAAGGCACGTATGTGCGAAGCATCGCCCATGAGCTGGGGCAAAAACTGGGCTGCGGTGCGCTCCTGGCCAATTTGCGGCGCGTAACCTCGGGCAAATTCGATATCGCTCACTCGTTGCAGTTTGAAGAGGTCATGAAGCTCAGCCCGCGTGAACTCGAGGGTCACGTCATTCCTTTCCTGCAACTGGTCCGCGGGTGAAATGACCCGCCCCAACGATGCAACTCATTCACGCGCCGAACGAACTGCAACCGGACCAGCGCAAGGTCTGTGTGGCTATAGGTTTCTTCGACGGAGTGCATCTGGGCCATCAGCAGATCATCAGGCAAACGGTCACCGATGCGCGGCAACACGAGGCCCTTTCACTCGTCATCACCTTCGATCGGCATCCCAACACGATCGTCGCTCCCGGACGGGTGCCGCCCCTGATCTACTCCCTGCCTCAAAAGCTGCGCACCATCAGCTCGCTCGGGACGGAGGTGCTGTGGCTGATTCATTTCGACAAAGGATTCAGTGAACGGACCGGGGAGGATTTCGTGCGCGGGCTAATGCGGGATTTCACTCAGCTCCGCAGCATTTGCGTCGGGACCAATTTCGTGTTCGGCCATAAGCGGACAGGGAACGTGGACCTGCTCCGACGGCTCGGGGCAGAGCTAAGTTTTACCGTTCACGGCCTGGCCGCAGTGTCGCTAGGCGGCAAGGCAGTGAGCAGCACGCGCATTCGAGAGCGGATCCCAGCGGGGGACCTGGACGCTGCGAGCCAGATGCTGGGCCGGGCCTATTCGCTCAGCGGAAATGTGGTGGCTGGCGACCGGCTCGGCCAGCAGCTTGGGTTCCCGACCGCCAATATCGATGTTACCGGCCTGGCCCTGCCGCCCAGGGGCGTTTACGCCGTCCACGCGGAGGCAGGGGCCCGAAGGTATCGCGCCGTGTTGAACATCGGTCTTCGCCCAACGCTACAGCATCCCAACCCACCGTTGCGTGTGGAAGCCCACCTGTTGGGTTTCAGCGGAGATTTGTATGGGCAGGAAGTCGAGATACTTTTCGTGGAGAAACTGCGAGAGGAGAGGCAATTTGATTCGGTAGCTGAGCTGCGCGAGCAGATCGCGCGCGACATCCGGGAAGCGGCACTGAGGTTTTGAAGCAAGGCCTGACGACCGAGTTATAGGTGAGAGCCGCCACCAGGCCGCCACACGCTCAGGAAATCCATTCGCTCGCTCCTTTGAACAAACTTTCTGGTTTTCGTGTCCATCGGTGAGTAACATTTAAAGCTCATGAATACCGGGATTAGTGCGATCAACGAAGCGGTGCAGGAAGCGGGGGCCTTTGTGCGTCCCCTGTTCAGCGAATTGGGAAAAGTGATCATCGGCCAAACCTATCTGGTCGAGCGGCTCGTCATCGGCCTGCTCGCCAACGGCCATGTGCTGCTCGAAGGCGTTCCCGGCCTGGCCAAGACGCTTTCGGTCAAGTCGCTGGCGAACTGCCTGAACGTCAAATTCTCGCGGCTCCAATTTACACCAGACATGCTGCCCGCCGACGTCATCGGCACGCAGATTTACAATCCCCAATCCGGGGCTTTTACGACGCGCAAAGGACCCATCTTTGCCAACCTAGTGCTGGCCGACGAAATCAACCGCGCGCCGGCGAAAGTCCAAAGCGCGCTGCTGGAGGCGATGCAGGAAAAGCAGGTGACCATCGGCGAGCAGACGTTCCGGCTCGAGGAACCGTTCCTGGTCCTGGCCACGCAGAACCCAATCGAGCAGGAGGGAACCTATCCGCTGCCCGAGGCGCAGGTCGATCGCTTCATGCTTAAACTGAAAATCGGCTACCCCTCGCGCGCCGAAGAACGCCAGATTCTCGATCTGATGGCGCGCACTTCCGGCACGCCCGAGACCCGGCCCGTGGTGGAGCGGCACCAAATCCTCAAGGCCCGCCAGGTCATCAACGACATCTACATCGACGACAAAGTGAAGGATTATATTGTCGATTTGGTTTGCGCCACGCGAGAGCCGGAAGCACACAAGATCGACGTGAAGGAATTCATCCAGCTCGGAGCGTCGCCGCGCGCAACGATTTCGTTGACGCTGGCAGCCAAGGCGTATGCCTTCCTGCGCGGCCGCGGGTATGTGACTCCGCAGGACGTCAAGAGCATCGGGATGGACGTCCTGCGCCACCGCGTTGCTATCACCTACGAGGCAGAAGCCGAGGAGAAGACAAGCGAGACAGTGATTCAGAAAATTTTTGACGAGTTGCCTGTGCCGTAGGAGGAAGGTCGAGGGCCCGTCGACCGGAATTAGACATGGCTAATGAAAGGCGAGTGTGGCTGGGAAAAAGTTAGTCGCAACCACCGAGCGTAATGTGACAGGTTCGAGGTATCCAAATACCATCGTAATCCAGCGGGCCCTGGCTGACGCGGACCGCGCTCGGAGCCACTCTGCACTCTGCATTTAAATGATTCCGCGCGAAATTCTCAAAAAGATCAGGCAGATCGAGATTCGAACCAACCGGCTCGTCAGCGAGACGCTCGCCGGGCAGTACCATAGCGTGTTTAAGGGCCAGGGGATGAATTTCGAGGAAGTGCGCGAGTACCAGCCGGGGGACGAGGTGCGTTCGATCGACTGGAACGTCACGGCGCGGATGAATCACCCTTTCGTCAAGAAATTCGTGGAGGAACGTGAGCTCACGCTCATGCTGGTGGTGGACGTGAGCGGCTCGGGCGTGTTCGGCTCGCGCGCGCAGTCCAAGCGGGAGCTGGCCGCGGAGATCGCCTCCGTGCTGGCATTTTCGGCGATCCGCAACAACGACAAGGTCGGGCTGATCCTGTTCAGCGACGCGGTCGAGAAATTCATCCCGCCGCGGAAAGGCCGGCGGCACGTGCTCCGGGTCATTCGCGAGGTCCTGTTTTTCGAACCCCAACGCCCCGGCACAGATCTGAACGGCGCGCTGGAATTCCTTTTGCGAGTCACGCCGCATAAATCAATTGCGGCCGTGATTTCGGATTTTATCGGTTCGCCCGCGGAGCCGACGGGCCGGCCCGGCCGCAAACTCAAGCCGCAAATGATGCTGTTGGCATCTCTCGCGCAGGCCTCCTACCCGATGCTGCGTCACGCCAACCGCCGGCACGACCTGGTGGCGGTCCAAATTGCCGACCCCCACGAGATGGAACTGCCGGCGCTGGGGCGGCTGGTGCTGCAGGATGCTGAAACAGGCGAAGTCGTTGAGATAAATACCAGCGACGCCCGCAAGCGAAGAGCGTTCGCGGAAGGCCAGGCTCGCGCCCAGGCTGAGCTGACCCGACTATTTCGCGCGGCGGGCATCGACGCAATCCAACTGCGCACCGACCAGCCGTACGCAATCGAACTGGGCAGATTTTTCGAGAAGCGCGAGAAACGGAGGCTCCGGGGATGATTCTCAAGTCTCAAGTCTTTAACGATGACCAACACTTCCCCAGATAGCGTTCTTTCCAAGCTAGCCGGCTCGGGCACAAACGACCTTCGCGATATCAGGCCGCCGGTCGAGATTCCCAGCGGCTGGGCATGGTTACTTTGGTTGGCAGGAGCGTTCGTGGTCATCACCCTGCTCTACCTGGCGTGGCGCTACGCGCAAAAGCGGCGCGCAAAAGCGGCGGTGATACCCGTAATTCCCCCGCACGTTCTGGCGAAACAGAAGCTCGAGGAAGCGCTTGCGCTTATCGGCCGGCCGCGCGAATTCTGCATCGTGGTTTCCGACACCGCGCGCTGGTATCTCGAACAGCGGTTTAATTTCCACGCGCCCGAGCGAACCACCGAGGAGTTTCTCCACGAACTCAAGGCGACAAACCTATTGACCACCGACCAAAAGTCCAGCCTGGGCGAGTTCCTCCAGCGCTGTGACCTTGTCAAGTTCGCTCGCTATGAGCCGGGCGAACCGGAATTGCGCGATTTGCACGCCTCCGCGCTGCGCCTGGTCGAGGAAACCGAACCGCCGCCGGCGGCACCCGACGAAAACACGGAACACTCAAGGCAGCGCACTGATTCCGCGCTCCGCACTCCGGATTCCGCGCTCAAATGACTTTTGGTTCTCCATATTTTTTGCTACTGCTGCTGCTGCTGCCCTTGCTGGCATGGTTAAAGGGGAGACGCGGTCAACCCCCGGCATTCGTCTATTCTTCCGTCCAACTGGTTCGCGGGATTCTTAACGTCTCCCGAACGCGCTCGGGTGGATTTCTGGCCGCGCTCACGTGGAGCGCGCTAGCGTTGTTCATCCTCGCCCTGGCCCAACCCCGGTTCACCAGAAGCGAAACTAAGGTGACCGCCAGCGGCGTGGATATCGTCGTCGCGCTCGACATGTCCGGCAGCATGATCTCGGAAGATTTCGAGGTCCACGGCCAGCGCGTCAACCGGTTCAACATGGCCCGTGCGGTGTTGAAGGGATTCATCGACAAACGCCCCAATGACCGGATCGGCCTGGTGGTTTTCGCCACACAGCCGTTCATCGCAACGCCGTTGACGCTCGACCATGATTTTCTGGCGCAGAACCTTGACCGGTTAAAAATCGGCGACATCGATGAAAACCGCACGGCTATCGGTTCGGCGTTGGGCACGGCCATCAATCGTTTGCGCGAGGTCAAATCGAAAAGCAAGATCGTTATCCTGATGACTGACGGCCAAAACAATTCCGGCAAGATCGCCCCGCTGACTGCCGCGGAGGCCGCAGAAGCTCTCGCCGTGAAAGTCTATACTATCGGCGTCGGCACCCGGGGCATGGCACCCATGCCGGTGTTCTTCGGCGGCCAGAGGGTTGGCGAGCGGATGGAGCCCGTGGACATTGACGAAGACACGCTCCACAAGATCGCCGACCGGACCGGCGGCAAGTATTACCGGGCGGACAATGCGGTTCATTTCCAGGCGATCTACGCTGAGATCGACAAACTGGAAAAGACCGAGAAAGAAGTCAAAAAAATCGCACAGCACCGGGAATTGTTTGCCTGGGCCATTACGCCCGGGCTCGGGCTGCTGTTGCTCGAGGTCCTGCTGCGCCAAACCGTCTGGAGAAGACTACCGTGAAAAGAAGTCCAAAGTCTATAGTCCATAGTCCAAAGTCTAGAGCCCGCAGCCCGGCAAACCCCGAGTGCCTTTTCTTGGGATGCAGACCGTGGACTCTGGACTTTGGGCTGTGGACGTTGGGCTCTTCCCCGCACCGTTAATATGCATTTCGCCCAATCCCAAGTTCTCTGGCTTATGCTTATCTTCCCTCCAGGGATGGTGGCGTTCTTCTGGTGGGCGGGCCGCAAGCGCCAGGAACTGATGAAGGGCTTCATCCAGACGCGGCTGCTTCCGGGCTTGCTCTCAGGCATTTCGCCCACGCGCCGGAAGATCCGGCAGGCCTGCCTGGTGTTGGCCGTCGCTTGCGCGATCGTAGCTTTGGCCAGGCCGCAGTGGGGTTTTACCTGGCAGGAGGTCAGACAGCGCGGCGTCGATATCGTCGTCGCTATTGATACCTCGAAGAGCATGCTGGCGCAGGATGTCGCGCCGAATCGGCTCGCCCGGGCCAGACTCGCCGCGCTGGACCTGATGCAACTCGCAAGATCCGACCGTCTCGGCCTGGTGGCATTTGCCGGCAGCGCTTTCCTGCAGTGTCCGCTAACAATTGACGATGCGGCCTTCCGCCAGAGTGTGCAGACGCTCGATGTCAACACGATCCCGGAGGGTGGCACGGCCCTGGCGGACGCCATTGAGGCAGCGCTGACGGCGTTTAAGGAGGGTGACAACCACAAGGTACTGGTCCTGATGAGCGATGGAGAGGATCACGATTCGGGTGCCGCGGAGGCCGCCAAAAAGGCCGCTGGCGCCGGCTTGCGCATCTACACCATTGGTATCGGCACCAGTGAAGGCGAATTGCTGCGGATCAAGGACGCCCAGGGTCATGACGACTATATCCGCGACGACCATGGCAATGTCGTAAAATCGCACCTGGATGAGGGGCTACTGCAGGAAATCGCAACTATCGGCGGAGGCTTTTACTTGCACCTGAGCGGGGCTAAAACCATCGACACGCTGTACGAGTCCCCGAACGGCCTGGCCAGCCTGCCCAAAGCCGAGCACCAGGAAAAGCTGGTGAAACAGTATCACGAACGGTTTCATTGGCCGTTGGGAGCCGCCGTGGTATTGTTAATTGTCGAGATGCTATTACCCGAACGCAAACGAAGCTCCGCCTCTCTGCCTCTGCTATCCTCGTCGTTGGCTCTCTTGCTACTCTGGCCCGGCCCGGCTGCAGGCTCCCCTTCGAACGCTTTGCGCGAATACAAGGAGGGCAACTTCGACCAGGCGTTAAGAGACTACCAACAACTGCTGGAGCGCAAGGCCGACGACCCGCGGCTGCATTTTAATGCGGGGACCGCCGCCTATCGCAACAGGCAGTTTGAAGAAGCCACCAACCAGTTCAGCGCCGCCCTGAACTCTCCGGACCTCAAACTGCAGGAATCCGCGTACTACAACCGCGGAAATTCCTCCTATTGGCTGGGCGAGAAAAACCCGGATCCCAAACAACGGACCGATGCCTGGGAAAGGTCACTTAAGGACTACGACCTGACTTTGAAACTTAACCCACAGGATGCGGACGCGAAGTTTAATCGCGATTTCGTGAAGAAAAGGCTGGAGGAATTCAAACAGCAACAACAACAACAATCCAAGCAGGACAAGTCCGATCAGCAGAACCAGGATAAGCAGCAGCAGCAGCAGGACCCATCAAACGACCAAAAGCAGCAGCAGGAGGAGCAACAGCAGAAGGAACGGCAGCAGGCTCAACAAAACCAATCGCAGCAAAACTCTGGTCAACAACACCAGCAACAACCGGCCGATCAGAAGAAGCAGGACGAACAGCAACAGCAGGCCGCTCAACAAGCTCAACAGCGACAGCAGCAACAACAGCCGCCGCAGCAGTCAGCCGGCCAGCCAAAACAAAGCGAGGAGGAGAAGGAACGTGAGGCCGCCGCGTACGCCGCCGGCCAGATGACGCCTGAGCAGGCGCAGCAATTGCTGGACGCGCAAAAAGGCGAGGAGCTGATGCTGCCGGCAAAGCCCGAGGGCAAACCGGTGGACCGCAACCGGCCAATCAAGGACTGGTAGAAGCAGAAAGGCAGGCCATTGCTGGCCTGCCTCCAAAGCTTACAGGAGCAATTCCCTTATTCGGACTGTGGAGCCTTCGCAGGCTTTTCGGGCCGTGGACCTCCCTCGGGCCTTGCACCACTATCAGCCCGTGGAGCCTTTTCGGGGCGTGGACCTTTTTCAGGCCGTGGGCCTCTCTCGGGTCGCTGAGCTCGTTCCGGCCTCGCAGGGCGTGGCCTTCTGTCGCCGGCTTCAGGTTTGCCGCCTTCAGGCTTCGCCGCCTTTTCACCAGCTGGTTCAGGACGGCGTCCGCGCTTCTCCGTCTTGGGCTCCTCTTTCCTGGCGTCGGGCGCAGGCGCCGCAACCGGTGCAGCCAGCGGAGTGCTGCTCTCGACCCGGACCTTAAGGGTGGTGGTCACATCGGCATGCAGCCGTAGTTCCACCTCGTGCTCGCCCAGAGCGCGAATGGGCTGGTCGAGATGAATCTTCCTTTTATCCAGCGAGATCTCGAACTGGGTCTTGAGCTGGTCAGCGATCATGCCCGAGGTCACGGTGCCGAACATCTTGCCGTCCTCGCCCGTTTTGGCAGAGATCACGCAAATGAGCTTGGAGATGCTCTTGGACAGTTCGGTCATCGTGTTCAGCTCGTGGGCTTCACGCTCGGCGCGGCGCTGCCTGAGCGCTTCGAGGCGGCGCTTGTTGGAGCCCGTCAGGGGAATCGCCAGCCCTTGCGGGAACAAATAATTGCGAGCGTAACCGGCGGCTACTTTGACCTGGTCGGATTCAGCGCCCAGGCCGACAATATTGTGAGTGAGGATAACTTCAGTTTTTGCCATACGGAATCGTGATGCGTGATGCGTGATGCGTGAAAGGGACCGTCCGGTCACGCAGCGGCGTCATCGGGTTAAAAGGGGACATCGTCCTCCTCGTGCGCCTGGGGTTCGCCCTCGGCGGGCTCGGGACCGGCGCTGGGAGCCGCGGCGGGAGCGGCGGCGGCAACAGCAGCCGGACGTGGACGGGCGGCCTCGCCGGGAGCGCCATCGGCGGCGCCTCGCGAATCGATGAAAGAGAAGCTTTCCAGGACGACTTTCAACTTGCTCTGCTTTTGGTGAGTGTTCTTGTCTTCCCATTGATCGAGCTTGAGCCGGCCCTCGACGAGGAAGGGGCGGCCCTTTTTCATGTATTGGGAAATGACCTCCGCCTGACGGCCAAACGCCTCGACATCCACAAATGTCACCTCTTCTTTGCTCTCACCCGTCTCGGTCTTCCAGGTGCGGTTGATCGCCAAGCCGATGCGGGCGACGGCGGTGCCCTTCGGGGTATAGCGCAACTCAGGATCGCGTGTGAGGTTTCCCGCGAGAATGACTTTATTGAAGCTGGCCATAGGGTTCGGTTCCTTTCTATTTTCTGATTAGGTGGTTACTGGTTTCGGCGCCGGGGCAGTGGAAAACATCACCCGGAAAACGTCATCGTTCATCGCGAAGCGATGCTTTAACTGTTCGAGGGCAGCGGGGGGCATTTCGAAGATAACATTGACATAAAAGCCGGAGCTATGGCGCTTGTTGGCAACACGCGCAAAACTGCGTTTGTCCATCTTCTGCACCGTCTCGACTTTGCCGCCCAGCGAAGCAATCTCCGCGGAGATCTTGTCGATGGTGTCTTTAATGGTTTCTTCTTTGCCTGCCGTATCAACTATGAACAAGCCTTCGTATCGTTTCACTGCTCTTTTCCTTCGTTCGCGGAATCGGCGACGACCCCGTTAAACTGACTCATTGCTGTTTGTATTCCGGCTTCCAGCCAGGTTTCAGCCTGGTCGGAAGCCACAGTTAAAACTTTATCCGCCAGCGGGGCTTCCGTCGAACCAAATCGCCCCAGCACATGCCGGGTGATTTCCCGCGCGCCGTCCTGCCGGCCGATGCCAATGCGCAACCGCGGATAATCTCGCGAGCCCACATGTTGCTCGATAGATTCCAGCCCGTGGTGTCCGCCGCTGCTCCCGCCCGGGCGCAAACGCAAATGACCGAGCGGCAAATCCGCATCGTCCACCACCACAAGCAGCCGCGTCAACGCTACCCGAAAAAAATCCTTCACTGCCATGACGGCTTCGCCGCTAGCGTTCATGAACGTCTGCGGCTGGCAGAGCAACACCCGCCGGGCACCCAGTTCGGCACGCGCCAGCCGCGCGTTAAACTTCTTTTCGTAGGCCCAACTCGCACGCCAGCGCTCGACCAGACGATCAAGTACCAGGAACCCGGCGTTGTGCCGCGTCCGCGCGTAGTCCGAGCCCGGATTGCCCAATCCCACGATGAGATACAGGTTCTCCACGCGCGGAGCCAGCCCGACAGCCGGGCGAAGCCCAGGCTGCCAGCCGAACTACTTCTTCTTGTCCCCAGGACCGGCTTTCTTCTCGGCGGCAGCCGGGGCGGCCTTTTTGTCGCCTGCCGGCGCGGCAGCGGCGCCCTTGGCTGGAGCTTTCTCCGCGCCCTTTTCGGCGCCCTTGGCGGCCGGAGCTCCTTTGGCGCCCGGAGCACCCTTGGCAGGAGCAGCACCCTCTTCGCCCTCTTCTTTCTTTTCCTTGATCATCTCGACCTCGCCCGGGGCGACCGCCGCGGCCTCGGCAGCCTCTGCCGCCTCTTCTTCTTCCGTGCGCGGCGCGGCGACAGCGATCACTGGAATCTGTTTGTCGCCGATGAGCTCGACTCCCGGGGGAGCTTTTATTTCGCCCAGGTGGATCGCCTCACCGATCTTAAGATGGCTCACATCGACGATGATGTGCTCCGGCAAATCCTTGGCCAGACCGCGGGCCTTAATCCTGAACAACACGTGCTCAAGCACTCCGCCGTCCGTCTTGACACCGGCAGCTTCGCCAACGGTATCGACCGGCACCATCACGACGACCTTTTCGTTCTCCGCGATTTCGTGAAAATCGACATGCAGCACTTTGCCGCTGAGCGCATGGTGCTGAACCTCCTGCACCAAGGCCAGCCGTTGCGGGCGGGCATCATCTTTGACCGCCAAATCCACCAGCAGGTTTTCCGAGAGCGAATGGTGGATGAGGTCTTCCATTTCCTTCGCGTTGACTTCCAGGTTCTGTGGTTGCGCCTGCCGGCCGTAGATGGTGGCCGGGATGCGCCCGTTCTCGCGAAGTTTCTTGGCTCCGGCGCGGCGTGCCAGGGCACGCGGGAAGGCATTCAATGGTACTGATTTCATGTCTTAAAACTGGTTCGCAACCGCAAGTCTGCGTCACTGGCCGACGGACACCGGTCAACTGGTGCGCCCGCCTTTGAACTCAAACAGCGAAGTCACCGACGAATTACTATGGATGCGCTTGATGGCTTCACCCAAAAGCCCCGCGACGGACAGCGTGGCAATCTTCACGCCGCTTATCGCAGGGCGGAGGACAGTATCAGTTGTCACCAGTTCGTCAATAGCGGATTTTCGCAATCTTTCGATGCCCACCTCGTTCAAAACGGCATGGGAAACACAGGCCAAAATCCTCCGGGCACCCTTTTTCTTGATCAAACTGGCGGCCTGGGTGAGCGTTCCGGCTGTTTCGGTTAGGTCGTCAACCAATAAAGCGTCCTTCCCGCGCGTTTCGCCGATGACCGCCATGGATTCGACTTCGTGAGCGCTTTTGCGGCGTTTCGCCACAATAGCCAGCCCGCCGCCAAGCACTTGCGAATACGCGTAGGCCATCTTCAACCCGCCGACATCGGGGCTAACCACGACCAAATTCTTGAGGTTCTTCTTCTTCAAATACTCATACATCACCGGCGCTGCATACAGATGATCGACCGGAATATCGAAAAAGCCCTGAATCTGCTGAGCATGCAGGTCCATGGTCAGGATGCGATTAGCCCCGGCCGCTACGAGCAGGTTGGCAATCAGTTTGGCGGTGATCGGCACGCGCGGTTGGTCTTTGCGGTCCTGTCTCGCATATCCATAGAACGGCAGGACGGTCGTAATGCGAGCGGCGCTGGCGCGGCGGAGCGCGTCGATCATGATAAACATCTCCATCAGGTGATGGTTTGTCGGCGGGCTGGTCGATTGGACCAGGAAGACGTCTTCGCCGCGAACGTTCTCCTCGATTTTCACGAACGTTTCGCCGTCAGGAAACGGCTTGATGGTGGATTTGCCCAGATCGATGCCGATATAGGCGCAAATTGCCTCCGCCAGAGGCTGATTCGAGGTCCCGCTAAAAATCTTCACAATCGATGTGTTCCGACGTCAAAAGAAAAAATCCACCGCACGGGTGGAAAAGGCAGGGGGACTCTAACAGGCACCTTGATCGGCGCAAGGGAAAATTAGGATCTGGCTGAATTATCGACCGCGCGAAATCCACCCACCGCCCAGCACCAGGTCATCCTGGTAGAATACGGCCGCCTGGCCTGGTGTGATCGCGCGCTGGGGAACGTGCAGTTTCACTTTGGCCCGGCCGCCTGGCAGCGGCGTCACCGTGGCAGGGGTTCCGGGATGGCTGTAGCGGATTTTCACGCTGGCTTCCAAAGTCTCTGGCGGGGTGTCGAACGCGATCCAATTGCATCGGTCGGCGAAGAATTCGTCGCTGTCGAGTGCTGCGTCGTCGCCGACCACAACCCGATTGGTAGCCGGGTCCAATTCGACGACGTACAACGGCGCCGGCGAGGAAATGCCGAGGCCCTTGCGCTGGCCGATGGTGTAGAACGCGATGCCCTCGTGGTGGCCCAGCACCTTCCCCTGCAAGTCCACAATCTCGCCCCGGTGATTCTCCACCAGTTTCGCTTCTTGCAGGAACTTGCCGTAATTGTTGTCCGGCACGAAGCAGATCTCCATGCTTTCCTCCTTGTCAGCGGTTTTCAGCCGGCAATGCCGGGCGACTTCGCGGGTATCGCTCTTGGTCTTTTCCCCGAGTGGAAACATGGCGCGCGCCAATTGGTCCTGGCGCAGCGAGAAGAGAAAATAGCTTTGGTCCTTTCGCGGGTCCAGTCCGCGCTTCAAGAGGGTGCGCCGGCCATCGGGACTGCTCTCCACGCGGGCGAAATGACCAGTGGCAATGTATTGGGCGCCTAGTTGGTCGGCGCGGTTCAGGAGGCGTCCGAACTTCAGGTTCTGGTTACACATGACGCACGGGTTGGGCGTGCGGCCGGCTTTATATTCGTCGGCAAAATACTGGATGACGTGGGTCTGGAACTCAGCCGCCTCGTCGATTAGATAGTAGGGAATGCCCAGCTCGTGGCAAACGGCCCGCGCATCCGTAACGGCCTGCGGTCCGCAACATTTGTCCTCGGCGCGTGAAACGCAATCCTGTGGCCACAGTTTCAGGGTGATGCCGACGACGTCATAGCCTTGATCGAGCAAAAGCGCGGCCGTGGCGGAGGAATCCACTCCACCGCTCATGCCGACCACCACGCGTGTCTTGTGCTGAACCATCAGGAGAACGAAGGTAATCTGGGAGAAGGAGCCTGTAAACCCACTCCCGAAGTGATGATCGAACCCGGAGTCTCGCGGTCCGCAAGGCCTATTGGCCCTGTGGCTGCCCTTTTTGGAGCAGCGCTTTGTCGAGATTGCTTCGGGCCAGGGCAAAGTCAGGACGACCGGTCAGGGCCCGCTGAAAATAAATAACCGCCGAGTCCACCTGTCCCTTTCTAAGGAGCACCTTGCCAAGATTGTTGTCGGCCTCGGCGAAATCAGGCCGGAGTTCCACCGCCTTCCGGAACTGGGCGAGCGCCTCGTCCAATCGCCCCTTTTGGAACAGCAAACTGCCGAGATTGTTGTGGGCGGTGGCCAGGTCCGGGCGAAGCTCCAGCGCTTTCTGGAAATGGCCGAGGGCCTCGTCGAGCTGCCCTTTCTCCAGCAGTGCGAGGCCAAGGCTGTTGTGAGCCAGCGCAAAGTCGGGACGAAGTTCCAACGCCTTTCGAAGCGAAGGGATCGCCTCATCCACCCGCCCCTGTTGGAGCAGCAAGATCCCAAGGCTATTGTGCCCGTCGGCAAAACCGGGGCGAAGGGCCAAGGCCTGCTGAAATTGCGCGACAGCTTCGTCCACTCGTCCCTGTCTGGCGAGGAGGTTGCCCAGGTTGTTGTGGACTTCGGGCAGCCCGGGGCGGAGCTGAAGCGCCTTTTGATATTCGACCATTGCTTCGGCGGCCTCGCCGCGTTGGGCGAAGGCGTTGCCCAGGTTACTGTGGCTCTCAGGAAAGTCGGGGCGAAGCTCGATCGCCTTTGCAAAATGACGCAGCGCCTCGTCCGTGTCGCCTCTTTGCAACAGCAGGTTGCCGAGATTGTTTAGCGCCAGCACGGATTCGGGATTGTTGGCGAGGGTCCGGCGCCACAGAGTTTCCACGTCGGCGTAGGTTTCGCTTTGGCGCCAGGTTAATACTCCGAGCGCCAACACAAGCGGCACGCAAAGGAAGCCTCGAAGCCATTCATCCCTCGCGCCGAGCGACCGCACGGCACGGGTCATTCCGGCTGCGACCAGGGCGATTGGCCCGATGCACGCGACGTACTGGTAATGGTCGGCGACGAAAGTGTATTCGAATGTGTAAAGCATGATGAAGCCCAGCATCGGGCTCAAGGTGGCAACATAGAACAGGGCCGCCGTCTCGACACCCCGGCCGAGGCGGCGCCTGGCGGCATAAATTATCCACGCCAACACGGCGGCGCCGGCCAGCCAGGAATAGGCCAATGGGTGGTCGGCCCGGATTGTCCACCGTGGGTAGCTGAAGGTGAGATGGGCTGGACAGATTAATTTAGCGGCATAAAACCAGAGAGCGCGACTCGCGAGCAACAATCGGTCGAGCGGCCCCAGCCCGAACGATGCCCCTTCAGTGCCCTGGTGGTAGTGCTCCCACCAGATCGCGAGCAAACCCATTCCCAGGCCAACGGCGATAAATGGAACGATTTGCGCCAGTCGCCTTTTGGTGATTGGCGTTCGTTTCAGCCAGAGAACCAGAAACATGGCGGCCGGCAGCGTGCAGGCGGTGCTTTTGCTTAACAGCGCGAACAAATAGAAGAGAAGTGTCGATACATACCAGCGCCAACGTTTTCTCGCCCTTTCCTCAATAAACGCCAACCAAGTAAGCATAGCCAGCAGGCAAAAGAACAGCGACAGCACGTTTTTTAGCTCGGTGATCCAGGCGACGGATTCCACCTGCACCGGGTGCACGGCAAAAATCAACGCAGCCAATCGCGCGCCGGAGACGTTCAGCCGGCGCAGAACTCTCCAAACCAGCAGAGCGTTGGCCGCGTGGAGAAAGATATTGAAGCAATGAAATCCGGTAGAATTGAGTCCAAATAACCCTCGTTCCAAGCGAAAGACCGTGTAGGTCAGCGGAAAATACTGAGACGGCGCGTCAAGTGAGAGCCAAATCCGCCGCCAACCGTCCGGCGCGGTCAAGAGCGGGTTATTCGATACGTAGATGTCATCGTCCCAGATGAAGCCGCCGCGCCAGGCCGGATGGTAGACCAGGACGGTGACAAAGATGACGAACAGACCGAACAGCCAGTCAGAACCCCACCAGGGACTCGATGACGCAGCAACCGCAGCGTTGCCCTGCTCCCGGCCACCACGGGTCGCCTGCTCCCGAACTGGGCTGCGGTCCCCGGGAGGACTGCCAAACCGGCGCGCTTTCTTCTGCTTCACTCAAATCCAGCCTGAAATAACATGTCAGCTTAGGCAAGGAATTAGGCCTGACGGAAAGCTGCGAAAACCCACGCGCATGCTACAATGGGGATGATGACTGGCAGCAAGAACCTTAAGCGGACGGACGGGCGACTCAATTGGCCCGGGCTGCGCGGTATTCTGTCCGCGGGTGGACCACAACGCGGCAAAGCTGCCACCAGACCACGCTTTCTGACCTGACCTGTTTTATGGACACACCCCTGACTCTTCACCCACCCGTGGCAGGCGGCCTTGCCCGCCGGCGCCCAAACTCCTGGCCCCTGGCGCTGGCCTTCTGTTCCGGTCTCGCTCTTGGCTGGCTGGGGGCCATGGGCTGCGCTTCGGCCTCGAAATCCCAACCGGATTTTCGGCTCATGGCACAGGCCTGGAACACCATCCAGAATCATTACGTCGATCCGACCGGAATCCAGCCGACGGAACTCACCTACGGCGCCATCAGCGGCATGGTCGATTCGCTCGGCGACACCGGTCACAGCACGTTCCTTACCCCCGATATGGTTAAGGAGCTAAGAACCACGGAACGGGGCGAGTTCAAGGGTGTCGGCATCGAGATCCAAATGAAAAACGGTCGAGCCGTGGTCGTGGCCCCGCTCGACGATTCGCCCGCCCAAAAGGCCGGGCTCCAACCGGGCGACCTGATTCTCAAAGTGTCGGGAGAAGACATCACCGACTGGCCGATCAGCCGGGTCGTAGACCACATCAGCGGACGCGCGGGCACGAAGGTCAGGCTCACAGTCCAGGACGCCCGTTCCAGCCGCACGCGCGAAGTCACTCTGGTGAGGGCCTCGATCAAATTGCACGAAGTCACCTGGCAACGGCTACCCGGCACGGCCAACGCTCACCTCCGGCTTGCCAGCTTCGACGCCGGCGTCACACGGGACCTGCAAAAGGCCCTCACCGAAATTCAGCGCGACAAGCTTAATGGGATCATCCTGGACCTTCGGAATAACCCGGGTGGCCTGCTCGACGAAGCGGTCGGCGTGGCCAGCCAGTTCTTGAACGGCGGAAACGTGCTCCTGGCCAAGGATGCCAAAGGTAATGTCGAACCCATCCCCACGGACAAAGGAGGAGTGGCGACCAACCTGCCACTGGTGGTTTTGGTCAACGAGGGCTCGGCAAGTGCCGCTGAAATTGTCGCCGGCGCCTTCCAGGATACACACCGGGCCAAACTCGTCGGCGGAACCACTTTCGGCACGGGGACCGTGCTGCAGCGGTTCCGTCTGTCGGATGGCTCGGCCCTGCTGCTCGCCGTCGAAGAGTGGCTCACGCCCAACGGCCGCTCCTTTTGGCATAAGGGCATCACTCCGGAAGTCACGGTAACCCTTCCCTCAGAAGTCAATCCCCTTTTGCCTTCTGCCGAGCGAGGGATGAGTGCCGAGCAACTCCAGCGCAGTGAGGATGGACAGCTGCTTGCAGCGCTGAGATTGCTAAGCCGGCAAACCGAGGTGAGCAAGGTGGGTGCGTTGAAGCGTTGAGGCGTTGGGACGCTAACTGAGGCCGTTGCCGGGAGGGCGAGCGTCACAGCCCGCTGCAGGCGCAGCGGGCCACAAGCGGATTGCCTTTCAGCGGGATTGCGATAATCTCGCCGGCACCATGTTCGGTTCGTTGCTGACAAGGTTTTTTTCTGCCGATTATTTGTGGAGCTCGCCGGTGGCGCTGCTGCTGACGGCGTTCCAGCTTTGGATGCTGATCGACGCGATCCGGCAGAAGGAGTGGGTATGGGCGCTATTCATCCTGGTGGGCTGGGGCTTTGCGGCGCTCTGGTATTATTTCTACGTTTATCGTTCCTCGCCTTCCTCGATGAGCGGTTTCCAGCTCCCCGGCGCCTACCACCGCAAGCGCATCAAGGAACTCCAGGCGCAGATCCACCATCTCGATAAGGCCCATCATCATTCGCAGCTCGGCGATATCTATTTCCACCAGGGAAAACTCGAACAAGCAGAGGTGTGCTACCGTGCGTCGCTGGAGCGCGACGCGCAGGACATCGACACGCGCGCGCACCTCGGTCAATGCCTGCTGCGGCAGCACAAGCCGGCCGAAGCGAGACCGTTGCTCGAGCGCGTCGTCGCGGAAAACCCCAAACACGAATATGGCTATTCCCAAATGGCGCTGGCCGAAACACTCACCGCGCTCGGCGAGACGGACGCAGCGATGAAGATTTGGCAGCAGGTGACCGAGCAGCATTCCTATCCGCGGGCCAAAGTACAACTCGCAGAGCTGTACCTTGCCAAGAATCAACCCGAGCCGGCGCGAGCTGAGCTGAAGGATGTCGTGGCCGACGACCAGCACGCGCCGACCTTCCAACGGAAACGCGACCGCATTTGGGTGCGGCGCGCCAGAGGGCTGTTGAGAAAGATAGGGTAACTAACCGACGAGAAGCAACGCCCATGAAAAGGTGCGATTCAAACTGGTGGCCGATTCTTTGGGCAGCAATCGCTCCAACGGCTGGTGGCGCGAACCGTTCGCAGGTTGGCCGCCGGCATGGGCGTGTTTTCGCTTCGAGGGCGAGGAAAGCGGCAGAGGACAGCCGCACTCCAAAACGCAAGCGAGTTCTCAGCGCCCGCAACTCTTCCGTCAGGTTTTGGAGTGCGGCTGTCCTCTGCCGCTTTCGCCTTTTGCCTCGTTCCCACCGTCCGCTGGCGCGCAAAGTGCCAACCGAGATTTGGCAATGCGGAAGAACCGAGCCAAGCACGTTGCAATGAGGTTGGTCATCGGCACTACGAAAGCACCGTTGCCCCGGCGGCAGGGCGTGAGACGAAAAGCGTGGGTTTGATCTTCGTCCGCTTTTCGTATTCGGAGGCGATGCGGTCGGAAATGGCGGCGACCTGGCCGGCCTGCACTAAAGCCACGGTGCAGCCGCCAAAACCGCCACCGGTCATGCGACACCCGTAAACCCCGCCTTTTGGGCCGAGGGACAGGGCGATGTCGACCACGGCGTCCAATTCCGGGCAACTGACTTCGTAATCGTCGCGCAGCGAAGAATGGCTGGCGTACATGAGTTGGCCGACGGTCGGCCAGTTCGACGCACGCACGCCTTCGGCGGCGTGGACGGTGCGTTCGATTTCGCTGATGACATGGCGGGCGCGGCGATACACCACCGGGTCCATTTTGCCGCGAGCGCGTTCGAGCTTCTCGACGTCGGCATCGCGCAATGAGGGCACTCCGAGGATTTTAGCCGCCTCTTCGCACTGGGCCCGGCGTTTGGCGTACTCGCCGCCAGTCAGCTCGTGCTTCACGTTGGTGTTGGTAATAAGCAACGCGACGCTGGAGTCCGTCATCGGAACCAGCTCTGTTTTGCGCGACCGGCAATCGAGAAGGAGGATGTGGTCCTTCTTGCCCATCACCGAGATGAACTGGTCCATGATGCCGCAGGGCATGCCGGCGTATTCATGTTCGGCCTTCTGGCAAAGCAACGCTTTTTCGACTGGATCCAGCGTCTTGCCGGTGATCGCCTCGAGCATCGTGGCGGTGGAGACTTCGAGAGCGGCGCTGCTCGAAAGGCCCCCGCCCAGCGGGACGGTGGAATGGATCAAGGCGTCAAAACCTCCTGGCGTGATGCCGCGCGCCACAAAGCCCGCGATAACGCCGAGCGGATAGTTATACCAAGTGCCTTTCTTGGACGGCTTGAGCGGCTGGGTCAGGTCGATGAGGGCCGGGCTGTCGCCAACCGTCGAGCGGAGCTGGGCGGTCTTTGAGCCGCCGGCTGAGGGGGCAGCGGCAATCACGGTGTAACGGTCGATGGCCATGGGGAAGACAAAGCCGTCGTTGTAATCCGTGTGCTCGCCGATGACATTGACGCGGCCGGGCGCGGCGGCGAGCCACTGGGGAGGACGCCCGTAAGCTTTGGCGAATTGTTCCGTGACTGATTTGCCGAGCTCTTTCAGGGACATAGGAGGAGGAGTGTAATTACGCTTCGAAACTTTGCGAGCTGTTATCCGACCGTGAACTTATAAACGGTCGCCTGTTGATAGATTTCTCCCGGGCGCAGAATCGTTGAAGGGAAGTTAGGTTTATTGACGGAGTCCGGGAAATGCTGGGTCTCGAGACAAAAAGCGTTTTGGCGGCGATAGACCACGCCGCGCTTTCCGGTGAGGGAACCGTCGAGGTAATTCGCCGTATAAAGCTGAACGCCCGGCTGGGTGGTGTGAACCTCCATCACCCGTCCGCTCCGCGGTTCATAAACGCGCCCCGCCAGGGCGAGGGACTTGCCGCCGCCGTTGACGACATAGTTGTGGTCGTATCCGGCCTCCTCGTTGGCCACCTCCAAGATACGGGAGCCAATGGTCATCGGGGTGGCGAAATCCAACGGGGTGCCCTTGACTGCTTTGATTTCGCCGGTCGGTATCAGGCTGGCATTGCTCGGCGTGTAATAGTCCGCCTCCAGCATCAACTCGTGTCCGAGGATGTCCCCCTCGCCAAACAAGTTGAAATAGGAATGGTTCGTGAGATTAATGGGCGTTGGCTTGTCAGTAACGGCCATGTACTCAAGGCGCAGCTCATTCGCATCGGTGAGGGCCATGACGACCGTGACATCGAGTTTTCCGGGGTAGCCTTCCTCGCCATCGGCGCTGGTGTGGGTGAACTTCACCGCGGCTCCGGCTTGTGGCTCGGCCTTCCAGGCCATTTTGTCGAAACCCTTGATCCCACCGTGGAGATGATTGGGCCCATTGTTGACGGCCAAATGGTAAGTCTTGCCGTCCAAAGAGAACTTGCCGCCGGCGGTCCGGTTTGCGACCCGCCCAACCGTGCAGCCGAAATAAGGGTGGCCTTTGAGGTATGGTCCCAGGTTATCGAAACCGAGGACCACATCGGCGGTTCTGCCTTGGCGGTCGGGCACGTGCAGTTCAGTGATGATCGTGCCGTAGTTGGTGATCTTCGCAACGAGGCCGTTCGCGTTCGTGAGGGTGTAAAGATCCACTGCTTTGCCATCGGGCAATTGTCCGAACTTCGCTTTTTGAACAGCTGGTTTCATTTCAAGTCGTCGCAAAAAAAGCAAGGTCGCAAAAGGCGCCGGCACACGCAGTCGAGCTCTCGAGGTGACGCCCTGCCCTGCCACGCTGCGCCCTCCGGCCTCTGTTTTCTTCCGGCGAGCTCTTACTTCGATTTGCCGTCGTCCGGCGTTTCCGGTCCGCCGGGCTTCTGGCTGCCGCGCCAGGCCATCGTGAGCATCCAGCCGCCAAACACCAACAGCAGCAATCCCCAATAGAGGTTGACGTTCAAGCCGAGCGAACGCTGGTAGATCTCTGCGTTCGAGCCAGTCACCAGGCCATAAATGACCAGCAGCGAACCGATGAGCGAGAACATAAGGCCAATCGGCCAGCGGATATCGAGACCCATAAATGTCTTTCTTTCTTTTTAGCGGAAAATGAAGTTGAGAATTACGCAGCCGACGAGCAGGACTAATCCCAGTGGCGCCGGGCGCAAATACCAGGCCGCCGCCTCGTCCTTGAGTTTGGGCGTCAGCGAATAGACCAGGCCCTTGAGTTCCTCGTTTGTCTTAGTGCGTTTGGTGGCGAGTGAAATAACCAACGTCAGGGTCAAGCAGATAATGAACGCAAAGCTGGCCAGCCAGAAGTTCTGGGCCATTTCGCTGGGGAAAGTTTTCATTACGTGGAGGTAGCCGCCCTTAACGCCCGGCGTGTTTCCGGCAGCGAGCGTCAGTGAATGGAACACGGCCGAGCCAGTAATGCCACCGAACAATCCGAGGAAAGCCCCGGTGCCGGTGCAACGGGCCCAGAACATGCCCAGTAAAAAGGTCGCAAATAGCGGGGCGTTCACAAAACCGAACACCAGTTGGATGATGTCCATGGCGTTGTTATACATCGAAGCGAAATAAGCGCAGGCGATACTCAACAAAATGCCGACCACGGTTATGGCCTGCCCCACCCGGAAGTAGTGCTGGTCGCTCTTACTCGGCGCCAGGTAGGCCTGGTAGAGATCATAAGTGAAGACCGTGTTGAAGGCGGTGACATTGCCCGCCATGCCTGACATGAAAGAGGCGAGAAGAGCCGTCAGGGCGAGGCCCAGCAGGCCGGGCGGACAGTACCGTTTCACCAGAGAAAGGATCACGCCATCGTAATCATACTCGGCAATGGCATTGTAAAGGCCCTGCTTGATACTGGGATCGTCAAGCTTACCAGAATCCTTGACCAGCGCAGCGACTTTATCGGCGTTCATTTTCTTGCCCATCGCCTCGCTAACCGTCTTGAATGCCTCGGTCGGCTCCATGGTGGCGGCGGCTTTGACGGAAGCTACGCCCTTGGAATAGACCTCTGCGGCCAGGATCGGCGGCGGAATTCGATAGCTCTTGTTCGGCATGGCAGTAAGCGCGACGGCGATCATGCCCGGCACGATCACCAGCGCAGGGAAGAGCATCTTCGGCACGGCGGCAATCAATGGCGTCCGACGCGCGGCCCCCATGTTTTTGGCGGCCATAGCGCGTTGCACGACCAGGAAATTCGTACACCAGTAGCCAAAAGAGAGCACGAACCCGAGGCCGAAGACCATCGCGAACAAGTCCACTCCCATCGGATTAGCTGATGGCCCGCCGAGCAGCGGTTTCCAGGCACTGGTCCAGGCATCCGCACCGTAGTGAGTGCCGACCTCCTTGAGGTCCAGTGCCGCGGGGTTTTGGGCGACGCCCTGCAGGGTACTGTTCATCGAGCCCCACCAGCCGACATCCTTCAGCCCGAGATATACCACCGGTGCGAAGCCCAGCACGATCATGAAAAATTGGAGCACTTCAGTGTAGATGGCAGAGGTCAGGCCGCCTTTAAGCACGTAGACCAGCACGACGGCCGAGCAGATCCAGAGCGCGAGGTGGTAGTTCCACCCCAGAAGCTGATTGAGCAACTTGGCCAGCGCGTTCATGGAAATGCCGGACGCAAACACGGTCATCACGGCGAAGGCAATCGAGTTCAACGCCCGCACCCGTTCATCGAACCGCATTTTGAGATACTCGGGCACGGAGCGGGCTTTGGAGCCGTAGTAAAACGGCATCATGAAGATGGCGAGGAACACCATCGCCGGGATGGCGCCAACCCAGTAGAAATGGCTGGTGGCGATGCCGTACTTGGCGCCGCTGGCGGCCATGCCCACCAGCTCGAGGGCGCCCAGGTTCGCTGAGATAAACGCCAGGCCCGTGACCCACGCCGGAATCGAGCGGCCGGACGTGAGAAAGTCCGACGAGCTCTTCATGTA
This sequence comes from Candidatus Acidiferrum sp., assembly GCA_035566435.1. Lineage (GTDB taxonomy): Bacteria > Verrucomicrobiota > Verrucomicrobiia > Limisphaerales > UBA8199 > DATMRF01. The sequence goes on from DATMRF010000129.1 coordinate 39,430, forward strand.
CCGTCTCAGGGCAAAACCAATCCCGACTACGAAGGCGACGTAGATGGCGAGAATCGTATAGTCGAGGAAGCCAAGTTGGACGCTTTGCATAGTTCGAGTTGGTTCGAGTCGTGAAGGGTTTTAAGGATTTTCCCCGCGGGTGTCAACGAGGCTTTGCGAGAACTGAAGAACCAGGCTACGCAACGGAGATTTAACGCAAGGGCGCAGCGCGGCGGAGCCGCAACCAAAAGCAGGAGAGAATGACCGCGGAATACGGGAATACGCGGGAGGCGCCAGAATTGCCACAAAAAGGCACGAGAAGGCGCGAAAAGAAACGCCGCTTTGGGGGCAGGACCGCCCTCGGACAGTGGTGTCGTCGCTACGCTCTGCCACCGCACTCCAATTTTTTCTCGTCCGTGCGCGGAGTTGTGGGATTGCACTGCAAAGGGTTCAAGGAATCCGAGGCGAAACAGCAAGTCCGCTGAGTTCACTCGGAAGTGAGCCTCTGCTCCAGGGCTAAACACGGTTCCCACCTTCCCGCTGATGCGCCTTTGCGTCTGGGCTGAGCTCTGCTCCCATCGGCAGGAGGAGGACCGGTCTGCCCGGCGCAGCGGGGCGTCGTGGGTAAGCGACGCCCCGCGCGGTTGGCGGCGAGGTCTGCGCGAAGGGTACTGATTAGGATGTCAAAGAGCAGCGCCGGTGGGGTCCAAGTCAGTGGGCCCGGGCCGGCGAAATTGTTTCAAAGGCGATTTACCGCGAACCGGCGCGAATGAGGTTTCGGGTCGGTGCAGGTCTAGGCAGTGGTTGGGCTCCAGTAGGGTTATCCGCGTGAGAGATCAGTTCAGCTCAAAAAAACACTCGGATTTACTCGGATTTGGTCGGATCTAGTCGGATTTACTCGGATGAGCGCGGAGGGAGCGATGGAGTCATGGAGTAGTGGAGTGATGGTCGGGGAGCGCATACTTTCATCATTTGGGGACTGGCTTTCGGGTTTTTCAAGCGGCGTTGGGGCCAGGTGCATTTTTTTGGGCTTTAATAGGTCCTAATAGCTCCTAATAGCTCCTACGAGGTGGACGAGGGTCGAGGGCCGAATGGCGGGTTGGCCCGGTTGGTTCGGCCTCCGATTTTCGCTGTTTGTTGCGTTTTCATATCATTTTCGTTTGTTCTTCTTCAGTTTGACCAAGCCGGCGGTCGCGGACGCTGCAGACCGTCGGGGCGCTGCGACACACCGGGGCTCTATATAGTAAGGAACGTCAGGGTCAGAATTTGCCGTCGCGCGGCGATTTTCCGTTCGTGAATTCCGGCGTGAGAACTGGGCGGCATGCGTTCTAAAGGTGATGGGGTGAAAAAAATATAAGCTTTAGTGGGCGTG